>JAFGJU010000175.1 GCA_016928935.1 Candidatus Eiseniibacteriota bacterium | reverse complement strand
GAGGTCGAGCGGATCCAGATCTGACATGGCAGCGACGTCGTCTTGCCGAGCTCAACGTCGCTGCTCCGCTCCGGGTAATGCTCCTTCTCGAAAGTAAAATGGAGGGGATGCCGGAGGACGTCGAAAACGGACGCCAGGAGGGGGCTCTCTTGCCCCTCGGCGGGGTCCCGGAGGGGGAGCGCCTCGTCGCGCTCGTGCTCGACTCCGTGACGAGCCCCGAGTCCCGGAGGGCGTACGGGAGGGGTCTTCGTGAGTTCCTGGCGTGGCTCCCGCCGCGCCCCTTCACGAGGGCCTCGGTTCAGGAGTACCGGGCCCACCTCGAGGCGAGCGGCCGCGCCCCCTCCACCATCAACCTCCGCCTGGCCCCGATCCGAAAGCTCGCCCTCGAAGCCTCCGACAACGGCCTCCTCGACCCCGCGCGCGCGGCGGCGATCGCGCGCGTCAAGGGCGTGCGCCGCCACGGCGTCCGCCTCGGCAATTGGGTCGACGCCGCGGAGGCGGGGCGGCTCCTCGCGAGCCCCTGGACCGGCAGTCTCCGGGGAAAGCGCGATCGCGCGATCCTGGCCGTCCTCCTCGGCTGCGCCCTTCGGAGAAGCGAGCTGGTGGCGCTCCGGATGGAGGACCTTCAGGAGCGTGAGGGGAGGGCGGTCTTCGCGGACATCCTCGGCAAGGGCGGCGGCACTCCTCATCGTCTTCGTCCAGCTGCAGTAGCTCTCCGATTTCCTCGAATTCCGCCGGGCTGCACCGGGCTTGGAGTCGGCAGCGCCAGCGCGACTCCATGAAGGCTGCCGGACCTCCACAGTCTTCGGGCGGCGCGGCGCGACGCCCCCCGATGCAGACCGGATAGGTCCGTCTTGGGTCGAGCGTCCGAGAGGCCTCCAGATGCACGTCGTGCACCCAGCTGTCGCCCGGGTCGTACTCGTAGGTGAACCTCTCTGGGGCACGCAGGCCCAATCCGCCGAGCACGACCTCGTGGCCGGGCCGCCGGAACCAGATGCCGCCCTCGTGTTCGAAGCCGTACTCGCGGCCGTGGATGAAGAAGCGGTTCAAGTGCTCGTCGCTCCAGCCGAAGGCCAATTGGAGGACGTCGTGCAGGTCGGCGATTGTGGAGTCAGCCCGGACGAGCAAGCGGCGCCAGACCAACGGGCTGATGCCTCGCAGGACCACCCGGAGCGTGTACGCCTGGGTCGACGCGAGGCGTCCAGGGGCCATGGCGCCCAAGCCTACCCCGGTGCCTGCCCCCGTTTCTTAGTGCTCTCCTGTTGGGGCGGAAGCGGTGGGAGCGGGTGAGCGGCTACACCCGCCGCAGCGTCGTGGGGTTGCGATGTACCGCTTCAAGACCCTGGTTGGGAGAAGCCTGCGAGGGCGATCCCTGGAGACGCAGAGGCGGAAACGAAGATCGGAGGCAAGGTGCTGAACATCATGGGACGGCTGACCCTCGCTGCATGACGGCCGGGTGGGACCAGAGGCTTCCAGGCGAGGGGACTGCCCGCTCGACTTACAGTATGCACCAAGGTCGCTCGCGTCCTCGGGTTCGAGCCCTTGCCAGCTTGCTGAGGAGCACACGAAGTGCGGAAGAACCGTTTTCAGTGCAGGGCGACAACGGCGTTCGACACGGCGCCCCGCGCCATCCCCGGCGCTCGGCCCGCTCACGCGTCTCGTCGCATAGATGCGGGGTCATCTTTGGTCTGCTAGACTCCGCCGATCCTCGCCCTAGCGAACGCGCCTCGCTGGGGCACAAGGGAAATCGCGCACACGGAGGATGCCTATGACGCCCGTCTCGATCTCACTCGTGGCGGCCCTCGTCGGATTCGTGGCGAGCACACTCCTGAAGCTCGTGGCTGACCCGCCAACGGCTCAAGACAAACGCCGGGCTCTTGGCAAGGCTTTCCTCTTCGGGCTTCTCGGCGCGTTCGCAGGCCATGTTACCTCCACAGCCTTCATGTCTCTGCGAACGCTCACACGTCTCGAGCACCTTCTTGATCATCCAACGCCTTATGACAAGGCCGAACGCTTCATCGCTGATTACCCGGATCCGCAGGCGCGCGACCTCTTTGTCCGCGGACTCCGGCTCCTGAATCATCGCCTAGAGCTCCTTCCCGCAGGCCAGCTCCTCATCGATCGGGACGAGGTCTTCAATACCTGGGAAACGCTCTTCCGGCGAGCGCACAATCGCGTCCTTGCGACCAATCTGGTGGCCGCGAATGACTGGGAGTTCTTTGGGCCAGGTGGCTCTGGGCGCACGATTCAGAAGGATGCAATCTCCCGCGGCGTTCGCGTCGTCAGGATCATGCTCTATGACCCGAAGCTGCGTGGTCATCAGCAAGGACTCCGCAGAGTCGCGTGTCTGCATCGCGCGGTCGGCGTCGAGGTTCGCGAGCTACCCCTGCAAGCGCTGGAGAACCCCACCTATACCGGTTGGCTAGAGAAGCTCCGCACCAGCGACGTCGTCCTGTACGACAACAACTACCTTCTCCTCACCCACACATATGAGCGGGACCATGCAATCCGATGGTCTCTGCTGACGGTTCAGCCCACCCTACGCGAAGCTGCCTCTCAGTTCTTCGACCGGCTCCTCCAGGAAGCGACGGCAGTTCCAGCGTGTCCACAGAAGTAGCGAGGCCCCCTTGTCAGCAAACGGCCACAAGGCCGCCCCTGGGGAGGGTCAGCCGCGACTGGCCCTCGCGTCGGGTATCGAAAGACGTCTCGTCGCAAGATGGGAGCGCGTCCGTCGCGGAAGGGACCAAGGCCAAGGGCCTAGGGCACCCCGAACCATGGTCGCGGAGACGTACCGATTACCGGCTTGTGCAGTCGAGCGACTCTGGTCGGTCCTGCCCGAGCTCGTCATGCGTTGGTCTGAGCCCGCCAACGACGCCACGCCCCCCCGGTCGTGGCTGGAGGCGTATCCGTCGGACAACCTGCGCAACATCGACCACCTGAAGGGCATCCTTCTCTGCCACACGCTCAGCCCGACCTGGGACTCAGCGGCCCTCCTCGCAGAACTTGGGCGCTGCCTGAGAGTAGCGTGCGGTCTAGCGTTGCCCCTGCGTCTAATGCTCGCCGGGTCCACGTGGGCAGCCTACAACTGGGTGGTGATGGACCTCAAGGCCGAGGCGAATCTCGCCATCAATGCGAGGTGGCGCCGAGGCCTCTACTCCCTGCTTGATGCCGCAGTCGATCCACTCAGGGTCGAAGTCGACAACTGCGAGACCACGACCCTCCCAGACAAGCGGGCATTCAACGACGTCGAGATCCTCGCGTCAGAATACGTGCAGCTAGCACGAGCACTCTGGGGCCCTGCGGTGGACACGCGCCGCTACACGCCCGACGAAGTCAACGACATGCTCGCGTCACTGGAGCTTCGAAGCCAGAGGCAACCCGAGCTCGATCTCTTGAAGCTGCCCCTCCTCAATCGGGCGCTTCTGCCAGCCACCTCGGTCCTTCGGACGGTCCTGTCGAACCTAAGACGCCTTGATCGCTCCACGTTTCTCTACTTCTTCCTCCAATACTTCCATCAAGCGCGCTACGACTCATGCCTGAAGCTCGCCGTCCGCCGCGAACGGGACTTCGACGAGCCGTTTCGGACTCTCTCGCTCGCTATCGGCAAGGAGCCGGCATATGATTCCCAGGCCTCTCTGTACTTCAGCGACTACTACTTTGACCGCGAGACGGCAGCCGAGCCTCCGCACTTGACAGTGCATCCATACTACTTTCCTTCGGGACTCCTCTACGCACGCTATCCTGATCCATCCGACGCCAGGACGCACTGCCTCATGCTCGACGATCAGGAGCAGTCCAAGATCGAGCGATCACTCCACGCAATCGCCCCTCTCGACCGTGGACGCTTCCTTGCCGATCTCCTCAGCTTCGCTCACTGGTTCGGGCGCCGCGACAAACAACTCCATCGCGCCGTTGCGTCCTGGTTCAAGTCCTGCGGTTGCGAGGGTGGGGAGCAGTCCTGGCGACTCTACGCTGTGGATCAGGCAGCTTTTGCGGAACGTACCGCGGAATGGGGTGTGCTCCTCTTCAGTGAGCTCGTGGCAAACGAACACCCTCCATACTACTTCCTGCCATACGTGTGGGCAGATCTCGGCGTGACACCCGACAAGGAGGCGGGGCTCGTGGCTCTGATACTCGCGGCGGTGCGGCGGGTACTCCCCTTGCCCGACTTGCTGAGGACGCCATAGCAACGGAGGCTGCCTATGAGTGTTCAGCTCAGGCGTGTGACGCGCGTGCTGGTGCCAGGCCTTGTCTTCCAGTCTGTTGTTACTGGCGGCGGATTCGCGACTGGCCGAGAGATCGTGGAGTACTGCGTTCGCCACGGCCTGGGGGGCATCGGTGTCCTCGTGGTGTCGGCCGTCGGATTCGGGATCCTGTTCTTCCTGGCCGCCGAGATCGCACGCGTGTATCGCGTCTTCGACTACCGGTCGTGGGCGCGTGTCTTCTTGGGACCGGCGTGGCCGGTCCTGGATCTGATCTATGGTGCAATGGCGGTCTTGGTGTGCGCGATCGTGGTATCGGCCGCCGTCGAGGTGTTGTTTCGCGTGGTGGCGCTTCCTGCTGCGGTGGGAGTGATGGGCGCCGTGGTTCTGGGTGCCGCTATCGTTGCCTGGGGCAGGACCGCTGTGATGGCAACCAAGCTGATTGGCGCCACCATCCTGAGCGCCGGGTACGGGCTCTTCGCTATTGCTAGTCTGTCGCGAGCGGGTGCGTGGAGGGACATTCTTGCCCACGGCCGAGTGAATGGTTGGGCACTAAGCGGGCTTGAGTACGTATGCTACAACGCCGTGGCATTGCCTGCATGCCTCTACGCGTTTGACCTTCTGCGGACCCGCGCTGAGGTCGTCGCATCGTCGGTCGCGGCGGCGCTGCTGATTGTGGTGCCGATGGGTCTAGTAGCGACGGCAGTGCTTGGTGGCTCAGCGAGTACACTCGCGTCCCCGGTCCCTCTGCACGATGTTGTGGTCGCAACAGGGAGATGGTGGCTGCTTGTGGCCTACTACCTCATCTTGGTATGGACGTTGCTCGATACCGCGGTAGGTCTAACGTTCGCGATTGTGGACCGAGCAGACAAGCACCTGGAGGAACGGACGGGTCGGCACCTCGGCATGGTTACCCGCGGGCTCCTGACGGCGGCGTTCCTCGCGGCGGCCATGATCTTGGCGAAGGTGGGAATCATAGCCCTTGTGGCTCAAGGGTATTCTGCGATGGCGTACGGTTTCCTGCTTGTGCTGGTCGGCCCCATGATCACGGTGGGCATCGCACGTCTTTGGGGGACCCGCCGATGACGGGAAGACTCACGAGGAATCGACGGCATCGCCTGGGAAGTCCAGTGGATGGAGGGCTGTTCGGCGCACCTCCAGCGCGACCTCCCCGTCGTCTGGCACCGCTGTCGAACAGCACGTAACCACCGGATTCCGCGTCGGAATCCGTCTGGGTGGCAGTCAACCTGCGGACTCCTGGCAGTCAAACGCCGGACTGGGGACACCCCACGGCCGGCGAGAAAGCCATGTGCCACGGCTTGATGCGGCAAACCCGGCGAGCCACTTGGCACCTAACCCCCGGACGGGCCCGGCGGGCGCAACCGAGCGATTCTCCGGGCTAAGCTCCGCCGAAGAAACGCCTAAACCCGGAAACTCGCTCGAATGCCGCCTGGACTTCGACGGTCAAGCACGAGAACTGCGGAGAATAACGGCGGATAGTTGGGAGTGTCCGCAGTTTCCGCGAAAGACGTCGCCGTATTATGCGTCGTATTCGCCGTCCTAGCGGCCGCCGGCGGCCGGCACCACCACGACGCAGTTCTCCTTCAACGAGAGGCTGTTCCGGTCGGCGCGGCGCTCCGAGAAACTGCGGAGAATACGCTAACCCGGCTTTTCGCGCGTTTGCGCCCGGCGGGCCAGCAAAGACAAGGACGCCCGCCGACGGCACCGAACGGTGAAGAGGGCGATGCCTCTCACGCCGAGGCTGCTGCTCAGACCCCAGTAAGGTGCGAGCGCCGTGTTGCGTGAAGGTTGGCGGGCAGAAGGCCTCCGGACGCGAACAGGCAAAGAGCCCGGCGCGG
>JAFGJU010000174.1 GCA_016928935.1 Candidatus Eiseniibacteriota bacterium | reverse complement strand
GGCGTCGGTCCGCTCAGCGTCAACCACTCCGGCCAGATTCCGTCCGTGACCGTCTCGTTCAACCTGGCTGAAGGCGTGTCTCTCAGCCGGGCGGTGAGCGAAGTGGACAGGGTCGCGCGGGAGACGCTGCCCGCGTCGATAGCGACCAGCTTCTCGGGGACGGCACAGGTGTTCCAGGCCTCCCAGAGCAGTCTTGCGGCGCTGCTCGTGCTGGCCGTGCTCGTCATCTACATGATCCTCGGAATCCTCTACGAGAGCTTCATTCATCCGGTAACGATACTGACGGGCCTGCCGTTCGCCGTGTTCGGCGCCCTGGTCACTCTCATCATTTTTCGCGTGGACTTGAACCTGTACAGCTTCGTCGGGCTCATACTGCTGGTCGGCGTCGTCAAGAAAAACGCCATCATGATGGTGGACTTCGCCATCGAGGCCAGGGACAGGGGAATGGCGTGCGAGGAGGCCATAGTCACAGCCTGCAAGATCAGGTTCCGGCCCATCATGATGACCACGGTGGCGGCGCTGATGGCAACGCTGCCCATCGCGCTCGGTGTGGGGGCGGGCGCCGAGTCCCGGCGTCCCCTGGGCCTGTGCGTAGTGGGCGGGCTTCTGTTCTCACAGCTGGTCACGCTTTACGTGACACCGGTCTTCTACATCTACCTGGATAGGCTGGAGGGTAGGTTGGGACGGGCCTTCGGGCACCTGGGCAAGGGCCGGCCCGCGGCGTAGGGCGGTTGCGCCCGACAGCCTGAGGAGCGCTCATGAACGCAGTACCCATCGTGCTCGGAGCCATCCTCGTGATGGCACTGGCCTACCGCTACTACAGCGCATTCATCGCAGCCAGAATTGCCGTCATCAACGACGCGAGAACCACTCCGGCCTACACTATGCGCGACGGCCAGAACTACCACCCCACGAACAAGTGGGTCCTGTTCGGGCATCACTTCGCCGCCATTTCCGGAGCAGGACCGTTGATAGGGCCGGTGCTGGCCTCGCAGTTCGGGTACGCGCCCGGCCTGCTCTGGCTGCTGTTCGGCGCCGTGCTGGCGGGTGGGGTGCACGACTTCCTCATACTTGCCGCCTCCATACGCAGGAAGGGCAGGTCTCTGGCTGAGATCGCCACCCACGAGGTGAGTCCGCTCGCCGGCAGCATTGCCTCAGTGGCCATCTTGATAATCATCGTGGTGGCTCTGGCCGGACTCGGGCTGGCGGTCGTCAACGCACTGGCCGAGAGCTCGTGGGGCACGTTCACAATCGCGATGACGATTCCCGTGGCCCTGTTCGTGGGACTGTGGATGTACCGCATAAGGCCCGGGCGTATCGCGGAGGCTAGTGTAATAGGAGTGATAGGCGTGTTCGCCGCCGTCATAATCGGCGGCCGGGTACCCGACTCCGTCCTGGGGCCCTGGTTCACCCTGTCCAGGGAGGGCATAATAATCTCGATTGCCGCCTACGGCTTCATCGCTTCCGTGCTGCCTGTGTGGATGCTCCTATGCCCCCGCGACTATCTGAGCTCATACCTGAAGATAGGCACGATCATCGCGCTCGTGGTCGGAGTGCTGGTGGTCCATCCCTACCTCAGGATGCCGGCCGTGACGCAGTACGTGCACGGCGGCGGACCGGTCATTCCTGGAAAGCTGTTCCCGTTCCTGTTCATCACGATAGCGTGCGGCGCCATCTCCGGTTTCCACGCCCTGGTGGCGTCGGGGACGACGCCCAAGATGATATCGAAGGAATCGGACGCCGTACTGATAGGATACGGAGCGATGCTGGTGGAAAGCGTCGTGAGCGTCGTCGCACTAGTGGCGGCGTGTTCGCTGGTGCCGGCCGACTACTTCGCCATAAACGTGCCGACGGAGGTGTTCGCGAAGATGGGACTCAAGCCGGTGCACCTGGCCGACCTCTCCAAGCAGGTGGGAGAGGACGTCGCGGCACGGCCGGGCGGCGCGGTGTCTCTGGCCGTCGGGTTCGCCCAGATATTCTCGGGCCTGCCAGGCATGAGGGCGCTCATGTCCTACTGGTACCACTTCGCCATCATGTTCGAGGCCCTGTTCATCCTGACCACCATCGACACCGGAACGCGGGTGGCGAGATTCCTCTTCCAGGAGTTTGGGGGCAGAATATACAAGCCCATGGAGAGGACCGACTGGATTCCCGGCACGCTCGTCTCGACGGGCCTCGTCGTCTTCTTCTGGGCGTACTTCATCTGGACGGGAAACATCAGCACCATCTGGCCCATGTTCGGCACGGCCAACCAGCTTCTGGCGGGCGTCGCCCTGGCGGTCGCCAATGCGGCGCTCATAAACGCCGGAAAGGTGCGGTACGTGTGGGTCACGCTGGTTCCGCTCGCGTTCGTGGCCGTGACCACGCTCTACGCGGGCTGGTGCAACATATTCCACAACTTCATTCCGCTTACCAAGGCCCCGGGCAAGGTGGTCCTGGGCTACATCAACATCGTGCTCTCGGCAGTCATCATGACTTGCGCGGTGGTGGTCTTGGTGGAATCGCTCCGGCGTTCGTATCGAGTCCTGGTTCTGGGCAGGTACACGCGGGCGGGGAAGGTCGTGATGGCTTCCGACCCCGACTTCAAACCGCCGGAGTTTGGAGAGGCGTGAGATTCCCTTGACACGCCCCGGCTGGAGCGCTAGGACTTCCTCAGCAGTTGGTTGCATCGCTATTCGTTCCCCTCACAATAGGAGGGAGCCATGAAGAAGCTGTACGTCCTGGCCTTTCTGAGTCTCCTCATCCTGACCTTCGGCTGTGGAGACGACGACGGCCCCAGCAAGCCGAAGACTCAACCGACTATGCAAGTCGACACGCTTCTGACCGGCCTCGAGTATCCGACGGGGCTCTGGGTGAAGGACGGGAAGGTGTATTTCACGGAGACCGCCGGTCGCAACACGGGCTTCGGCGGAAAGATCGCCCTGACTGTGTATGATGTCGGGAGCGGGGACACCACGCTGCTCGCGGACGACCCGGTCAACTCGGACGCGGTCGTCGTGGCCAGCGACGGCATGATTTACCTTACTTCCTACCTCAACTCCATACCCGGTGATCAGGGGAAGGTGAGCGCTGTGGACCCGGCCACAAAAACCGAGACGCACGTGGTCGATATCGCCATTGCGGCGTGCGACATGTTCATAGAACCCGACGACGACATATACATCATCGGCTCGAGCGACACGCCCGGGGCCAACAGCATCTATCTCTTGTCGGCGGGGGCCTACACAAGCCCCTCAGTGCTGCACACCGGACTCGGAAGGACGAGATGCATTTCAAAGAGCGGGGCCACGCTCTATTATGCAGACATCGCCAGTATCTGGTACTGGTCGGGGTCTAAGTTCGTGAACTTCGCAGACAAGGGCATCATATCCATGTCGTTCTCTTCGAAATACCTTTTCTACTCTGATCATCTTGGGGGTACAGTCGGGGCCATCGATCTGAGCACCAAGGCCGACGTCACCCTCTGCTCGGGCCTCAACTACCCGCTGTCCGTGAGATGGGACGACGCCGATGGGAAGCTCTATTTCGTGGAGTGCGGCTCGGTGGCGAACCAATTCAAGGATGGGACGCTGAAGGTGGTCACCGGGATACAATAGGCCCACTGAGGGAGTCAGAAGAACGGCAGGCGCGTTACGTCGCACCAATGGAGGCACTCGGTCATGGCCGACGACACAAAGCACCCCAGCAGAAGGGCCCGCTGCGCCAACTGCTCCGCCACCCTCAAGGTCTGCCGTTCGGAGAAGGGAACCGGTCCGGCGTATTGTCCCACTCTCAGGTGGACGGACGTCCTGGCAAAGGTCAGGTCCATCTATCGGGACCCCGCAATCAGGCGCTTCGCCCGCATGGCTTCGCTTCAGGAGGCGGAATGCTACGTCGGTCGGGGTGAGACCAAGCCATACGTGTTGCATCCGGTCAAGCCGCGAGTTCTGGAAGTGTGCGAATTCGCCGAGAAGATGGGATACAAGAAGCTGGGCGTAGCGTTTTGCTCGGGGCTCGCGAGAGAGGCCGAAATGCTGGTGAAGATACTGGAGCATCGCGGGTTCGAGGTGGTGTCGGTGGTCTGCAAGGTGGGCGGAGTGCCGAAGGAGACACTGGGTCTCAAGGAAGACGAGAAGATATGTCCCGGGGAATTCGAGTCGATGTGTAACCCGATAGGACAGGCGATGGTCCTGAACGAGGAGGGGACCGACTTCAACGTCCTCGTGGGCCTGTGCGTGGGACACGACTCGCTCTTTTTGAAGCATGCGGGCGCCCCGTGCACGGTGCTGGTCGTCAAGGACAGGGTCACGGGTCACAACCCTGCCGCCGTCCTGTACACGTCCGGCAGCTATTATCAGAGACTCCTCAAGACGGGGGGTAAGCCGTAATACGGAGCAAACCGCTGAACGGAGCAAGCCGTGGGCAAGGAGCCCGGATCTGTTTTCGCCCGTAACGCCGCGAGGGGCATCATACTAGCCGGAGGCGTAACAAGGCAGCGTCAAGAGTCTTGCGTAGCTTGGGGTTCTGGGGAGGGGTTCTTCCTCCATCTCATGTGGGTAAAAATCACTCATTGACAGGAATGACGTCCTGGTCTATATTGATAATGGTAATGAAATGGTGACGCCCTCGAGTTCGGGAGTTCGGATTGGAGCTTGAGAGGCAGTCGCAGAGGACAGGTTGAGTTCCCGTTAGTTCACGAAGATAGTCCGCAGTAGTTACCTCCTCGTGGCCTTCCGTCGAACGTTACTCATTTTGCCCTCTCTTGTCCGGGTTCTCCCTCTGGAAGTCTCTCGGACATTCACGAGCGAAAAGAAACATGTCTATGAAATGGCCGGCAACTACTGAAAGGAGGCACTCGTCACAGTCGATCGTTCCGAAACCGTTTACTGATCAATATTCTCTTGTGTTTAGTAGTGTTGTTGAAGAGGTCTGAAGTGCTACTTTGCTTCTACTTCCTAGGGAACATTATTGGACAGAGAGACGAGGAAGAAAGGAAGCTCCAGAATGCAAGGCAGCAGACTTTACGTAGGAAATCTCGGTTACTCAGTCGTTAGCAGTGAGCTCGAGACACTGTTCTCCAGCCACGGCGAAGTCACCCAGGTCAGCGTGATAGAAGGAAAGGGGTTTGGATTCGTGGAGATGGCCAACGCGGCGGACGCCGAGAAGGCGAAGGACGCGCTGGACGGCCAGGAGTTCCAGGGCCGCACTCTGAAAGTCGACGAGGCTCGCCCTCGTACGAACAGGGAAGGTTCCCGGTCAGGTTCGGGATACAGAAGGTATTAACAGCCCTGTGAAATAGCCACACCTCAGTATTGTCGGTCGTTTCAGACATGGCGAATCGGGGGGAATCAAGCATTCCTCCCGATCTGCTTTTTGGCGACGGGAAGCGCTCCACGGTCTGCCCGGTTCACTCGTGACGAAGCGCATCGGAGCGTGAGTGCGCCTGGCGCCTCATGAACGTGGCCTCGGCCCACGCCATTATGCGTTTGTCGGCGATGAGTTCTGCTCTGACGCGATACAACGGTGGACGCGCGGAGAGCGTCCGGGCTGTCAGCTCCACCGGGACGTCACAGGGAACCGCCCTCACGAACCGGACATGAAGGTCACCCGTGACTGCCTCAACTCCGTGATGGAACAGGCAGTGCGTCATCGCCCCGTCCAGAAGCGCCGCTATGACTCCCCCGTGCAGGAGCCCGTCATAGCCCTGGAGCTCGGGATGCGGCCCCAGCCGTGCCGTGACGGCGCCCTTTTCAGTCGGCGTG
Organism: Candidatus Eiseniibacteriota bacterium; assembly: GCA_016928935.1. Lineage (GTDB taxonomy): Bacteria > Eisenbacteria > RBG-16-71-46 > JAFGJU01 > JAFGJU01 > JAFGJU01. Next base: position 10,324 of record JAFGJU010000174.1, on the reverse strand, counting down.
AACGACAATCGCAAGGACCTCGGATTCCGCTTTCCGCACAGAATGCAGCGGGTGTGATGACTGGCGGCGACGGCCGCGAGCGGGGCCTCAGTGGTCACAGATGTTCTCTCCTGATTGCAGTGCTCCTGCCATGTATTGGCTTACCAGGTGCTCCGGCGTCTCGGCCGAAGCCCCCACAACCACTTCAATGCCGTGCTGGTTGAAGAGCCCCTGCGCCCGCTGTCCCATGCCGCCGGCTATGATCAGGCGCGCTCCTCGTTCGGCCAGCCACGGGGGCAGGAGTCCGGGTTCATGCGCGGGCGCCTCGAGGTCCTCACGTTTTAGGATCTTTTTTTCCGACATGTCCACGTCCACGAGCGCGAAGTGCTGGCAGTGACCGAAGTGCAGGGAGAGCTTTCCGTCGTTGATTGGGATCGCGATTCTCAAGTGTTTGTCCTCCGACCGCGTCGTAACCGCAGTAGTTTTGGGGGTCGCGCCGGTCCCTTCCATCCCGGGGATCATTCTGACAATGTTCTGTATGACTTGCGCCGCCGCGGGCGCGACCTCGCCGAGCATGTGAGCCCGGCCCGAGTCGCACGCGTCGGCGATTCTGGGGTCGATGGGAATGGAGCCCAGGAAGGGGACTCTCATGTCCTCCGCGATGCGCTTGCCTCCGCCCGAACTCAGAATCGGCGTTACCTCGCCGCACTTGGGACACGCGAAACCGCTCATGTTCTCCACTACTCCGAGCACGGGCACGTTGAGCTCGCGGCAGAAGGTGATGGATTTCCGCACATCCACGGCGGCCACCTTCTGAGGAGTCGTGACGATCACGGCGCCGTCCAGCGACCCTATCAACTGGCAGACTGAAAGCGGCTCGTCCCCGGTCCCGGGCGGCGAATCTATGATCAGGTAGTCGAGGTCTCCCCACGCGACGTCCGTCAGAAACTGGTTGATGACCTTCATCTTCATCGGCCCACGCCAGATCACGGCTGAATCCTGGTCCTGGAGGAGCAGGCCGAGTGACATCACCTTCATGCCGCCCACTTCTACCGGAAGCATCCCGTCTTCGCTCCCGTGGATCGGACTGCCCTCCAGACCGAGCATCGTCGGAATGCTGGGTCCGTGGACGTCGACGTCCAGCAATCCGACACGCTTGCCGGACTGCGCCAGTGCCGAGGCGAGGCTCACGGCGACCATGCTCTTACCGACCCCGCCCTTGCCGGACAACACGACCACCTTGTGGCGAATGCGGGACAGGCGGGACTGGAGCTTGAGCCGCTCTTCGGATTCGTTTTGGGTATGGCTCTGGCGGTGCTTCGGGGCCGGCCCTCCGGCCTCTCCGTGGTCGTCGCGGGCGGTCTTCTCGTCCGGGGACTTCTTCATGCGCGCCTCTGCGTCTCGGTCAGTGCGGTCCATATACTTCGATGCCTCCTATGCGTTCAGTTCGTCCCACACGCGGCGAAAGTCCTCCGCGCAATGCGCCGGGGTTTCCACAATCGCTCGCTCCATCATCTGCGCCCTGGTTACTGCGGAATCATAGCGTATTCGGCCGGCCACGCTCGCTCCGGCGACGCGCGCCTTGCCCTCTATCAACTGCGTCATCTCGGGATTGAGGTCCCACTTGTTCACGCAGACGGCCGCCGGGATCTTGAAGTGCCTGGTCAAGGACAGAACCCGTTCCAAGTCGTGCTCGCCGGAGACAGTGGGCTCCGTGACGACCAGCACCTGCGTCGCGCCGGTCAAGGAGGCGATGACCGGACAGCCGATGCCCGGCGGCCCGTCCACGATGACGATCGACCTGTTCTGCTCCTCTGCGATGCGCCGGGCCTCCTGGCGGACCGTCGTGACCAATTTGCCCGAGTTCTCGGCGGCCACACCAAGCCTGGCGTGGACCATGGGGCCGCAGCGAGTCTCCGATATCATCCACTCGCCGCACAGGCGCTCGCGCATATCAATGGCTTCCTGCGGGCAGAACCTGGCGCAGACACCGCAGCCCTCGCAGGAAACGGGATCGATGGAGAACTGCTCGTGGCCCGCGGCCGCCCCGTCCTTAATCACGGCGTCGAACCGGCATTCGGACAGGCAGATCCCGCAGCCGTTGCAGTCTTCCTGCCTTATGACGGCCTCCCGGCCGCTCCAGAACTCATGGCGCTCCTTCACACGGGGTGAAAGGACCAAGTGCAGATCTGCCGCGTCCACGTCGCAGTCGGCGATGACGGGCCTGTCCGCCAGCACCGCGAACGACGCGGTGACGCTTGTCTTGCCGGTGCCGCCCTTGCCGCTGATTACGACCAGCTCACGCATCCCCCATCACTTCCTTGAAGCCTCCACAGGGCCGCCGACAGTGTAGAACGTCCGTCCGCCGGAGGATATTACGGTCACTTTCCCGGCGGCGCGAAGCAGTTCGAGCTGCTTCAGGGCCTCCGTCACGTTCAGCTTGAGTCCCTTCGCCACGTCGGCTGCGGTGCAGGGTCGCCTGCTGAGCAGAGAGAGCATCTCCTCGTCCCCGGCCTCGAAAGTGCCCGCCGCGCGCGCGATTTCCGGCGGCGCCTCCGCTATGATGTCCGCCCCGCCGGCGAAGAGGGACTTTATGCTGAGCATCTTGTCGTGAGGAACCGGGAGAGCGAAGCCCTCCGCCGCCGGCCGCGCGACGGTGTTCAGCTGAACACGCGCCGGCGCAATACGCTTTGCCAGGGCCGCTGTCTTCTTGACCTCGGACGGCATGTCGGTGACGCCCGCGAGCAGAAAGACCTCCAGCCACACCTTTCCCGGAAACCGCGCGGTGAAAGCCGCGATGCCGTCCACCACCCGTTCAAAAGATATGGACGTGTGCGGGCGATTCACATAGTGAAACAGACGTTCGTCTCCGGCGTCAAGTGAAGGAATCACCAAATCGGCCGCCATCAAAGCGTCCTGCACCTCGGCCCTCCACAGCAGCGAACCGTTGGTCAGGACGGCCACCGGGACCTTGCTGATTCCTTTTATCCTGCGTATGAGGTCTCCTATGCCGCTGTTCAGCGTCGGTTCTCCCGAGCCGGAAAGGCTGATGTAGTCGGGAGTATCAAGCGTGGCCAGCTTGCGCTCAAGCTCGGCCACTACCTCGTCCACTGCAACGTATTCCTTCCGCTTGCAGGTCTTGTCGGTGGTCCTTCCAAGCTGGCAGTATATGCAGTCGTAGGTGCATGTCTTGAGAGGCACCAGGTCGACGCCGAGCGAACGCCCCAGCCGTCGCGACGGGACAGGCCCGTAGAGGTACCGAAAATGCTCCTTGCTCATGTTGTGTCTCCACACGGTGGTTCTTCACACCGTTCGTCCCGGCCGCAGCAGGTCCTGCCGAATTCCCTGAGGGAGCAGGCGTCCCCACTACCCGTCGCCCGTCCGCGCCCGGACCCTTTAAGTATAAACCCTGCGCCTCCGCTGACGAGGCGGCGGACTTTTCCGTGGCACTCCGGGCACTCCGTGAGGGGGGCGTCCTTCATAGACTGCTTGAGTTCGAAACGCAAACCGCACGCGTCGCACTCGTATTCGTAAGTCGGCATGGCTTATGCCTCCCTGCTCTTCCGAAGTTCCAACGTCGTCTCGGTCAGGCCGCGGAAGAGACCCTGATACTCCGGCAGCGCGTCCACGATCAGGTTCCCTCTGGAATAGGCCTCGGCTATTCTTCGGTCGTCGGGGATTTCCAGAAGAACCGGGATGTCCTCGCCCCTGCAGTAGGCGTGCACGCGGTCGTCGCCGATGCCGACCCTGTTCACCACCACGCCAAACGGGATTCGCAGCTCCCTCACCATGTCCACGGCGAGCCTCAGGTCGTGCAGGCCGAACGGTGTCGGCTCGGTCACCAGCACCACGAAGTCCGCGCCGCGCACTGTCGTAATCACCGGACACGAGGTTCCGGGCGGCGCGTCCAGTATGGCGGGCGTTCCGTTCCGGAGCCGGGCCTTGACTGCGCGGATGAGCGGCGGTGCCATGGCCTCACCCACGTCGAGGCGGCCCTGTATGAGAGTGATGTTGCCCGACCGCGCCGTCTCGACCACGCCCACGCGTCTGTCCACCTCGCGGATTGCCTTCCTCGGACACACCTTCATGCAGCCTCCGCAGCCGTGACACATATCCGGAAATACGATCGGCTTCGCCCCGAAGGACACGATGGCTTTGTATTCGCAGAACCGGCCGCATTCGCCGCACCCGTCACAGAGGGATTCGTCCACCTCGGGAATCGGGATACAGGCAGTCTCCTCCTTGAGTGCGGCGCCCTTCAAGAACAGGTGGGCGTTCGGCTCCTCCACGTCGCAGTCCAGGAGCTGAACGTCCGAGCCGAGGACCCGCGCCATGTTCACCGCTACAGTAGTCTTTCCTGTTCCACCCTTTCCCGAGGCCACCGCCACGATCATGAGTCGGCTCCACCACAGCAGCTGTGTCTTCGCGCCGTTTGCCGCGTGCCGAATCCCGTCATACCCAGTGTCCCTCCACGTCCGCCGACCCGGCCTCGGTGAGCTTTCCGGCGCGGTAATGCTCCAGCGCCTCGGCCACCGTTGCGGCCTCGCTCGTGAATATCTTGACGCCGGCGGCGGAGAGCACGCGGAACGCCTTCGGGCCGCAATGGCCCGACACCAACGCCTGCGCCCCCGTCCTTGCCACGATCTCCGCCGACTGGACTCCTGCTCCCTGCGCCGCGTTCAAGTTCTGGCGATTGTCAAGCACCTCAAACGTGCCGCCGTCCAAGTCATACACCAGGAACTTCGGCGCTCGGCCGAAGCGGGTGTCGAGTGGCGCGCTGAGGTTGTCACCCGATGTGGTGAAAACGATCTTCATCTTTACCTCACTCAGTTGTACGCGGTCTTGACCTCTTCCGGTTCTTCCATGAGATGGCGGGCGATCTCCGCCATCTTGTGCTCGGTCCAGAACGGCAGCTTCTCGTGGGCCTCCATGTACTTCTGTGGAATTGGGTGTGTGCCCACGACCACCGGGAGCCCGAACTGGGTCTCGATGTATTTCTTGAAATTTCTGATGTTCGGGCAGGGCGGATACCCCACGACCATGCCCGTGGCAAGGTGAATGACGTTCGCGCCGTTCTTCTTCATTTCCTCGGGCACGTACTCCACGTTTCCGCCCGGACAACCGCCACAACTTGAATAACCCACTACCTCCACGGGTTCCTGGGTCGAATAGATCGCGAAACCGCCCTTGCGCTCGCGCATGGCCCTAAGACACTTGCCGCCGCCGCAGTTGCGGTAGCGGTCGCATATGATGATTCCGACTTTCTTCATCCAGCGTGCCCCTTTGTGCGCAGTGGTGCGCCCGTCGACGGCCCGCCCCAGCACAGAGGGGGCTTGTGCCGTGGCGGGGTCCGTCGACGGCGATTTACTACGCTTCAGTTCCAGCCTCGATCTCGTCCAGGCGCTTCTTCACCATCTCCAGCTCCGCCTGCAGGGCGTCGGCCTGGTTCTTCAACGCCTGTTTCTCAACGTCCGGGTCGAGCTTCGAGTACGGCGCCGCGTACGGATAGGGCACCGCGGAACCGTACGGATATGCTCCGGCGTAGCCGCCGTAGCGCATCCAGCCCGGCAGCCCCGTGGCGTAGTACATGTTCCGCCATCCGCGCCCGCCGCCCCGGCCGCCGAATCCGCGTCCGCGTCCGAAGCCGCCGCCGAAGCCCCGGCCGAAGGCCGGGTTCATGTACCCGGGCATGCCGTTGCCCCCGCAGTAACCCGCTGCGCGGCCCGTCATCGGGCCCATTCCCGACGGTCCGGTTCTGTCTCCTCCTGGCATTGTAGTTCCCTCCTTTCCTGGGAATCGATTGTCACTCTCTGGTCATCAGAGTGCCGCATTGCGGACACTGTCTCTGCATGCAAGGCACTCCTCGTTGGTGCGGTTCACGATGGCCGCACTTGGGGCACACGCAGTCCCCCGTGGCGCCCGCGGCAAGAGGGCCACCCATGCGACCCCGTCCCTGTCCGCGTCGTCCCTGGCCGGCCCCACGTCCCTGTCCGATGCCTCCGCCGCGTCCTTGGCCCATTCCGCCGCCTCGGCCGCCGCCCATTCCCATTCCGCGTCCCTGTCCGTCCATAAGAAATCCCTCCTGGCTCATGCCCTGAGTCGCTAAGTAGCGTCGCCTGTCTCGCCCGCGGCAGCCGGGCATGGCAAACGCGTCGCGTTCCAAGCCGCCGAGAGACCAGGCGCGAATCACCTGGTCAAGGTCGCCGGCAACAAACGAGAACACCCGCATGCCGTACGCAGCGGCCATGTCGTGCATGGGCCTGGAAATGGCGCCGCAGACCAACGTGCCCACTCCCAGCTCGACCAGCCGCTGAATCTTCCTGACCGGGTAGTCGTCCGTGAGGAGTTCTTCGGTCTGGGAAACTATTCCCCCGCCTTCCGCCTCTATGAGGCGGATCTGACGCGCGGTGTCAAACACCGGCGCAATCCTGTTGTCCCAGTGCGAAAACGCCGCCTTCATGACCTCGACTCCTCTCGGTGTTCCTGAGGAACGTAGCAGCAAGTGTAGTGCCAACTGCGGGGTCGAGCGAGAACACATGTATAAGCTCTTGTAGGGGAAGAAAATACGTCGGGACGCGGACGGGATGACTATGCGGCCGGAGTTGCAATACTGCTACTGTAGAGAAACCAAATAGGTGCGAGGACGCTACTGTTTCCGGGCGCGAGCGGAACGGCCGTCCTTCTGCGGAGGGGAGATGCCGAGTCTCTTCATCCTGCGGAACAGCGTGGTCTTGTGAATGCCCAGCTCCCTGGCGGCCGCGGCGCGATTGAACGAGTTGCGCTCGAGGGACGCGCGAATGGCCTGGGCGTCCAGGACGTTGTGCGCGGAGCGCACGTCCGAGCCCGTTCCGGCCGTCTTCGCGCGCGCCGTCAACTCCTCCGGCAGGTGCCGGACGTCTATCTGTCCCTCGTTGCACAGGATGAACGCGCGTTCGACGGCGTTTTCGAGCTCCCGAATGTTCCCGGGCCAGTCGTGCGCCATCAGAAGCGACAGGGCGTTGGTCGTGATGCCCTGCACCGCCTTGGCTTGCAGCCGGTTGAATCGGGTGATGAACTGGTGCACCAGAAGCGGGATGTCCTCCATGCGCCGGCGAAGCGGCGGCAGCTCGACGCGCACGACGTTGACCCGGTAGTACAGGTCCTCCCTGAACAGGCCCAGCCGCACCTGGTCGGCCAGGTCCCTGTTCGTGGCCACGATCACGCGCGCGTTCGTGGTTTCGGAACGAGTCGCTCCCAGCGGCTCGTAAGTTCGCTCCTGAAGAACCCTGAGGAGGCGCACCTGCAGCGCAGAGCTCACCTCGCCGATCTCGTCCAGGAAGATCGTACCCTCGCGCGCGAGCGCGAAACGGCCCGGCTTGTCCTTGTTCGCGCCAGTGAAGGCGCCGGCCCTGTACCCGAAGAGCTCCGATTCCAGCAGAGTGTCCGGTAGGGCTCCGCAGTTCACCGCCACGAAGGGGCCACGACTGTGGGGACTGAGCGAGTGGATTGTCCGCGCCACCAGTTCCTTGCCCGTCCCGGTCTCTCCGAGGATGAGGACCGTGCTGGGGCTGGAGGCGATGGCAGGGAGAACCTCGAACACTCTCTGCATGAGGGGGCTTCGACTGGCCAGGTCACCCACCTGGAATCTCCCCTCCAGCTCCTGCCGGAGCGCTTCCACTTCTGAGAGGTCGCGAAAGGTCTCGGCCCCGCCGGTGACGCGCCCGTGGGCGTCCCTCAGCACTGCGGTCGAGATGCTGATGGGGATGCGGTTTCCTTCCGCATCTATAATGTAACCGGACTTGCCTATGATGGGCTTACCGGTCTTGAGGGTTTGCTGGAGAGCGCAGGCAGCGCCGCACATGTTCGAGCGGAACACCTCGGAACACCTGCGGCCGATTGCCTCCCTGCGCGGCACCCTGGTGATTCTCTCCGCGGCCCGGTTGAAGGACGTGATATGCCAGTGCATGTCCACCGTGAAGACGCCGTCCGAGATGCTTTCCAGTATTGCCTCGGTCGGCGTCAGGACTGTCGGCTTCTTGCGTTTCTTGGGCGTTTTCACCTCTTGGGCCTCCGGCCGGCTCGGAACCCCAGAACTCGCAGGGGTTAGCCGCGATGTCCCGCGCGGTTCCCAGCCAAATCTCCTGTCCGAACGCCCATTCTATGGGAGCCGGCGACGGGTGTCAAAGGCGAAACAGCCCGGCGCGGCGCCGAGGTGAGACTGCCGGCCTCCGGCCTCGCGGGTGAGGCCCTGGCCCGGCGTTGTTCCCGATGCGGGCGTCGTGCCCGCCTCCGGCCTCGCGGGCGAGGCCCCGGGGCGAGGGCACCATCGTTTTTCTGCGCTTGCCCGCGGCGCCGCTCCGTGGTAGCTTCTGCCGACAGGACGGTCGCGCGAGGCCGAGCGAGTCTGCGTCGGCCCGGTTGCCGCCTGACCTGTTTGGTTGTGTCCCGGCTGTTACCCGACAAGGCTGGAGCTGGAGCCCGAGGCATCTGGTCCGGTCCCGCCTCTCTGCCGAAACGGCTGGAACTTGACGTGTTCGGTTCGGTCTGGGCCGTTGCCCGACTCGGCGGAACCGGAGCTCGGCATCTTTGGCAAGGAGGCGGACGATGAGACAGCTGCTGTTGTTGGTCCGATTGCTGGCTTCGGGAATCGCTGTGATGCTGATTGCCGGGGTGACCCTGGCGCAGCCGCTGCCCGACTGGGCTCTCAACCAGAACTCGCCCAACCCATTCTGCAACGAGTCAAGCATCACCAGGATTCAATACGCGCTCGCCCAGCAGTGTGACGTGCTGCTGCGGGTCTGGAGCCCGGACACCACGGCGGTGGTGCGAGTGCTCGTTGACGAGGCGCAGGCGGCGGGCTACCACGAGGTGGTCTGGGACGGCAGGGACGGCGGAGGCGTCTTGCTGGGCAACGGCGAGTATCCTTACAATCTGACCGCCACCCAGACGGGAGGGGGTCCGGTTCTCTTCGAGAGCATGCTGGTCGCGTCCATTCACTGCGTGCCGATTCGCGTCGACCTGGGAACCTGGGGCAGGATGAAGGAGCTGTTCAGGTAGCAGGCGCTTCATGTGGTGGCCGGCGTCAAGGCAGTGCGGCGGGGCAAGCGCCGGATTGCAGTATATGAACAGGTCGGACTCTTCACTCCTCGGGTGAGGTGCATTACGGCAGCCTCGGCCCACGGCGGGGCCGACGCGGGGCCGATGCGGAGCTTCTAAATCAAGAGGGATCTCAAGCTCTCCCGGATGCTCAAACACTTGGCCAGGTACGACGCCGTGCTCATGGACGATATCGGCCACGTGCAGCAGGGCCGGGACGAGATGGAGGTTCTGTTCACGCTTCTGGCGGAACGTTACGAGCGCGGGAGCGTGATGCTGACGAGGAACCTGCCGTTCTTCAAGTGGGAAGCCATCTTCAAGGACCCGATGACGACCGCGGCCGCCATAGACCGCCTGGTGCACCACAGCGTGATCCTGGTGCTTAACGTGCAGAGCTACAGGCTGAAGGAATCCCAGAGAAGGAAGGCTGACCGCTCCAAACAGGGGGCATCGTGAGTCGGGCAGAGCCGAGATCGCGGCTCCTGGAGCTTCTCAAGAAGCCGTTCTCGCGGCCGCGATGAGAACGGAGGCTAGCGGGAACCTGAAGACTGGAAACGAGAATTCTGTTTGTCGCCGCCGGGAAAAACAGTTGACGTTCAACACATGTGATTCTCACTGCGGTTGATTGCGTAGCTCCCTGTGTCGAGCGGGGAGGTACCCCGCTCAATGAGAGAGGTCGATACCAATGAGCAAGATAGTGGGGTACATACTGGCAGGCTTGCTCCTGGTCGTGTTTGCTTTGGGGTGTGGCCCGAAGGAGCACACAGAAGTTGATGCCTCAATAGCAGGCACGGTTGTGGACGGCGTTGACGGGACCCCGGTCGATAGCGCACGGGTGTTGTTGAGCGCGTCGGACGTGCGGTGGGGAGAGGTGTACAAGTCAGAGCAGGTTACGGACGCAGATGGAACGTTCTCCTTCCGTGTAAGTCCCCGCTATCTCCACGTTCTTGAGGTCGCCAAGAACGGCTATGTCGGAGTGACTCTGAGAGTGGAGTGCGGGGTCGATCTTGACATTGCGCTGTACCGCGCCGAGTTGGTCGACCGCTTGCCGCGGTAGGTATTGTACAGCTAGGGGCAAGCGCGACACAGGCCGCGTTTGAGCCCGCCGGCGGGCGCCAGACCTCTACTGGAGCGGAGATAGATCGCAAGTTTACGGGGGAGTGAAAATGAAGTGTCCTGAATCATAATCGTGTCTACAGCCGGCCTTCCGGTTAGGTTTTCGGTCTACGCCGCTACCACCTTCGTTTCCGGCGCCGGAGTCTCGAACACG
>JAFGJU010000173.1 GCA_016928935.1 Candidatus Eiseniibacteriota bacterium | reverse complement strand
TCATGGGACGGAAAGGACTCGAGCGGCAAGGCGGTCGCGAGCGGCGTCTACGTGGCGCAGTTCGAGGCGGGCCAGTTCGTGAAGACGGACAAGGTGGTGTTGCTCAGGTAATCCCGGCCGTCGCAGTCCGGCGAGAGCGCGGGACACCCGCTTCTTCACCCGGAGTGACTCGGAATCGAGCCCGCCGTCAGGGGCGCAAGCTGCCGCACGGCGGGCTCTTTGCGTGAGGAGGGCGTGAGCCTGGAATGACCTCGCCCGGGTGACTGCCCTACTTCAGGGCCTTCACCATTTCCTTCACGGTCGTCACGTACGAGAAACCATAGGCAAGGTTGAGCAGGCTCGCCAGATGCATCTCTTCGTTTATCGTGGCGGTGCCGTCGGCCAGAAAGAAAGTGCGGTAATCGCGACTGTAGGCGTCCCGCGTCGTAGTCTCGCAGCACATGTTGGTCAGGACCCCGGTGACGACGAGATCCCTCACCTTCAGGCAGCGCAGGATCGTGTCAAGGTCGGTGCCCAGGAACGCCGAGTACCTGTGCTTGAGAACGACTTTCTCCCGCTTCAGCGGCTTGAGCGCCGGTATTATCTCGCTCTCGGGCGTGCCTTCGACGCACATTCCGTCCCACCACCACTTCATTATCCCGGCGTCGATTCCGTCCGGATGGTGCACGTGCCGCGTGTAGAGCACCGGCCGACCGGCCTTCCTGAAGGCCGCCACGAGGGTCTTCAGGCCGGGCACTACGGCGGGGCCGCCGGCTATGAACGAAACGGAGCCGGGCGTCAGGAAGTACTTCTGCATGTCGATGACGAGGAGAGCACACCTCCCCTTGTCGAGCCGCAGGCGGTGGCGATTGAAGTCGCGTATCGCCTTCAGCCAATCTCCTGCCTTCTCCTGGATGTTGCGTTCAGTGACGTAGGGTTCCATCAACGGGACTCCTTTCTACGCGCCTCACCCGGTTTCTCCTCCGCCTTTCCCCCTGGGTCGGTGGCCCGCGCGTGTCTGCTCCATGCCGACCCGACGCCGCGCGGACGTCGAGGCACGACGACTCCAACGCACGCCCAGGCCCGCACAGGTCGAAACCAACCCGCGGCGAACCAACTCAGGCGGAGCCGATACCGGGACGCGGCCGACTCCAGAGGCCGGCAAGGCAACCAGAAACCTGCCACGGCGATGTTTGCGCGCATTCTAGCCCTTGAAACGCCGAAGTCAAGAATTGTAAGATTGCGGGGCGCCGGCGCGGCCCCGCACGACGAACCGCCGAAACGGCCCGACGCACCGCGCCCAGACGGCGGCCGGCGCTGAGGAGACTTCCACTGGTGTGCACGTCCGGAAAACAAGTGACGCCCCGATGGACGCGGCCGAGGCGCTCCACGACGCGCTTCCCCCCGACCGCGAGCCGGCTGACGGCGCTTTGCCTGGCCGCGTTCGCCTTCACGATCGTGCTTGCCCGCCCCCTCATGTGCGAGCCCGCCCAGGGCCCTGTCCAATTGCTGGAGCGCTCGATTGAGGCCATGGAACGCCAGGATTCCCTCCTCGCTGACTACTGCTACATGAAGACCGTCGTGACTGAACATCTGGACAGAAAGCTCAATGTGAAGAAGAGAGAGGAGCAATTGGTTCGAGTGACGTCCGTGCCGCGCGGCCCGGACGTGGAGGTGGTCGTGGCGGTGAACGGCAAGCCTCTCTCAGAAAAGGAGAAGAGGGACGAGGCCGACCGCCGCAAGCGCCAATCGGGCGGCGCCGCTCAGGCGCACCTCCGCCCGGAGGACCTGCTCACCCAGTTCGACTGGTCGTTCGCGGGCACGGAACGCGTCAACGGCAGGCCCGCCACGGTGCTCCGCTTCAGGCCGAGGCCGGGCGCCGTGTACGACGGCAAAGACTCGAACGCAGAGAAGCTCCTGAAGAAGGTGTGCGGCCGCTTGTGGGTCGACGACGAAGAGCTTGTAATCACAAGAGTGGAGTTTGAGTCCACGGGGCAGGTCAAGTCCATGGGCGGCGTCTTCTGGACCGTGCGCACGTTCTCCGTGAGAGAGGAAAGAAAGAGGCTCGACGACGGCGTCTGGATAGATTCCGCCGGCGAGTACTTCGTGGATGCGACCGCCCTGCTCGTCAAGAGCATCGTCAGGCGTTCGACCATGCACACGCACGGCTACGAAAAACCCCTCCGGCCGAGCACCCAATAAATTGTGCGAGGCAGGCACGATTTTGTTTGACACCACAACTAATTGTATGAGAAAATGCCTCCCACTGCGTGACAAGCCAACGCGATGGGGCTTGCGCGGTTCTCTTTCGTCTAAACCGGATTCTGCCGAGGGGGAAGATGGAGATGAGAAAGGCACATTCCGAAGCAGGGCAGGTCGACGTCAGCGACATGTGGCCTGCCGTTGAGCTGACTCCGACGGGAGTCTCGCAGAAGCTCTCACTGAAATGGGCGCAGGACAAGATAGTAGAGCTCAAGACGTGCAACGTCCGGTTCATAAGGGCGATGGACACCGCGGGCGTGGACCCGGCCCGGTTGGCCGAGGATTTCGCGAGGAGTTTCGAGTTCTTCGGCACGGCCGACGGCTATCTCACCGTTGCGCTCCAGACGCTTCGTAGCGGCGGCTGCACGCCGCGGCAGCTTCCGTCGCTGTTCAGCGCTATATCACAACTCGTAGATTCACTCGGGGAGGCCCGCAGGCAGATGCTCGAGATGATGCCCGACCATCTCAGAAGACAGGTGGTCGAGTCCGAGCCGGACGTTTACGCCGGCCCCGAGGACGTCGAAGAAGAGATGATTGAAATAGGCCGCGTGAAGGTCGAGAAAAGAAGGGTAGCGGGCGCGCGCAGGTAGTGACGCGTCCCTTGTTCTAACCCCGCCGAGGTCGGTCCGGCCGGACGACCTCACACCAACTCAGCGCTCCCCCGGACAAAAGTTCAAGGCCGCCGAACGGTGGACTGTTTCTACCATACTTGCGTAAGCCCGAGATGCAGTGAATCAGTTCCTTCGACGGCCTTGTGCGCGAAGCAGGTTGAGCGTGTTCTGCTGTCCCCAGTTGCATG
>JAFGJU010000029.1 GCA_016928935.1 Candidatus Eiseniibacteriota bacterium | reverse complement strand
GCGACTCGAAAGACGGTGCTCCTGCGGTGACCCCCCGGATGGGGCACCGCGGGGCGCACGCGTCGCGCACTGCCCTGCCCGCACGAGGCCCCGCAGTGCGATGCGCACAGCCGGATGTCAGTTTCCTGCGCGTTGCAGGTTGACGTACACGCGGCTAACCAAATCGATTGTCGCACGCAGCCGGATGTCAACCTCCTGCCGTTGCAGGGGGCTGCGAAATCGCACTCCCGCCCAGGGGATGGGGTGCGAGTGAGAGAGGGCTCGGAACTGCCTATTACCAGCCAGGCTGGCCAGTTACCTTTTTGTCCACCGATGGCACGCTAGTTGCTCATTTGACCTTACGAACGCTGCGGTGGTAGTCCGGCCCGGTTGGGGCAGGGTGTGAGGGCCGTCAATATGACGGGGTTGATGCTGCCCGGCCGCGAGCGTTCTTGTGCCTGCAAGCGAACAGACTGAACCTCGCCGGTCCTGCGGCGAGGTTCTCTGTGTTCTCACCCTCGCGCCCGACGCAGCGGCCGCAAAGGCACTGAGGGGTACGTCAGTGCAATTCGGCGGAGTCGCCCAAAACACGGAGGTGGTGTCATGAGGGTCTCAGCGGTCTTTCTCGTATGCGTTACGATTCTGTGTCTGTCGGCCGTTCCCCTGAGCGCGCAGGTTAGCTGGCAGAAGTACGCGGGGAACCCCGTGGTCGTGGGTACCTGGGCGCAGATAAACGCCCCGTGCGTGATCTTCGACGACGCAGACGGCCTCTACAAGATGTGGTTCAACTGCGGCACGGGGTACACGGACTGGCAGATTCACTACGCGACGTCGCCCGACGGGCTGACGTGGGCCGACCTTGGTCCTGTCCTTCCCGCGAGCACATACAGTCCGTGCGTGCTCAAGGTCGGGGGCGTCTTTCACATGTGGTACTGCCGCGTCGACATGGACCTCGGGTTGGGTTACTTCACACATGCCACTTCGGTTGACGGAATGGCCTGGACCAACGCCGGGCGGAAGTACTATTACTCCGGGCCTTCAGTCGTCTACGAGGGGGGAATGTACAGGGGCTGGTTCGGTCAGAACGGAAGAATCTACTACTCCACTTCGTCGGACGGCATGACCTGGGGCTCGTTCGCGCAGGTCATGACGGCGCCGGCCGGGTGGGCGGAAGTCAGCGACCCGTGTGTGCTGCGGACGGAGGCAGGTTATGAAATGTGGTTTACGTTGAAGCCGAGCTCGTCTACCGCCCTGTACATCGGCTACGCCACGTCCGGTAACGGCACGACCTGGAACGCGTGGCCGGACCCCGTGCTTAGCCCCGGTCCCGAAACGTGGGACAGCAAGTACGTTCTGATGCCGGCTGTTCTGAGAGACGGGACTGTGTACAGAATGTGGTACCCGGGCGCGGACGACGGCGCGGGTAGCGGCGAGGCAATCGGCTACGCGGGCGAAATGGCGATCGTCGTTCCGAGAGTCGTCCCGGCGACAGTCGACTTCGACCCCAACACGCTCAACTTGAAGAGCAACGGCAAATGGGTGACCTGTTACATCGAGCTCCCCGAGGGCTACAACGTCATCGACATTCCCTTAAGCTCTGTAATGCTCAACAACAGCGTTCACGCGGCGGCGTGGCCCTGGGACATCGGCGATTACGACGCGGATGAGATTGCCGACCTCATGGTCAAGTTCGACAGGTCCGACGTCGCCGCCGTTGTGGTGCCGGGTGCGGACGTCGAAGTTGCGGTGACGGGCGAGCTGGGCAAGGGCATGTTTAGTGGAAAGGACTCCATCACCGTGATCGACCCGCCGGGCTCTCGGCCGGGGCAGGGTGGAGTGCAGTCGGACGAGCTTCCGCTCGAGCTCCTGCCTAATCCTTTCAATCCCTCGGTCCGGGTCGAGTATGGAGTGCCGGAGCCGGCGAGCGTCCTTGTGCAGATTCTGACTGTAAACGGACGTGTGGTGTGCACGCTGGAAAACACACAGCGCTCCGCCGGGACGTACGCCGTCGAGTGGAACGGCAAGGACAGCGACGGGAGAGACGTCTCCTCCGGCCTTTACATATGCCGGTTGGTCGTCGGGCCCAGGTCCGCGGCAAAGAAACTGACGCTACTCAAATAGCACTTAACTCGAAGCGGCGGTGAACGACAGTGGGGGCAGGGGACACTCCCCGCCCCCACTACGTCGTGCCCTTCCACGTAGAGCGGCGATCAAGCTCGGCGTGCGCCACCGCATCCACCACTTTAGTTCTCCCCATGTAGACGCCGTGCTCAAGCTCCGTGTTCGCTGGTTGCCCCACTGAATCGGGCCTTCACGACCTCACACAAACGATGCCGTCTTTATGACGGCCGTCATACACGCGCGGCCGTCGCGTGAGTCAGAATTGTCTGAATGGGACTCAGCCACCACGCGGGTTGAAGGTTGCGCAGCGCGGTGACCTGAGCACTGTCAACGGAGGGAGTCTGAGAGGAGAAGAGAATGTCCAGGTTTTGCGCCGTGTGTATCGTGTTCGTCATGGTTTTGTGGGTCGGGGTTGCCCAGGGGGGGTTGTCTCAGCAGGATTTCGCTGATGCCACCACGGCCCGGAGTGTCGAGAACGTGGAGGCTTCAGACTTAACGTCGCCGGAGAGCCCCGACACCGCCACCGTGCCCAAGTACCACAGGGAGACGGTAGTAGTCACCGCCAGCCGGTACCCGCGGAGCTCCTTCGAGCTGCCGCAGACGGTGTCCATCGCTTCGCGCGACCGGATAGAGCGCGGAGCAACTCAGACATTCAGCGACCTGCTCCGCGACATGGCAGGGGTGGACCTCGGCGACGCCGGCCCGTTCAGGGCGAGGCCCGTCGTGAGAGGGATGTTCGGAAGCCGCGTCTTGATACTTGTGGACGGGGAGCCGGTCAACAACACCAGGGAATCCACCTTCTCCGGCGCGGAGCTTGCCCTCGTAGACGTCGGCCACGCTGAGAGAGTGGAAGTCGTCCACGGCCCGGGCTCGGTCCTCTACGGCTCGGACGCTCTGGGCGGCGTCATAAACGTCGTAACGAAGAGGCCGACGGCTGACGGCTCCGGTCCTTTGGGCCTCGGGTTCGGCGGAGGCGTGGAGCTGGGCTACTCGACCACGGACGAGCAGAAGCGGCTCCGCCTCGACCTCGCAGGGAAGCTCGGCGGTGTCGACCTGCTCTTGGGAGG
>JAFGJU010000172.1 GCA_016928935.1 Candidatus Eiseniibacteriota bacterium | reverse complement strand
GCGGCGTTCGGTATCCCGCCAATCCCCAACTGGATGGTGGACCCGTCCTCCACCAGCTCGGCGATGTTCTGTCCGATCTTCTTGTCCACATCCGTCACGTCTTTTATCACAAGCTCCGGCAGCTCGCGAGAGATTTCCACTATCTTGTCCACTTCGGACACGTGTATGAAGCAGTCTCCCAGTGCGCGGGGCATCTTGTCGTTGACCTCGGCGACCACCAGCTTCGCGGTGTCCGCCGCGGCCTTCGAGGCCAGGCACTCCACGCCCAGACTCATGTAGCCGTAGTCGTCCGGGGGCGAAAGGTGGAGCAGAGCCACGTCCAGCTCCAGGATCCCGGAGTAGAACAAGTCGGGTATCTCGTAGAGAAACACCGGCACGTAGTCCGCGCGGCCTTCGTTTATCGCCTTCCTGTCCGCCGGCCCGACGAACAACGAATTGTGCCTGAAGTGGCCGTCCATCTCCGGCCTCGACAGAGGGTCGTCCCCAAACAGGAGCACGTGCGTTACCTCAACGCCCGTCAGCTCGTCCTTGCGGCCCGCCAGGGCCCTCGTCAGCGTCAGAGGACTCGCCGCGTTCCCGCTCACGTAGACCCTGTCCCTGCTCTTGACCACAGAGACGGCTTCCTGAAGCGAGCATATCTTCTTGCCGTAGTCGTTGCCGAGGCTCATAGACAAGTATCCCCCTGTGTCTGATGCTTCACGATTCTACCTGGGACGAGCGCGATCCTCACCCGGGGCCACTGTGCCCGAATGCGCGGGCAACTGCACGGTGAAGACGGCCCCCTTACCCACCTCGCTGTGCACGCGGATCTCGCCGCCGTGCTGTTCGATGATGCCGTAGCTCACGGCCAACCCCAAACCCGTGCCCTTGGTTCCCTTGGTCGTGTAGAACGGGTCGAATATCCTGCCGATGTGCTCCTTCGCGATGCCGCACCCCGTGTCGCCGAATTCCACCTCCACGAAGTGCCTGCCGGGCGACATCCGGCTGGCAATGGTCAGGGTGCCGCCGTCGCGCATCGCGTCTATCGCGTTCAGAATGATGTTCGTGAAGACCTGCGCGATCTTGTTCGTGTCCACCATGATCTCGGGCAGCTCCTGGTCCAGCTCCAGGTCCACGTTCACCCTGTGGAGCAGTATCTGGCTCCTCATCAAGGTTAGGGTTCTGCTGACCACTTCGTTGAGGTTGGCCGGGCCCTTTCTGGGAGCGGTCTGCCGGGAGAACTCCAGCAGGCCCTTGACGATGGTGCTGCACCTGCTCGTCTCGTCCATGATGAGCTTGAGGTTTTCCGCGCACGCTTCGCCCGTCTGGAGCCGCTCCTCCATCAGGTGGCTGTTTATGAGTATTGACGTCAGCGGGTTGTTGATCTCGTGAGCTATTCCCGCCGCCATCCTGCCCAGTGAACTCAACTTCTCGGACCGCACCAGCTGGTCCTGCGCTTCCTCCAGCTCCTCGGTCTTGTCCTTGATCTTGTCCTCGAGAATCCTGGTCAGAGCTAGGTTGCTCTGCGTGGCCTTCTCGAGCTCGGACGTCATCTTGTTGAAGGAGACCGTGAGCTCCCCCACTTCGTCGTGCGACTTCGTCGGCACCCGGTAGGTGAGGTCGCCCGCGGCCACTTTCCGCGTGGCGAACAGCAGCGCCTTGACCGGCCGGACGATGTTCATCGTGATGAAGTACCCGATCATGAACAGCACGGCCGCAGTGGACAGAGCGATCAGAAGAAACGTATACACGACCCGATTCCTGAGGTCTACGTACGGCGCCTCCAGAGTGCCGACGTAGAGCATCCCTATCACCCTGCCCTTCAGGTTCCGGATGGGCTCGTAAGCGGATATGTGCCATTCGTTCACCACGAAAGCCCGTCCGAACCACGGCACGCCCTTCTGTATGACCTGGTCGTAGACCTCCTCCGAGACCCTGGTCCCTACGGCCCTCGTGCCCTCCGTGGTAATGACGTTGGTGGATATGCGCAGGTCTCCCTGGAAAAGCGTGACCGTACCCACGTCCCGGCCCTTGTACGTCTCTCCCCTGTAGACTATGTCCCTGACTTTGTCCACTATGTCGGAGCTCTGGTTGAGCAGCTTCGCGCCGTACAGAACACCCGCGATACTGCCGTCCTGGTCCACTATGCAGGCGGCGGCCTTCATCACCATGCCGGACGTCTCCTCGGTCTCCGGCCTCGGCCGGGCCATCGGCGTCGCCACCAGCTTCATCCGCGCCCTGTCCGCCAGGTCCTTCCCCTCCTTGAGCAGCTCCCTTCTGGTCACGATCTCCGTCCCGGCAGCCTCGCTGCTGCGTGCGATCGCGGCACCGACCACGTCGTCCCCCGCCTGGCTGTCTCCGAAGACCCCGGGATTCCTGGCCCTGAAGAGGACCACGCCGTTCTTGTCGGCGATGCTGAGTATGTCCAGGCCTTCCTTCTGCCTTGCCACGCGCAGCTCGTCCTTCATGGGGTCCATGTAGCCCGTGAGAAGCGCTTCCCGCAGCGCGCACTTGACGGCGACGAGGCGCACTGCCGCCTGCACCTCGTCCAGCTTATCGAGGTAGGTCTCTCGAGCCGAGTTGATGTCTATCTGGACTTTGTCTTGTGCCTGTCTGACTATCTCGTCGCCTATGAGGCGCACGCCGACCCACGACGTGACCAGGGCATTGATCACGACCAGGATCAAGAAGCTTATGATGAGCTTTGTTCTCATGTCGGCGCGCCGCGGTCCCTCCGGGCCTTCGGAGCCCGAAATCGTGCCCCGTCAATCCAGACCCGATATCCTAGCATTTCCGGGTATGCCCCACCACACAATACGACGGCCGAAAAAGAAATCGAGGGCCGCACCGACCGGCTGTGACGCTACAGGGTCAGTCCGCGCGGCCCTCAAGCACTGAATCACGCAGGCGGGTCCTCCGTCGCTACTCCACGCCCAACTGCCAGCACGCGAAGCTCATCTCATCGGCGACGTCTTCGATGAGCTTGCTGATGGGCCTCCCGCCGGAGTGTCCCAGCTTTGTGTCGTACAAAAGCAGGACGGGCTCCTGCGACCCAGATTCGGCCTGGAGCAGCGCAGCCATTTTGCGCGCGTGCAGGGGCGCCACTCGCGTGTCGGAATCGCCCGTTATGAACAGAGTCGCAGGATACTCGACGCCCTTCTTGACGTTGTGATAGGGAGAATAAGCGCGTATGTACCCGAACTGCTCGGGGTCGTCGGCCGAGCCGTACTCGGACACCCAGAACTGCCCCATCAGGAACTTGTGGTAGCGCAGCATGTCCAGGAGAGGATACGTGCAAACGACGGCCTCGAAAAGGTCGGGCCTCTGCACCATCGCAGCGCCGACCAGCAGGCCGCCGTTGCTGCCGCCCGAGATGGCCAGCCTGGAGCTGTTCGTGTAATTGTTGGCGATGAGCCATTCGGCCGCGGCGATGAAGTCGTCGAACACGTTCTGCTTCTTCTCGAACATCCCGGCCCTGTGCCATTCCTCCCCGAACTCGCCCCCGCCCCGCAGGTTGGGAACGGCCGTGACTCCCCCCATCTCGGCCCACGTCACCTGCATCGAGCTGAAGTAGGGCGTCATGCTGGTGTTGAACCCGCCGTATCCGGTCAGGACCGTGGGGTTGTCGCCGTCGAGTTCCACGCCCTTCTTGTAGACGAGGAACATCGGCACCTTCGTGCCGTCCTTGGACGTGTACCAAACCTGCTTGACTTCCAGCTTGTCCGTGTCCACGGGCACGTTCAACTCGGCCCAGACCTCCTGGTTGCCCTTCTCGATTTCATAGCGGTATATGGTCGTGGGCACGTGGAAGGAGGTGAACAGGTAGAACGCTTCGTCGGAGCTCCATTGGCCGGCCATGCCGCTCACGCTGCCCAGGGAGGGAAGGGCTATGTCGCGCACGAACTTCCCGTCCACCTCGAAAACCTTGACCTTCGACACCACGTTGTCCAGGTAGTTGACGAAGAGCCGTCCGCCGGCGAGCGACATTCCCTCTATAGTCGCCTTGCTCTCGGGCACAATCTCCTTCCAGCTTTCCCTTGCGGGATCTTTCAGATCGACGCACAACACGCGGCCGTTGGGGGAGTTCCAGTCCGTCACCATGAACATCTTGTCGCCGCCCATCTGCGGGCTGAAGCGCGCGTCGACGTCGTCCACAACTACCTTGAATGGTCCCTTCACGACGAGGTCCTGCAAGTGAACCTCGGTCTTCTGGCCGGCCGAACCGTGCCACACCACGGCAACCAGATAGCGGCCGTCCTCGGAGACACCCACGCCTATGCCCTTGTCGGGGCCGTAGCCCTCCCCGAAGACCTGGACGTCCGCAGCCGGGTCAGTGCCCATCGCGTGGTAATAGACCCTGGCCCCTTCGGGACCGTAACGTGAGTAATAGACGCCCGACTTGTCCGGCATGAGGGAGACGCCCAGATAGACCGCCTTGGGAAGAGAGTCGGCCAAGTCGGCCCTGGCCTCTACGTCGAACAACCTTATTCTCTCCTCGTCCTGTCCCCCCTCGCGCACACCGTAGCAGAGGAGCTTCCCGTCGCGCGAGACGTCGTACATGTCGACGCTGACGGACTTGTCGGCGCTCATCGCGTGCGGGTCGATCAGGACCTCGTCCTTTCCCTTGACCCCCTCGCGCATGTAGATGACGTACAGGTCCTGGTCTGCTTTTCTCATCGCGAAGAAATACCGCCCGTTCCGTGCGGTCGGGATCGCGATGCGGTCGACCCTTACCAGTTCCTCCAGACGCGTCTTGACCCGCTGTCTCACGGGCAGGCTGTCCAGGAACGAACGGGCGTAAGCGTTCTGTGCGTCTATCCATGCCCTCGTTTCAGGGCTTTCCTGGTCCTCCAGCCACCGGTAGGGGTCTGGGATGAGGACCGAGTGGAGAGTGTCGGCGAACTCTTCCCTGCGGGTCTCGGGCGGCGGCTGGAAAGCGGGCGGGGCGGCCGACCGCTCCTGCGACAGCGCCGGGGCCGCGACGGAAAGCCCGATAAGGCAGGCCAGAGCCGGCCACAGACAGATAATAGTGGTTGAGCCGGAGTGCCTCCGGCAGTCCGCAGTTCGCATCGAACCGGCATTTCCCATGTCAGAACCTCCAGTCATCATGAGAAAAAAGATGTGGCCAGTTGCACAGCCCCGGAGACAACAGTCACCCCGAGAGCAGCCACAACACCGAATACCTCAGACTTCGTCCCTTTGTTTCAACGAATAAGCTTATCACGCCGCGGTCGCGGTAGAACCACAAATGTGGCTTTGGG
>JAFGJU010000171.1 GCA_016928935.1 Candidatus Eiseniibacteriota bacterium | reverse complement strand
CGAGAAGCCCGAGAAGCCCGAGAAAGAGGAATAGGTTTCGGCGAGGCCTTCACCGGGACGTTGACTGGGACATTCACCGGAATTTCTGGTTCAACAGCGATGCGCATCATTGTAATAATCCTTGACGGCGTCGGCGTGGGCGAGCTTCCGGACGCGGGTCTCTACGGAGACGAGGGCAGCAACACGCTGGGCAACACCGCGGCCGCGATGAACGGCTTGGCGCTTCCGGCGCTCGAGGGGCTCGGTCTGGGCCGTATAATCCCGGTCGCCGGGGTGAAGGCCGTCGCGGAGCCACGGGGGAGCTTCGGGAAGATGGCGGAGAAATCCCCGGGTAAGGACAGCACCTCCGGCCACTGGGAGCTGATGGGGCTCGTGCTGAAGCGCCCGTTCCCCACTCATCCTCACGGCTTCCCGGACGCGCTGGTCCGCGAATTCGAGAACGCCATAGGCAGGCGAGTTCTCGGAAATATGCCGTATTCGGGCACCGAGATACTAAAGCTGCTCGGAGACGAGCACGTGGCCACGGGCCGTCCCATCCTGTACACCTCGGCTGACAGCGTGTTTCAGCTCGCAGCTCACGAAGACGTAGTCCCTGTCGAGACGCTGTATGACTACTGCCTGACGGCCAGGCGTATGCTCCAAGGGGAGCACGGCGTCGCCAGGGTCATAGCGCGTCCTTTCGTGGGCGAGAGCGGAGGCTACACGCGGACCGCGGGAAGAAGGGATTTCTCGATGCCGCCGCCCGGCGACACAATGGCCGACATTCTCCAGAGGGCGGGGTACGAGGTACTGGCCGTCGGCAAAGTGGCGGACCTGTTTGCGCACCGAGGTTTCACAAGGGAGATGAGGACCGCGTCAAACGGCGAAGGCATGGAGGCTCTGGCTGCGGTGCTGGACGACGTGGAGGAGGGACTGGTGCTGGCCAACCTCGTGGAGTTCGACAGCCAGTGGGGCCATCGCAACAACGTGAGGGCGTTCGCGCAAGGGTTGGTTGCCTTCGACGCATGGCTCCCGTCGTTCATGGAGAGACTCTCGCGTCAGGACGTCGTGTTCATAACCGCGGACCATGGATGCGACCCCACGACTCCCAGCACTGACCACTCCCGGGAACACGTTCCTATGTTGGCCTTCAGCGGAGAGCCGCGGGTCGGCGTGGATCTTGGACTCAGGACCAGCTTCGCGGACCTCGGTGCCTCGATAGCGGAGATAATGGGGGTGACGGGCACCGGCGCCGGAAGGAGCTTCGCAAAGGAGATGGGTCTTGGCAACTAAGAACGAACTCTTCGCAGCTGCGAGAAGAGCGATGGCGGCCAGCAGGTCGCCTTACTCGAAACTGAAGGTGGGGGCCGCGCTCAGGACCAAAGACGGCAAGGTGTACACCGGCTGCAACATAGAAACCGCGTCGTTCGGCCTGACCTTGTGCGCCGAGAGGGTGGCGGTCTTCTCGGCCCTGGCCTCGGGCGCGGGGAAGTTCGCCGAGATAGCGATAGTGTCCAGCGCCGAGGAACCCATCACGCCTTGCGGAGCATGCAGACAGGTGCTGTGGGAATTCTGCGGAGACATCAAGGTGTCGGTCTACAATCGGAAGGGCAAACACAGGAGCTTCCGGCTGTCCCAGCTTCTGCCGCATCCGTTCGACAAATTCTAGCGCTGGCGAGGCCAGGGAGGACGGCGGGCTGGCGAGCGGGATGGCGGCGGTAACGCGACTGCGATGGTGGCGCAATGGCGATGTTGGCGCAACGGCCATGGCCTAGCGGGAGGGGCGGCAGTGAGAGCGGCAACGTAACGGGAGTGTGGCGGGACCCTGGCTGTGTGGTGGGACGGCGGTGGTCTGGCGGGACGGCGGCGGTGTGGCGGGAAACGCGGCCGCGCGAGAAAGCGATTCGAGAGAGGTCAGCATGGCCAACGAAGAACTTGTAGAGCGCATCACAAAAGAAGTCCTGCTCAGGCTTGAGGCGTCCCCGGAGCCGGCCAAGCAGCCGGAGGACACCTGCGTCGTCTGCGTGGGATGCGGTGAGTGCGTGACCAGGAGACCGGAGGCGGTGGCGGCGCTCATAGACGCAGGTGCCGCGAGGGTGTCCTCCACGATAGGCGTTAAACCCAAGCAGGATGGAGTGGCTCCGCTTCTGGACCACACCCTGCTCAAGCCTGAGGCCACCTACGACGACATAATCAAGCTGTGCGACGAAGCCGTGCAGTTCGGCTTCGCTGCCGTGTGCGTTCAGCCGTGTCACGTGCGGCTTGTGGCCGAACGGCTCGACCGCGCGGGCGGCAAGGTGAAGGCCTGTTCAGTAGCCGGGTTTCCACACGGCTCGAACCGCACCGACGTGAAGGCGTTTGAGGCCAAGAGGGCGGTGGCGGACGGAGCCCGGGAAGTGGACATGGTCATCAACGTCGGAGCGCTCAAGTCCGGCGACTACCGTTACGTGGAGAACGACATAAGGGCCGTGGTCGAGGCGTGCGGCCGCGGCGTCATAACCAAGGTCATCCTCGAGACTGGATTCCTGGACCAAGAGGCCATCATAAAGGCGTGCACCCTGGCCAAGGCGGCAGGAGCGAACTACGTCAAGACCTCCACCGGGTTCGGACCCAGGGGCGCGAGCGTGGAAGACGTGCGTCTGATGAGGCAGGTGGTGGGGGAGGAGATGGGAGTGAAGGCCGCGGGCGGCATCAGGACGGCCGAGGACGTGAAGAAGATGGTGGAAGCCGGCGCCACCAGGATAGGCACGAGCGCCAGCGTCAAGATAGTGGGTTCCGCGTGAGCGACGGCCGACGGTAGCGGGCTCGCGGCGGAAGCGCATGCGCACGAAATCAGCGGGGTCTGAGTTAACGAGGCCGAGCACCGGGACGGTAGGCTCGGCCTCGATGAATACCGACGTGGAGACAACAAGGTCCGCATGAACACACCTCAAATAATCGGAAAGAAGCGCGACGGGCAACCTCTGACGAAAGAAGAGATTGATTTCCTGATAAGAGGCTTCTCTGAGGGCTCCGTGCCCGACTACCAGATGTCGGCGTTTCTCATGGCCGTGTTCTTCAGGGGCATGGAGCTGGACGAGACGCTGAGCCTCACGCGGGCCATGATAAACTCCGGCAAGGTGCTGGACTTGAGCCGGCTCCCCGGAGTCAAGGTCGACAAGCACAGCACCGGAGGAGTGGGCGACAAGGTCTCGATAGTGCTTGCCCCACTCGTGGCAGCCGCCGGCGTGAGAATTCCCATGGTCTCCGGCAGGACCCTGGGCCACACCGGCGGGACTCTGGATAAGTTGGAGTCGATACCAGGGCTCAGGACCGTGCTCAGTCCGGGAGAATTCGTCAGGAACGTGGAGCGAGTGGGCTTTTCCATCGCCGCCCAGAGCAGAGAGCTCGTGCCGGCCGACGAGGGCATGTACGCGCTCCGGGGCGTGACCGGTACGGTCGAATCGGTCCCCCTCATAGTGAGCAGCATCTTGAGCAAGAAGCTGGCGGCCGGCATAGACGCCATCGTGTTCGACGTCAAGTGCGGCGCGGGCGCGTTCATGCCGGAGCTCTCCCGGGCGGAGGAACTCGCGCGCGAGCTGGTGCGGGTGACGTCGCTCATGGGCAAGAACGCCAGCGCGCTCATTACGGACATGGAACAGCCTCTCGGAAACGCGGTCGGGAACGCTCTTGAGATAAAGGAGTCGCTCGACTGCCTGAAGGGTGGGGGTCCCGCCGACTTGACGGCCGTGACCATGGAGCTGGGAGTTGAGATGCTGCGGCTGGCGGGCGTGGAGTCGGACCGGGCCCGCGCGCTGGAGAAGCTGGAGAAACTGAGATCCGGTGGCGCTGCGCTGCAGAAATTCGTGGAATTCGTCGAGGCGCAGGGCGGAGACGCTAGGGTCGTGGAGAAGCCCTCACTTCTCCCGGCTGCCGCCGCGGTGGAGGTCGTCCTGGCGCCGTGCGAAGGCTACGTGAAGGGCATAGACGCCAAGA
This sequence comes from Candidatus Eiseniibacteriota bacterium, assembly GCA_016928935.1. GTDB lineage: Bacteria > Eisenbacteria > RBG-16-71-46 > JAFGJU01 > JAFGJU01 > JAFGJU01. The sequence goes on along the minus strand of JAFGJU010000171.1, from coordinate 2,858 downwards.
CGCTCGGAGAGATTTGCGTGGACATGGGCGGAGGCAGGAGGAAGCGGACCGACGCCGTCGACGCGTCCGTGGGCGTGGTGCTCAGGGCCAAGGTGGGAGATGCCGTCACCAGGGGCCAGGATCTGGTCGAGGTCCATCTGAGACGTGACAGAAGTGCGGTCTGGGTCGCGGACCTGATGACCCGGCTGGAGCGGGTGTTCTCATTCAGTGAGGCGCCCGTTCCGGAGCGAAGGCTGATAATGGAAAGATTGCCTGTTCAGGGTCCGGCGGCGAAGGCCTAGCGGGCTCGCCACGCAGGGCCCCGGTAAGACGGCTGAGCGCGGCTGACGTCTTTGCATGCGTGGGCGGCGCGTGTGGCGTGGTTGACCGTGCGGCGCGTCGGCTTCTCGCGACACCACATGTTAGACTTTGCGGCGCGCCAAGACCGGACGGGTAGCCTGGTCAGACCTTGTGGCGCGTTTCTAGTACCACGTCTTTCTCGTTCCCGGGTCGCCGCGCGGCTCTCTTCCGGAGTCGCGGCCTGCGTGCTTGTAGCAGAACTCCTTCGGCTCCTCGCCCTCCCTGAACACCTCCACCGTCTTCTCCGGGCAGCCCTCCAGGGCCAGCAGATGCGACTCCTTGCATATCTCGACTTGGATCACGCCCTCCGGCACCGAAAAATCGGTGAAGTTGTAAAGGGAGCCGGCCTGGAGCATTATCTCCGTCCACACGGGTAGGGCGGCCACGGTGCCGGTCATTCCCGAGCCGAGCGTCTTCTTCTTGTCGAAGCCCACCCAGACGCCCAGGACCAATTGAGGAGTGTAGCCGACGAACCACGCGTCAGTGAAATCGTCGGTCGTGCCCGTCTTGCCGGCAGCCGGCGCGTAGAATCCCATGACCCTGGCCCCGAACCCCGTGCCGTGGTCCACGACGCTCTGAAGCATGTTGGTGGCAAGGTAGCTGGTCTGGGCGCTCAGGACTTCCTGGGTGCGCGTCACGTTCCTTTCGAGAACTCTGCCCTCTCTGTCCTCCACCCTCAATATCATCAGCGGCTCGGCGCGTATTCCTTCGTCGGCCAGAACGCCCATGGCCGATGTGAGGTCGAGCAGGGAGACCTCACTCGTGCCCAGCGCCACCGTGAGCTCGTTCGGAATCCTTGCCCGGAGCCCCATCCTCCTCGCGTAGTCCGCAACCGTGCTCGGCCCCACGCTCCTCAAGAGTTTTATGGCCGGGATGTTGATGGAGAGCTGGAGGGCGTACCTGAGAGTCATCTCCCCCCTGAAAGTGCGGTCGTAGTTGTGGGGAACCCAGGGCCTCCCGCCCGCGCCGACAAACGATATGGGCTCGTCCGTTATCGTGTCACAGGGTACGTACCCGTTGTCCAGGGCCGCCACGTATATGAACGGCTTGAAGGCCGAGCCCGGCTGGCGCTTTGTCTGAACCGCCCTGTTGAACTCGCTTTCCTCGAAGCTCCTTCCGCCCACCATGGCCTTGATGTACCCGTTCGAGGGGTCTATGGCCAGGACCGCGCCCTGGACGTAGGGCATGAAATGGTTGTCTCCGGCCCCCCCCTCCCAGTTGGGCTGATAGCAGCGCCTCACCTTGTATTTCATGGTCTCTTCGAGATGGCACATCTGTTTCTCGAGCGCCATCTCGGCGGCCCTCTGGAGCCTGAGGTCGAGCGTGGAATAGACCCTGAGGCCTCCCTCGTACACCTGGTTTGAGCCGTAACGTTCGTCCAGATAGAGTCGCACCGTTTCCGCGAAGTACGGCGCGTCCCGAGGGCTCATCCTTGACGGAGTCACGCCCAGCGGCGCGGCGACCGCGGCTTCGTACTCCTCCTTGTTTATGATTTCGTCGTTCAGCATGACCCTGAGCACGAAGTTCCGCCTCCTCAGCGCAGTGTCGGGATGCCGGCGGGGAGAATACTCCCTGTGGTTTCTGAGGACGCCGGTGAGGACTGCGGCCTCCGCTATCGACAGCTCGTCCACGTTCTTAGCGAAGAACATCTTGGAGGCGGCCTGCGCGCCGTAGGCGCCCTCGCCGAAGTAGATTTGATTGAAGTACATCTCAAGGATCTCGTCCTTCGAGTAGGCCCGCTCGATCCTGAAGGCCAGTATGGCCTCCTTGATCTTCCTCGAGAATGTCTTCTCGTAGGTTAGGAAGAGGTTCCTCGCGAGCTGCATCGTAATAGTGCTCGCCCCCTCTGCGGTCACGTTCCCGCGGAGTATGTTCTTTGCGGCGGCCCGGCCTATGCCCTGGATGTCCACGCCCCAGTGTTTCCGGAACTGGCGGTCCTCTATCGCGATCGTCCCCTCCACCAGGTAACGCGGAATCTTGGCCAGCGGCACGAGGGAGCGATTCTCCTTGTAGAACTCGTACACCAGCTCTCCGTTTATGTCGTAGAGTTCGGTCTTGACAGGGGGCTCAATGGTTTGTAGCTTTGCCGGCGACGGGAGGCCCGCGCTGGCCCATCTGAAAGCGCTTAGGAAGATTCCGGCCAGAAGGAACAGCCCGGCCACCAGGATGGGCACGCGGTTCCTTCGGACGAACCCTAGTGTCTGCTGGTCTGCCATCGGAGAGCGACCTCCGCGGGGCCGGTCTCGTGTCAACACAAACGTTGCGTGAGCGGCCAACCGCTCCGTTCACTTTAGTCCAACACCGATGCCTTATCAAGGGCCATCCGTGAAGCGGGCCGAGGCGAAGGGATAACTTCAGGGTGTCCCGCGGGCCCGCGGCCGCAAGTTCCGTATGCGGAGCGGGAAACGGGAAGTAGTGAGTGGGAAGTAGGAGGTAGGATCTGCGAGGTGGGCAGTCGGCAGTGGGGACTGCGGAATGGAGAGCACGGAGTAGGGAATACGTAATGCGCAGCAGGAAGT
>JAFGJU010000170.1 GCA_016928935.1 Candidatus Eiseniibacteriota bacterium | reverse complement strand
TGCGAATCCGGCCACCACCGCCACCGTGTCCGGAGAGGAGAGGTCGTTGATCCACCACACGAAATGAGCCCTGCGCATCTCGATCGAGCTCATCAGAACGTTGTAAAGCGCTATGAACACGGGCAGCTGGACCAAAATCGGGAGGCACCCGCCGAGGGGGTTGATCTTCTCCCGCTTGTAAAGGGCCATCACCTCTTTGTTCAGCTTCTGCGGCTCACCCTTGAACTTCTCCTTCAGCTTCTGAATCTCCGGCTGGAGCCGTTGCATGTTGCGCATGGACTTCATGCTGCTCTTCGTCAGCGGATGGAACAGGACCTTGGTCAAAGCCGACAGGAGTATAATCACAAGACCGTAATTGGGCACCAGGTTGTAGCACTTGAGCAGGAACCATAGGACCAACTGGCTGATGGGCCGTATCCAGCTCCAGCCGAGGTTCACCACGCGCTCCAACCCCACCTTGAGGTCCTTCAACTGCCACAAGTCGATGGGGCCGAGGTAAAGAGTGACCGACGTCCGCGTGATGCCGCCGCCGGAGACTGGAATCACTATTTGAGAACCGGAGAAATCCTTGCCGGGATCTCCAAAACTGAGCACCTTCGAGACGGAACCTTCCAGCGGAATGAACGCCGCGATAAAGTACCGGGTCTTGACGCCCGTCCACTTGACGTTCCCGGTATGCTCCTTGAGGGCGGTCTTCTTGAAAGAATTGAGGTCGTCGCGGAACATCTCGGTGCCCAGAAGAGACACCGTGGCCACGTTCCGCAGTTCCTCCTTGACGTTCGCGTCCGTAAGGGGGATGCCGCCGGTCCAGCCGATCAGGCAATCTGCCTGTTCCATCTGAGAAGGGGCTCCGCGCAGCTCTATGTCCAGACCGATGGTATAGCTTTTCTCCTTGAACGTGAATGTCTTGGCGACCGACGCGCCGGACTGGTCGGTGGCCTCGAACCGAAGCTTGCTTATGCGGCCGGTGGCCTCGTCAACACTGTCTGTCACCGCAAAGTCGACGCCCGCGAGGTCGATGCGGCCCCTGCCGGAGCTGAGGAGCAGGCTCAACTCGCCCTTCTCGCGGGCCCGGACCAGGTCCACGAGAGAATCGCCCACCGCCATGAATTGCCTGAGCTTCATGCTGTTGAGGACGCCGCCCCGGGTGGAGAAGGTCGCCTCGTAGAGGTCCGTTTCGACTTTGATTTCACGGGGTGGAGCAGGGGAGGCGCCCGCGAAGTAGGACGTGAAACCGCCCACCATAGCGACCGGCACCGCGTCGGCAGGGCTCACTGCTCCTGCTTTCTGCTGCTCGCCGCCCGGCGCCGAGCCCGTGCGTGCGCCGGCCACATCCGCACCCGCCGGGCCGGTGGCAGCGACCTTATCGGACTCGGGCGCCGCAGCCCCAATACCAGGCCCGGGGCCGGCGCCCAGCGTGTCTGGTGCGCTTGCCAGCGCGAGCGAGTCTTCCCGCGCCTTCTCTATTCGTTCCCTCTCGGCCTGCAGCTTCCTCGCGGTCTCTCTCTCATGGGGCGCAAAGTACAACGTCTGAAAGAGGATGATGACCAGGGCCGAAAGAGCCAGCGCTATTACCGTGCGTTTGTCCACTTGATACCCGGAGCCTTTCTTCTGCCGTCTCTTCGCCGACGAATGTTCAACTGATTACCGAACCTCATCAACACCACCCTCGTTGAACGGGTGACACCTGAGGAGTCTCCTGAAACCCATCCAGATTCCCCGCCCTGCGCCGTATTTGAGCACGGCCTGCCTTGTGTACTCCGAGCAGCTCGGATAGAACCTGCAGGAGGCCGGGAACAGAGGGGAGATGAGGAGCTGGTAGCCCCTGATGAAAAGCACAATTACTGTCTTCATTTCTCCACGCGAGGACGAGGCAATCATTCGGCGGGCGCAGCGCATGCGCCCCGCACACTAGAACCACGGTCACTGCCGGCTAGGCGGTCAGCAGACCGGCCTTCTTCAAGAGACCCGCAACATCAGCCAGAAGCTCGTCCCACCCAATGTCCGTCACGCCGGCCCGGGCAACGAACACAAGGTGCGCGTTCCCGGGAAGGCCGCTCCTGAGCTTTCTGTATGCCTCACGGATGCGCCTGCGCGCCCGATTTCTTTCCACGGCGCCGCCTATCTTACGGCTGGCCACGAATCCCGCTTTTCGCTGGTCGACCCCCGCAGTCAGACAGAATAGCACGACGTGACGGCCCTGGAACACACTGCCCTGCTCGTACACCCGCTCAAAGTCGGCCGTGCGCCGGAGTCTCTCCCGCAAGGGGAATCGCTCATCCTGTTTGTCCATCGGGTCAGTGGCGGAGGCGCGGCCGGCAGAAGAGCCCGTACCGGCTACACGGAGACGCGCTTCCGTCCCTTCTTCCTTCTTCTGCTCAGGACCGCTCTACCCTGCTTCGTGCTCATTCTCTTGCGAAAACCGTGAGTTTTCTTGCGGGGTCGATTGTGTGGTTGAAACGTCCGTTTCAAGTGAAACCCTCCACCGGTGCCCCCGGTTACCCGTGGACCCGGGGCTCTACGTCCGCCCCCTCGAACGCTCCCAAGAGCGCCTGGGGGAGCAATGCTCAGACCCGAATGCTCAAAAAAGAGCTCGTGGCGGGCGAAGCAAGCCGCTCCAGTCGCCAGCGAGCCGCAACCAGCGAGATTCTAGGGAATAACCCCCTCGTCAGTCAAGCACTTAGTACTTCGGGGACTCCCTCTATTAGCTAACCTCCGCTACAGCAATGCATAGGGGACACTCGGCGGGTGTTCGACAGGCTGCAGTCGGCGACACTTCTGGCCGGTGGGTGCCTTTGGTCTTATGCCCTTTTGCTTGACGCAAGCACTGGGCCGTGCTAAAATCAGTTATGCGCGCTGGGGGATGGGGAAGGTGGCATGGAAAGGAGCGTGCGACAACATGGCGCGGAGACACTCTATCTATGCCGGGTTTATCTTTGCGGTGAGCCTGGCATTTTGCCGTTTGGCGGCAGCAGACCCCTGCCTAGTGGTCTATCCAACCGGCACCTGCACTTACCACTACGACCCCACAGAGTACTACACTGTGGGTCCCGGTCACCCGTTGTACGATCCAGCTTACGATAGAGGGGGCGAAATCCTCCTGGAAGTTGGGACCGATGAGGTTGACCTGGGCATTTACCAGGCAACGGGCCTGATCGGTTTCGTGCCGTCCACAAACGGCGAGGACGGGTTCTTCTTCGACGGCACGAGTTTCCAGCTGATAATCGACGGGTTCTCGAACGCCCCGACCACTTATTCTGACATACTTGTCGTGTTTGACAGAGTTGAGCCCGAGGGGTGTGCCCCGACGATACGCGTTCAGGGTTCCATCTTGAGCGGCAACGTGTACCATGCGGGCGACCTCGTCGTCCAGACACCGACCCCGGACGGCAACAATTATTCGGACGTAATGACGTTGTACGTGAGGATGACGGGCTGCACCGGGGTGCACATATGGGCTTTCTCAGACGAGGACCACGACGGGGTGAGGGACGGGCCGGAGTGTTTCACCGCCTTCTCCCATGACGTTGTGGTGCCCGTCGAGCACTCGAGCTGGGGCAGGGTCAAAGCGTTGTACAGGTAGGGCGAGAGTCTCCGCGCAGCTCGCTCGGCCGTGACGCCATGACTGGACTGCTGCCTGACCGGAAGGGCCGGCGCTGCCGCCGGCCCCTTCTGGTTTTTTATTGATGGGCGGACTTGCTGAGTGCATCATATAGGCGTCAGCCAAGGAGGCCAGGCACGAGGAAGTCCGCTAAGACCGACAAGTCGTCGAAGACCGGAAAGCCCAGAAGGACGGGCAGACCCGCGGGCACAGGCAAGACCCCGAGGTCCCGTCAACTTCACAGAATTGGCGAACCTCCTGCCGGTAAACCGTGGGCGTCCGCGCCGGCCCTGGGCCACGGGATACAACTAACCCCGTCTGAGTGGGAAACCACCTTTGACGCCAGCTCCGACCCGATTTCGATTCATGACAGCAAATTCAACATAGTGAAAGTAAACAGGGCGGTCGCCAGGATGTTGGGCGTGCCCAAAGCCAGGCTAATCGGCAGAAAATGCCACGAGGTGTTTCACGGCAGTGACGAGCCCTGGAAGCACTGTCCCCACGTTCGGACACTAAGGACCGGGAAGGCCGCCGTCGAGGAGTTCTTTGAGCCAAGACTGAAGCTGTACCTGCATATTTCGTGCTCGCCCATCATCGGCAGGAACGGGCGGCTTATGGGTACGCTGCACGTCACGAGGGACATCACCTCGGTCAGGCGCGCGGCCGAAGAACTGCAGCGCGCTCAGAGGGAGGAGCTCCGCGTCGGTTTCGCCGCACTGGACACAATCCCGGTGGCCGTGTTGGCCGTGGACACGAGGGGCGACAACGCTGAGATCATCTACGCGAACCGCGCCTTCGAGGACATGACTGGGTACACCAGGCCCGAAGTGGTCGGACGCGACCCCAGTTTTCTGCGCGGTCCCGCGAGCTCTCCCGTACCAATCGGCAAAATCGACGAGTCGCTTGCCGGGCAGGCCGTGATCCAGACGGAGATACCGTTCTACAGGAAGGACGGGACTCAGTTCTGGGGACTGCTCCACGTGGCTCCTGTAAGGAACGCCGACGGCCGGCTGACGCACGTCATCGAGACGCTCGTCGACACGACACAAATGCGCAGGGCGGAGATGGAATTCGAGCATCAGCGCGAGGAGCTTCTGCTGACGACCAGGGCCGCAAAGCTCGGGGAGCTGGCCTCGTCTATTGCCCACGAGGTTAACCAGCCCCTCACGGCGATTCTATCCAACGCGCAGGCGGCTCAGCGTCTTCTTGCCATGGACAGCCCCGACGTCGCAGAGGTGGACGAGATCCTCAAAGACATCGTGCACGACGACAGGCGCGCCGGAGAGGTCATTCGGAAGCTGCGCTCCATGTACAAGAAGAAAGAGCCGGAGCTCGAGCTGTTGGACGTGAACAAGCTCATTCGCGCGACCACAGAATTCGTCAACGCCGACGCGGTCATGAGGAACAAGGTCATACGCCTCGACCTGGACGAGAGTGTGGCGCCGGTGCGCGGGGACTGGGTGCAGCTGCAGCAGGTTCTCCTCAACCTGATCTCGAACGGGCTGGACGCGATGGTCGAGAGCGGCCCGGATGCCAAGGAGCTCCTGATTCGCTCGGCCCCGGAGGGCCGGGACTTGGTGATGATTGAGGTGTCTGACTCCGGCGACGGGATACCGGAGCAGAACATGAAACGCTTGTTCCGGCATTTTTTCACGACAAAGCCCGACGGCATGGGCATGGGGCTTCCCATAAGCCGCGCCATAATCGAGGGACACGGCGGGAACCTTGTGGTAAGAAACAACCCCAACAAGGGCGCAACGTTCTTCTTCACACTACCCGTATGGCGCAAAGCCTCGCAGGCGGATGGAGGCCTTGCATGAGCGGAGGACTCAAAAAGGCCGGGGCTTCAGCGACGGCCGCGGCGGGCCCGACGGTTTACGTCGTGGACGACGACCCCTCGGTGCGCCGCTCCATGGCCAGACTGCTCAAGACTCACGGTTTTTCGGCTGAGATTTTTGCCTGCGCCGAGGAGTTCCTCGCACTGGGCCATTACGCCAGCCCCTCCTGTCTTGTGCTGGACGTGCGAATGCCGGGCTTGAACGGCCTCCAGCTCCAGGAGAAAATGGCCGCGCTCAATCTGTCCCTGCCCGTGGTCTTCATCACCGGCCACGGCGACGTGCCCATGAGCGTCAAGGCCATGAAGGCCGGCGCGGTGGATTTCCTGCCCAAGCCCTTCAGCCCCAAGGACCTCCTCTCCTCCATACGCTTCGCCATAGAGAAGAATCAGAGTGACTCGGCGCTCGCTGCCGGGACTGCCGCGGTCAAGCAACGCCTCAACACCCTGACCCCGCGGGAGCTTGAGGTTCTACGCCTCGTCGTGAAGGGCAAGATGAACAAAGAGATCGCGGACGACCTCAAGTTGTCCATAAAAACGGTGAAGGTCCACCGCGGCAGGGTGATGAGAAAAATGGAGGCCGCGTCCCTGGCCGAGCTGGTTCGCATGGCCGGGGCAGTGGGCCTGTCGTGACGCCGGCCGCGATTGACCCCTCCGGTCCTCACACCGCCCGCACGAGCTTTCCGGACCCGGGAAGCGCACCCGCCGCGTAGCTATCGCG
>JAFGJU010000169.1 GCA_016928935.1 Candidatus Eiseniibacteriota bacterium | reverse complement strand
GCGTTTCGCGTGACGGCGGCTGGAGCCAACTGCGGGCTTGGCCCCGACCGGATGCTCGGGGTGATTGAGCGGTTCGCGCGCGTCACCTGGCTGCCGATGGTCGCGCAGCCCAACGCGGGAATACCGGTGCTGAGGGACGGACGAGCCTTCTATCCGGCCTCGGCCGAGGAGATGGCGGAGTACGCCGCGAAGTTTGTGGAGGCCGGCTGCGCGGTCGTGGGCAGCTGCTGCGGCTCGACTCCCGACCATACGAGAGCAATCGCCGCGCGGGTCGCCGGCATGAAGCCGCTTCCACGGCGGAAGGACGACGGTGTGCACCTGTCCGCAAGGAGCTCCTGGGTGATAGCCGGTGCGGGGCGGCCGTTTGTGGTCGTAGGCGAGCGCATAAATCCCACCGGGAAGCCCGGGCTTTCGGCCGAGCTCAGAAAGGGAAGCATGAGGCTTCTCCGAGAGGAGGCCACGGGCCAGGCCGGAAGGGGAGCCCGCTGTCTCGACCTTAACGTGTCCGTGCCGGACACGGACGAGGTGGCGCTGATGTCCTCCGCGGCCCAGGCAGTCGAGAAAGTGGCTGACGTCCCGGTGTTCATAGACAGTATGAACGTGGCGGCTGTGGAGCAGGCGCTCAAGACCCTTCCCGGCAGGTGCGTCATCAACTCCGTCCCCGCGCAGAAGAAGCGGCTCGGGGTCCTGCTGCCGTTGGCCGCGCAGTACGGCTGCGCGATAGTGGCGCTGGCCGTGGGTGAGGCGGGGGTCGCGGAGAGCGCCAAGTCACGGCTGGAGCTTCTACAGACGGTGCTTCGTGAGGCGGGCAGGTTCGGCCTCACGGAAGACGACGTCCTGTTCGACCCCACGATACTCACGGTGTCCACGGCGGGCGCTCACGTGCGCGAGACGCTGGAGGCGCTGAGGCTCATCCGCGAGCGCGGGTGGACGAGTATCCTGGGCGTCAGCAACGTCTCATTCGGAATGCCGCAGAGGAGTCTGCTCAACGCCTCCTTCCTGGGAATGGCCATGGCGGAGGGGCTCGACGCCGCATTCCTGAACCCTCACGACGACAGGGTGCGCGAGGTGCTGCTCGCCGCTTCGGCGCTGGTCCGTGAAGACGCGGCCGGGAGGAAATTCGCGGCGGCGTTCGCCGCGGCCGCAGAGGCGCCCGAGAGACACGACGAAGCCGCGACGCAGCCCGGCCCGCGGAGGCCGGCGTCGCCGGCCGAGGCGCTGGAGCAGGCCCTGGCCCAGGGGGAAAAGGAAGACGCCGTGAAGGCGGCGGAGCTGCTTCTGAAGGGAGGGGCGAACGTTGCCCAGGTCATAGAGGAACACCTCGTGCCGGTCATGAGGAGAATCGGCGAGCAGTTCGAGAAGGGTGAGCTTTTCCTGCCGCACGTAGTGATGTCGGCGGAGGCGGCCCAGGGCATCTTCAAGTTGTTGAGCTCGCAGCAAGAGAACCCAGTCGGCCTCAGAGGCAAGATTGTGATTGCAACCGTGGAGGGCGACGTTCACGATATAGGAAAGAACCTTGTAGCCATGATGCTGAGGACCAACGGCTTCGAGGTGTTCGACCTGGGGAAGGGCGTTCCCTGCGAGGACATCGCGGCGAAGGCGGAGGAAGTCGGTGCGGACATAGTGGCCATGAGCGCCCTTCTGACGACGACGATGCCCAGGATGGAGGACGTGTCGAAGCTGCTGCGCGAGAGGAAACTCTCCTCCCGAGTCCTCATAGGCGGCGCACCCGTCAACCGCGAGTATGCCGCGCGCATAGGCGCCGCGTACGCCCCCAACGCGGTGGAAGCGGTCAAGACCGCCGGCGCCTTGACCAGGTAGGCAGGCTTCCGGTCGGGACGGGGAGCCGGTCGTTGCGGCGCGGGCCACGGCTGATGCGCACGGGCCGCGGCAGCACGTGAACCCAAGCGGTGGTGTCAGAAAATGAGAGACCGTACCCCATTGACAGTGACGCTCTCGCTGGCCGGAATCGCCCTATACTTCATGGTGTACAGCATGATGACCCCCGACATGTATCGGCTCACGGACCCGTCTGTGCCCATCAACTACGCGTTCGTGCCCGACGACGACGAGTTCAGTCGTTCGAAGCACTACGTCGAGGGGACGTTCTGGAGCCCCGCCGGAGATTCGGTGGAGGTGAGCATCCTCTACAAGAAGCGCGGTACCAGCTTCGAGGAAGCCAGGCTCCAACAGCTGGGCGGGGGAGACAAGTTCGCATTCGCCTTGCCTTCTCTCGCTATAGGCGAGAGATTCTTCTACTACCTGAGGGTCAGCGACGCCGCTGGTAACGAAGTCGAGATAAAACCCAGGCGCAACGTCATGGACAGATTGGTCGCGGGCGGGAGGGAGAAGCTCTTCCACGTGACGTACGAGGGGAGGCCGGCCAGGTCGCTCCTCGTCCTCCACGTCGCCCTGATAATGGGAGCGATGCTCCTGATGGTCCACGGTTTCCACTTTTCGCTCGTCCACATCTTGAGCGGCAGGGGCCTCGCTGCCGCCTACTGGACGCTGCTAGCGGCGTGGTTCACGTTCACGATTTCTGTGCTTCCCCTGGGCTACGCCATCTCCAAGAGCACTTTTGGGGTGGGATGGACGGGGTTCCCGGTGGGCACTGACGTCACGGACAACAAGTCGCTCGTCGTGGTGCTATACTGGGCCGTGGTCCTGCTGAGGGGTTGGAGGCCGCTCAGGGGCGAGTTTACCTTCAGGACCGGCAGGATGTCGGGGACGACGTTTGCGGGCCTGAGCCTTCTGGGCATCGTGCTCACAATAGTGGCATACAGCATACCTCACAGCATCTTCGTGCAGTAGCGAAGGCCGGGTCGCGCCGAGCGAGCCGGACCCCGCCGGCCCAGCGTGACCGCCGTCCGTGCGACGTCGCGCCTTGCACGCCCGTCCTCCTCGCCGCCGACTCTACCTCGCGCCCCTCGTGGCCAGCGTGGCCTTGAACACGATCTCCTTGCCCTCGCGGAATACGACGACTTCCACTTCGTCGCCCGGCCTCTTTTCCCTGAGCGCGTAGCTCAGGTCCTGGAGCCCGGTGATGGTCTTGCCGGCAAACCTGACAATGACGTCGCCGGCCTTGAGGCCGGCCTTCTCGGCCGGACTGCCCTCCGTGGTGCCGGAAATCTTGGCGCCCCTGCCGGCTTCTCCTCCGAAGTCGGGGACTATCCCGAAATGAGCTCCGGAGCCGCGCCCGTAACCCTCGCCCCCCGGGGGTCCCGACGTGTCGGCGGCCGCGCGGGTGAAGGGAATGGGCATGTCCGTGAACACGACCTCGGCCAGGATGCGCGACGCCAGCTCGACCACGGACGAGAGTCCCTCGACGTTGATCTTCTCCCAGTCGTCAGTGACCTTGTGATAGTCCTCGTGGGCGCCGGTGAACAGGAACAGCACCGGCACGTTCTTCGCGTAGAAAGGGAAGTGGTCGCTGCCGCCGTACCCGCTCTCAGAAGTCTCGATCTTGAGCGGCGCCGCGCCTCGGTTCTGCGCGGACCAAGCCGCGCCCGCTCGGAGCGTCAG
>JAFGJU010000028.1 GCA_016928935.1 Candidatus Eiseniibacteriota bacterium | reverse complement strand
CTGATGCCGCGCTCGGCCCAGCTCTCCGGCCTGCCGAGAGCTATGAACACGACAAGGCTCACTATGACGACCATCAGAAGGAAGCTCGTCCCGCACCTGGGATGGAGCGTAGTGTACTTCATCGCGTTGTCAGGCGTCAGCTCCTCGCCGGCCTCGAAAGCATGAATGGATTTGTGCTCCGCCCCGTGGTACTGGTAGAGCTTGCGCATCTCGCTCCACAGGCCGATGAGGGAAACGTAGAGTATGAAGATGGCGAGCCTCACCACACCGTCCACGACGTTGAACCAGAAGCCGCTCTTGAGCCCAGTCACCTCGGCGACCAGGAGCGGCAGGTAGAAGAAGAGCCCCACCCCCAGGACGATGGCGACTATTACCGTGAGGGTGAGACTGAGCTTGGTGATGGCTTCGCCGGGCTTCTTGTCCTTGCCTTGAGCGGCGTGTTTGCTGTCTTGAAGGTCGCCGGCACTTTCGCCGTCCCTGGTGTCCTTGCGGTCTTTGAGGTCGCTCGCAGTCCCACTGTCCCTGCTGTCCTTGCCGTCCGTGCTACCGTTGCTCTTCTTCGCGTTATTGGTGTCTTTGGCGACCTTGCCGCCCTCGTAGTCCTTGGTGTGCTGGGTGTCCTCGGCGTTCCCCTCGTCTTCCCTCAATGCCTCCTCGGCCGAATAGGCGAGCGCGCTGATTCCCAGGGAGAGAGTCTCTATGAGGACTATCGCGCCCCTGACAATCGGGAGGCCCAGGATCTTGTTTCGCTTCGAGATGGAAACGTAAGGGGTAGTTCGGACCGAGATGTCGCCGCCGGGCGTGCGCACCGCGGTGGACACCAGCTTCGGAGAGCGCATCATGACGCCCTCAATCACGGCCTGCCCACCCACAGACGCCTTCTCCGCGGAAAGCAGGACCCTCGCGGCCACGCGTCCTGCCCCGGCCACCCGTGACCTCGCGGCTGCTGGCGGTCCTGGCGGCACGCCTGGGCGCCGCACGATGAAAAACCCTTTCAAGCCTTCGCCTCGCCAGACTCGGCCGGCTTGGCGGTTCCGGCGGCCTTCGCGCCCTTGGCGTATTTCTTTCTGAACCTCTCCACGCGGCCCGCGGTGTCTATGAGCTTCTGTTTGCCCGTGAAGAACGGGTGGCAGTTCGAGCAGATTTCCACGCGGATGTCCTTCACCGTGGAGCGCGTCTCTATGACGTTTCCGCAAACGCACGTGATTTTGGTCTCGTAGTATGCAGGATGAATTCCCTTCTTCATTAGCTCTCTCCCTTACGCGTTCATTGACTCCAGGAACTTCTTGTTGGTCTTGGACTGGCCCATCTTTCCGATGAGAAACTCCATGGCCTCGACCGAATTGAGCTCGGCCAGGAACTTCCTCAGTATCCAGACTTTGTTGAGCTCTTCCTGCGGCATCAAAAGCTCCTCGTGCCTCGTGCTGGACTTGTTGATGTCCAGCGCAGGAAATATTCTCTTATCGCTTATGCGCCTGTCAAGGACGAGCTCCATGTTGCCCGTGCCCTTGAACTCTTCAAAGATGACCTCGTCCATTCGGCTGCCGGTCTCGACCAGGGCGGTGGCTATGATCGTAAGGCTCCCGCCGTTCTCGATGTTCCTGGCGGCCCCGAAGAACCTCTTCGGTTTCTGGAGCGCGTTCGCGTCCACTCCGCCGGATAGAATCTTACCGCTGTGCGGCACGACCGTGTTGTGCGCCCTGGCCAGTCGGGTGATGCTGTCCAGCAGAATGACGACGTCGCGGTTGTGCTCGACCAGACGTTTCGCCTTCTCCAGCACCATCTCCGCGACCTGAACGTGCCGCTCCGCGGGCTCGTCGAACGTGGAGCTGACGACTTCCCCCTTCACGGAGCGTTCCATGTCGGTGACCTCCTCGGGGCGCTCGTCGATGAGCAGCACTATCAGGATGACCTCGGGGTGGTTCTCGGTGATGCTGTTGGCTATCTTCTGCAGGAGGATCGTCTTCCCCGCCTTGGGCGGCGACACTATGAGCCCCCTCTGCCCCTTTCCTATCGGACTCAGCAGGTCCATGATGCGGGTCGAGATGTCGTGGGCCTTGACTTCCAGGCGCAGCCTCTCGTGCGGGTAGAGCGGCGTCAGGTTATCGAACAGTATCTTGTCCTTCGCGACCTCGGGGCTCTCGAAGTTGACGGCCTCCACTCTGAGCAGTGCGAAGTATCGCTCGCCGTCCTTCGGCGGCCTGACCTGTCCGGAGATGGTGTCGCCGGTCCTCAGGTCAAACCTCTTGATTTGTGATGGAGAGACGTATATGTCGTCCGGGCCGGGCAAATAGTTGTAGTCAGGCGACCTGAGGAATCCGTATCCTTCCGACAGGATCTCCAGCACTCCCTCGGCGAATATCAGGCCGTTCTGCTGGGTCTGCGCCTCCAGGATTTTGAACATCAGGTCCTGCTTGCGCATTCCACTGGCGCCCGGTATGTTCAGCTGTTGCGCCAGCTGCACAAGCTCCGCCACGGTCTTGCCCTTCATTTCGGCGATGCCCATAAGTCACACTCCTCACACTTGAACCCAAGAGGGTAGAGTCAGAAACGCACGAATCTCACGCACGAGCTAGTCGATCAGGACGCATGTTTACGAGGAAAATGCCTGTTTTTTGTAGTGTTATTCGACGGGCATAACGCGACCTGAGGAATCTGCGAACAAGGATCCAAACCCGGCAAAGGGCCTTCGCAAGAATGATGTCATTGAGACAGAGTCAACGAGGGCGCCAGGCGAGAAGAAGCTCGACAGGTCAATTCCGCTTTACAGAATATGCTACCTTATCGCTCAAATCCTGTCAAGAGGCATTTCATCGCCCGTCCGACCTGGGAGCGCGGCCCTGGGGCTCAGGTCCGTACCTCTTCGGCCCGGAGTTTGCGTCGCAATATGCCTACCTCCGCCCCCCCTTGCCCTGGGGCATGCGTCCCCCCGGTTTGGTGCCGCGTACCTCGCGCCCGAGTCCGTGCCCCTTGCGGCCAATGGGCCGGGGTACGCGTCTCTTCCGTCCGGCACTCTCCCCCTCGGGCCCGGCCCCAGCTCCTTCAAGCCTTGGCTCGCGCCCGGACAACCCCCTCACCCCACGGCCCACTCCGTGAATCCTGAGGGCGTTCCAGGCAGCCAGCAGGCGGGAGAGCCGAGTTCCCGCGCCTACCGCCCCAGCAGCTTTGCTCTCACGCAGCCACTCCTTCACAAACTCCCCCGACCGGATGTCCCGTAGGAGCCCTCGCATCGCTCGCTCAGTGTCGTCTCCTATGACGCGATTCCCGCGCGTCAGGAGGCCGTAAAGCGCCGGCGTGCTCACCCGCTCCGCGAACCCATCCAGGCCGGCCTCGTGTATCACGTCGGCCGACGCCTTGAGCTGGCTCACGCATTCCATGTAGGCCATCTCTGGCTCGTAGCCGTTCTCCACCAGGACGTTGAACGCCTTCAGCAGAAGAAACGAGATTCCCCCGCAAAGCACCGCCTGCTCGCCGAACAGGTCCACCTCGGCCTCGTCCCTGAAAGTCGTCTCGAGAAGCCCGGAGCCAGCGCACCCGAGACCTCCCGCGTAGGCCAGCGCCGCGCGGAGCGCGGTTCCGGTCGCGTCCTGATGCACAGCCACGTAGCACGGCAGCCCGCGGCCCTCCGTGTAGAGCCG
>JAFGJU010000168.1 GCA_016928935.1 Candidatus Eiseniibacteriota bacterium | reverse complement strand
GGCTGTTCGAGTGCGGGCCGTCAAGCCCATAATGTGACCCGCCACTCCTGAGACACGCCGTGGCCCGCGGGCGTCGGCCGTTTCCCCGCCCGCATTGACTTCCTGCCCACCATGGGGTAGATTCACCTCCAGAACGGAGGGAAAGCCGCTTGTGCGGCTAATCTGTATGAGTCACGACGAACAGAAGACATCCCGGCGCCCGGTCAAGGCCGCGAGGCTTGACAGGCTCCCGCCTTACCTCTTCGACGAGCTGGACAAGGCCAAGAAGAGGGCAGTCGAGAAGGGCGCCAGGGTGATAGACCTCGCCGTCGGCGACCCGGACCTGCCCACGCCCGCCAGGATAGTGGAAAAAATGAAGGAAGCGGTGGGCAACCCCACCCACCACCGTTATCCCGGCTACGTCGGCTCGCCCAGTTTCAGGCGCGCCATCGCCTCCTGGTTCAAGGTGAGGTTTGGGGTGACGCTGGACGCCGACCACGAGGTGTTGGTGCTCATCGGCTCGAAGGAGGGGTTGGGGCACCTGCCGATGGCCGTCGTGAACGACGGAGAGACCGTCCTCGTGCCCGACCCGGGATACCCGGTGTACGAGAACATGTCGCTCATGGCTGGGGCCGAGGTGCGGCGATTCGGCATCTACGAACGCACTTCGTTCCTGCCGGATATGGCCGAGCTCGAGGCAGCGGGCGACGCCAAGCTGATGTTTATGAACTACCCCAACAACCCCACGGGAGCGGTGGTGAGCGCTGCGTTCTTCGAGAGTCTCGTCGGTTTCGCGCGCCGCCGGGGCGTCTTCGTCTGCAATGACGCCGCTTACAGCGAGTTGACTTTCGACGGGTTCCGTTCGCCCAGCATTCTGGCTGCTGAGGGCGCGATGGACTGCGCCATCGAGGTGCATTCGTTCTCCAAGACCTTCAACATGACCGGCTGGAGAGTCGGGTTCGCGGTCGGCAACAGGGAGATCCTCAAGGCCCTGGCTCAGGTCAAGGTGAACCTGGACTCGAGCGTGTTCGGAGCGGTTCAGGAGGCCGCCGAAGCGGCGTTGGGGATGAGGTACGACGACAACCTGCGTGCGTTCGACAGAAGGCGGTCAATCGCTCTTGCCAAGCTCCGTGAGATGGGATGCCATTTCTTCACGCCCGGCGGAACGTTCTTTGTCTGGGCCAGGGTGCCGGAGGGCATGACCTCGATGGAGCTGGCCGTGTTTCTGCTCGAGAGGGTCGGCGTCACAGTGGCCCCGGGCTCCGGGTTCGGCAGGAACGGGGAGGGCTGGTTCCGGGTCGCTCTCACCAGGCCGGACACCGAGATTGCGGAGGGTCTGGAACGAATTGCGGGGCTCAGGCTATGGACAAGCTGAGGTTGACGGGATTATCATTCTTCGGGCATCACGGGTGCCTGGATGCAGAGAGGCAGCTGGGGCAGCGGCTGGAGCTGGACGTCGAGCTCCAGGGCGACTTCACGACGTGCGCGTCCAAGGACGCCCTGGCCGAGGCCCTGGACTACACCAAGGTGTACCGGATGCTCAAGGACCTCGTGGAGCACGGTTCGTACAAGCTCCTGGAGGCTCTCGCCGGCGCCGTGGCGGACAAGCTGCTCGGGAACTTCCCGGTTGAGAAGGTCGTTGTGAGGGTGAGAAAGCCCAACGTGCCGTTCTCGGCCAGTCTTACCAACGTAGAGGTGGAGCTGGAGAGGAGCAGGAAGACGTGAAGGCATTCATCGGCATAGGCAGTAACCTCGGAGAGAAAGAGAAGAACATCCGCAGGGCGGTGGATGAGATCGCCGTCATGCCGTTCACCAAGCTCATCACCGTCTCTTCCCTTTACGACTCCGAGCCGGTTGGAGAGGTCGAGCAGGGCAATTTCGTCAACGCAGTCGCGTTGGTCGAGACGGACCTCCCGGCCAGACGGCTTCTGTGGAACCTGATGCTGATAGAGCAGAGGATGGGTCGGGTCAGGACAGTCAGGTGGGGACCGAGAACGATCGACCTGGACATAGTCCTCTACGGAAAGAACATCGTTGAAGAGGATGGCCTCGTCATCCCGCACCCCGAGATGGAAAAGAGGGCCTTCGTCCTCATACCTCTTCTGGAGATAGAGCCAGACCTCGTTCATCCCCGCACCAAGGAGCCAGTCCGCAAGCTCTTGAAGAAGGTCAAGTCCCACAGCTCGGTCAAGAGAAAAGGAAGATTCTGGCTTTGACCGTCACCGAGAAGAACTACATCGCGATAGAAGGCGTCATCGGGGTGGGGAAGACCAGCCTCGCCACAATGCTGGCCGAGAGGCTGGACGCCAGGGCGGTGCTGGAGGAGGTGGAGGCCAACCCGTTCCTGGAGGACTTCTACAAGGACAGGAAGCGTCACGCGTTTCAGGTGCAGGTCTTCTTTCTTCTCAGCCGCTTCCAGCAGCAGCGGGACCTGCTCCAGCGGGACATGTTCTTCAAGAGAACGGTGAGCGACTACATGTTCCAGAAGGACAGGATATTCGCCAACGTGAACCTCGACGAGAAGGAGTTCGCTCTCTACGACAGGATAGCGACCGCTCTGGAGCAGCAGATTGCGAAGCCGGACATAGTCATATACCTTCAGGCCTCGACGGAAGTGCTGATGAAGCGCATCGCCAAGAGGGCGAGGTCCTGCGAGAAGAACATGGACCCGGAGTACCTCCAGACCCTCAACGAGGCCTACAACTATTTCTTTTTCCACTACACGGAGGCGCCGCTCCTGGTCGTGAACACGTCCGACATCGACTTCGTCGAGGACACCGATTACGTGACTGACCTCATGAGGATGGTGGAGCAGCACTCGGCCGGGACGCTCTACTATACGCCCATTGGAGGCAAGAGCGATGAACGACGAAAAGAAGCCAGGTGAGAGAAAGAAGCTGACGGCCAGCGCCGTCAGGAAAATGAAGAAGGCGGGCGAGAAGATAGCCGCCCTCACTGCGTACGACTTCCCGACTGCCAGGCTGGCCGACGAGGCCGGAGCGGACTTGATACTGGTCGGAGACAGTTTGGGGATGGTGGTGCTGGGCTACGACAACACCCTGCGCGTGACCATGGCCGACATGCTGCACCACGCGTCGGCCGTCACAAGGGCGCGCCCGGCGGCCCTCGTGGTCGGAGACATGCCGTTCATGTCGTTTCAGGAGGGCAAGCACCAGGCCGTCAGGAACGCGGGCAGGTTCGTGCAGGAGGCGGGCGTGGACGCAGTGAAGCTCGAAGGCGGGAAGAAGCACGCGGAAACGGTGGAGCGGATTGTGGGCGCCTCCATCCCGGTCATGGGCCACGTCGGGCTCACTCCGCAGTCCATTCTCGAGTTCGGAGGCTACAGGGTCCAGGGCAAGAGCCCGGAGGACGCCGACCGGCTCATGGAGGACGCGAAGTCGCTGGAGGAAGCGGGGTGCTTCTCCGTGGTGCTGGAGGGGATTCCGTGGAGGGTCGCGCAGAAGATCACGCAGGAGCTGACGGTCCCGACTATCGGAATAGGGGCAGGGCCGCGCTGCGACGGCCAGGTGCTGGTCATGCACGACGTGCTGGGGCTCTACCCCAGGTACGCGCCCAAGTTCGTGAAGAGGTACGCCGAGGCCGGCGAGGTCATACGCGAGGCCTTCGCCAGGTACGTGAAAGAGGTCAAGGAAGGTACGTTTCCGACGCTTGACTACAGCTACGGCGAGTAGGCCGTAGGGCGGCGTGCGGGCGTGTCTGCCCGGCTTGCGTCGGATTGAGTGAGAGGACAACTGGTGCGGCCTGCGGGCCGGTAGCCGGCGTGAAACGGCTTCCCCGCGGGGGGCCGAGTCCGTGCCCCAACGGCGCCCCGGCGGACGGGCCGCGCCTCGAGGACGGCTGCGGTTTGAAGACAATCAGCAAAATCGCCGGCATGAGGCGCTGGTCCGAGGCGGCCAGGGCGAAAGGACGAAGAGTCGCGTTTGTGCCCACCATGGGCTGCCTGCACGAAGGGCACCTGAGCCTCGTGAGGAAAGCGCGCCGGGAAGCCGACCTCGTGGTGGTCAGCATCTTCGTGAACCCGCTTCAGTTCGGTCCCAAAGAAGACTTCAAGCGATACCCCCGCAACCTGCGCCGTGACGCCGGGCTGGCGCGCAGAGAGGGGTGCGACGCGCTGTTCGTTCCGTCGCCGAGAGAGATGTATCCGGCCGGATACCGCACGCGCGTGACGGTGGAGGGGACCGAGGAAGTCCTGTGCGGCAGGTCCAGGCCCGGCCATTTTTCCGGAGTGGCCACCGTCGTGCTCAAGCTGGTGAACGTGGTCTGGCCCGACGTGCTCCTGCTGGGACAGAAGGACGCGCAGCAGGCAGTCGTGATAAAGCGAATGCTGCAGGATCTCAACGCCGGCGTGAGGGTGGTGGTCTGCCCGACCGTGAGGGAGAAGGACGGGCTTGCCGTGAGCTCGAGGAACAGCTACCTGAGTGCGGACGAAAGGCGGAGGGCACTCGGGCTCTCGCGGTCCCTGTTCCTGGCGCGGCGGCTCGTGCGGACGGGAGAAAGAAGGGCGGCGGTCATAATAGCCGGGATGAGGAAGGTGCTGTCCGAAGCGGGTGTCACGGACGTGGACTACCTGGAAATACTGGACGCGGCCGAGCTCACGCCGCTGCGGCGCCTCGACGGAGACGTTCTGATAGCGGCGGCCGCCAGGGTCGGCCGCACGAGGCTCATAGATAACGTAAGGCTCAAGGTTTGAGCTCGGCGCCGACGGAGCGCGGAGGCACACGAGCATGCCCAGGGACGACACCGTATGTATCATACTGGCCGCGGGCCAGGGCACGCGGATGAAATCCGACCTCGCCAAGGTGCTCCACCGCATTGAGGGACGGCCGATCATTCACTACGTCGTCGACTGCGCCATCAGGGCCGGACTACGGCGCATCGTAGTGGTGGTGGGGTTTCAGAAGGAAAAGGTCGTGGAGGCGTTGCGGGACTACCCGGTCCAGTTTGCCGTGCAGGCGGAGCAAAACGGAACCGGCCACGCAGTGCAGACGGCGCTGGCGGTAGTCCCCGAGAGGGAGGGGTCCGTCGTGGTCCTGGTAGGTGACGCGCCCTTCCTGAGAGCTTCCACGCTCAGGGCCTTCGTGGAAGAGCACGTCTCGTCCGGCTCGGACTGCACCGTGCTCACGGCAGCGGTGCCTGACCCGCACGGGTACGGGAGAATAGTGCGCGACCCGGCCGGCAACATGACAGCCATCGTCGAGCACGACGACTGCACCGAGACCGAACGGCGGATACGTGAGGTCAACTCCGCCATGTATTGCTTCAAGCTTCCTTCTCTGATATCCTGTGCCCGGCTTCTGACTGACGACAACGTACAGGGCGAGCTGTACCTCACGGACGTGGTGAGCATAATGCGCTCCAAGGGCATGAAGCTTGGCACGTTCACCGCACCGGACTGGCGCGAGATGCTGGGCATCAACACTGTGGAACAACTCGGACAGGGCGGGGCCATACTCGACGCCCTGCGCGAGGAGGCCTGAGGTCGGCATGGACGAAAGGTTGTGGGCCGGTTGGCGCATGAAGTACATAGTCTCCTCCAAGACGAAAGGCTGCCTGTTCTGCGGCAAGTCCGACGAGAGGCCCGGCCCCGGGAGCCTCGTGCTGCTCACGACGCCCCGGTCCCTGGTCATGCTGAATGCGTTTCCTTACAACTGCGGGCACCTGATGGTCGCACCGCGACGGCACGTGAGCTCTTTCTCGCGCCTGACCGAGGACGAATCCGTGGATCTCCTGGACCTCGTGGCCGTGTGCGAGCGCCTGCTCAAGCGAGTGTACCGGGCGGAGGGCCTGAACGTGGGGCTCAACCTGGGCAAGTGCGCCGGCGCCGGAGTGCTGGGTCACCTTCACTTTCACGTTGTTCCCAGGTGGACGGGCGACACCAACTTCATGTCAACGGTGTCCAGCACGAAGGTCCTGCCCGAGTCCTTGAACGACAGCTACCGCCGGCTCAGAGCCGGGTTGGAAGCCATGGTATCCGCGCCTGACCGGAGGAAGGCGCCGCACCGCAGGAAAACGACGGCTGCCCGGCCGCGGGGCAAGGGGCACGGCAGCCGGACGAACAGGAAGGGGCGTGGCTAAGAAAAGAGGCGGGTCCGTCGGCAGCGTTTTCGCACGGCTCAGCATCACGCACCTGTACGTGGTCGGGGTCGTGGTCCTGGTGGTCGTCCTGGTGTACCCTCTCCTGCGCGGCGAAAAGCAACGGCAGCGGGAGCCGGTCGGCCTGGCTCTTGACGTCAGGGTGATGGTGCTCAACGGCTGCGGCGCGGAGGGTGTCGCCGAGGACGTGGCGGCCTCCCTCAGGGACGGGGGGTTCGACATAGTGGGGACCGGAAACGCGGACGCCTTCGACTACGAGCACACTTTGGTGGTGGACAGATGCGGCTCGGGCGAGAAGGCCCTCAAGGTCGGCCGGGCCCTGGACTGCGGGCTGGTGCTGACGCAGAGAGTCAGCGCTCCGAGCAGCGACGTGGTAGTGGTCGTGGGCTCCGACTGGAGGGACCTGCGGCTGAGCGGCAGCGGGAATCGCGCCAGGCGGCCGTCTTAGTACGAGAGCGCGGGAGTGAACGGCGTTGAGCGGTAGAAAGCTGGGATACTTGACCCTCATCTTGCTTTTGGGCCTCATACTGGGCAGCGCCATCGGAGAGGTCCTGGGCCATTTCCTCCCGGAATCGCCGGTCAAGAAGGCCTTCATAACGGGGTTCACTTACGTGTTCCCGCCGGCCACGCTGAACCTGATAGTGTTCTCCGTAACGTTCGGTTTCACCATAAAGGCGAACGTGGTCAGCTTTCTTTTCGTATTCTTGCTTGCGCATCTTCTCAAGTGGTTCAACCTGGTGACTTGACGCGCTTCTGACTGGAGGTGACTGACGTGGGCAACATAGGATTCAGGGAAATCCTCATAGTTATCCTAATAGTGCTTCTGCTGTTCGGCGCAAGGAGGATCCCCGAGGTGATGAAGGCATTCGGGAAGGGAGTGAAGGAGTTCAAGAAGGCGGCAAAGGAGATAGAGTCGTCCGTCGACGAAGACTCGGACGCGAACTCCGGGGGTCAGAAACCTTCCCAGCCCGCCGGCTAGAAGCCCAGGACCTCCGCCCGGTAGTCTTCAATTCGAGCCGAGCCGCGCACCTGCTCCATCCAGATGGAGGCCGCAATCATCCGCTTCTGCTGGAGCAGCTGTGCCCTCATCTGGCCCTTCTGAGACTTGAAGAGCTCCTCGTCGAAGGGCGTCCTGCGGTCCAGTCT
>JAFGJU010000167.1 GCA_016928935.1 Candidatus Eiseniibacteriota bacterium | reverse complement strand
GTGGTATTCTCTGGCTTGACAAAGCGCCGCCGCCTTTGTATGTTCGCCCAGTACGCGCTTTCCGGCCCGGAGAGTGTCCCGGGCGCCCTGCTCGTCACAAACGGCTCGATAAGGAAAGGAGTGACACGATGGTTAGCTCCCTTGTTGGACCGAGAGTCCGTTCGTCCATACTCCGGTTCACGTTACCCGCGCTGCTTGCCCTGCTGATGTGTGGCGCTTTGACGGCCTCCTTCGGTACGGCGACTGCCACTGCCGCCGCGGACGAAGGGGAGACCTCCAAGACCAGGGCAGCCATCGCGCTCAAGGATGCGGCGCAGAGAGCCTTCCAGGAAGGCACATTACTGATGACCGACAAGGACTACGCCAGCGCGGTTGAGAAGTTCCTGGAGGCCGCCGAGTTCGACCCCGAGTTCGCGGAAGCGTTCACCAGCCTGGGTTTCGCCTACATAGAGATGAGAGATTACGGCGACGCGGTCAGCGCTTTCAAGAAGGCTCTGGAGAGGACTCCCGACGTGCCGGAAAGGCTGGCCGCCATGCACTACAACCTGGGATACGCCTACGGGCTGCACGGCTCCCTGGACCAGGCGGTCGAGGAGTACAAGAAGATAATAGAGCTCATGCCGGCCAACCCCGATGCGTTCTCGGCCCTCGCGTTCGCGTACGGGCAGAAGGGGCTGGTGGCCGAGGCTGCCATGGCGTACCAGAAGGCGATTGAGCTGAAGCCCGGCGACAAGGAGGTCCTGGCGGCCTTCGGGAAGCTGTGCCGTGACAACGACCTTCTGGCTGAGGCCAAGAGCGTCTACGAACGCTTGTACTCGATGGACAACAGCGACATGAACGCCATCAGGTCTCTTGCGCGGCTGTACATGAAGCTCGAGGCCTATCCGAAGGCGGTCGAGATGCACAGGAAAGTGCTGGCCGTGGAGCCGAACAGCGTGGACCAGCGGTTCAACTTGGCAATGGCGTACGAGGAAAACGAGCAGACTGACTCAGCGATCGTCAATTACGAAAGGGTGCTCGCCGCGGAGCCCGACAACATGCAGTCCATGTGCAGCCTCGGGTTCTTGTACTCCGACGCGAAGAGGCCCGCGGAGGCGATAGACATCGCAAAGAAGGGTCTGACGCTCAACAAAAAGGACCCCTGCCTGATATGTGCGTGGGCCAGGGCGCTCGAGAAGATGACGGACTACGAAGGCGCCAGGGCCAAGTTCGAAGAAGTGCTGTCGGACCCGCAGTGGGGGGCCTACGCGGAGAAACAAATAGAGAGACAGGAAAAGCTGATAAAGAGGAGGGAAGCCCTGAAGGAAAGGGAAGAGCTGGGTTATTGACGGGAACATCGTTTAGGGAGGTAGCGAAATGAAAGCAGGCCGGATTCTGGCGTGCGCGGCGGTTTTTCTTCTGATTGCGGCGGTCATCTCGGGAGTGTCTCTTGCCCAGGAGGGTTCGAAGGTGCAGAGTAAGCAATCGGCACCCGCGAAGGGAAAAGCGGCCGCGCCGGCGGCGGAGCCGGACGAAGTCGCGATAATGGAAACCAACCACGGCACGTTCGTGCTCGAGTTCTTCCCGAAGGACGCGCCCAATCACGTGCGGAACTTCAAGAAGCTGGCCAAGTCGGGTTTCTACGACGGGACCAGATTCCACAGAGTGATAAAAGGTTTCATGATTCAGGGCGGAGACCCGCTCACCAAGGACGCGGACCCGAGCAACGACGGCACGGGCGGGCCCGGGTACACGATAAACGCGGAGTTCAACGCTCGGAACCACTTGAAGGGCACGCTCTCAATGGCCAGGGCCGCCTCTCCCAACAGCGCGGGCTCGCAGTTCTTCGTGTGCCTCGAGGACAAAGCATTCCTGGACGGGCAGTACACAGTGTTCGGGCGGGTCATGAAGGGAATGGGCGTGGTGGAGAAGATAGGCAGCGTCCCGGTCAAAGGGCCCGAGCCCAGCATCCCGGTAGAGCCGGTGTGGCTTAAGAAGGTGACCGTAATGCCGCGGGCCGACTACGTGAAGGCCGAGAAGGCCAAGACGCAAGCCAAGCCCGAGGCGAAGACGACGGAGAAGACCGACCCCAAGACTGCCACGGGGAAATAGCGGGTCTCGCGGCCTGCGCGCGGGCCCAGACCCGCTCGCGGGGCATAGGAACCCGGCCGCTCGACGACCGGTGCGACGGAGAAGGGGCGCCTTGCGCCCCTCTCTGTTTTTCTCCTCTTTGCGCGGGGGCGCCCGCCGGGCGCTTACCCCTCGGCGGTGGGACGACGTCGATGGTCTGACTCAGCCGCCCGGTGAGCCTCCGGCCGGGGTGCCGCCTTGGCCCGCGCACCTCGGCCGTTGGCAGGCGTTGAGGCCTGCCGGGCCGGAAACAGCGCGGAAAAAATACTTGACCAAATTTGTCAACTAATATAGCATCATTCTTGACGTGCAGGGAGAGCGGCCGATGTTGCCGCGCCGGTGCGCGGCGCACGTGGCGGAATTCTCCCGGCCGCCGGAACTGAACGAGGGTTTTTCCGGGGTTTCCCAGTCAGGGGTTGGTTGATGAGATTCACGACGGCTGCCGGACGCTACGGCGTCAGGGCCATGTACGACCTGGCCGTCTGCTTTGGAGAGGGACCGATTGCGGGCAAGGACATAGCGAGGCGGCAGAGCATTTCTCTTCCGTATCTTGACCAGCTGATGTCCAGGTTACGCAGGGGCGGGTTGGTTAAGAGCGTGCGCGGTCCGCAGGGCGGGTACCTCCTGGCCAGGAACCCCGCCAGGATCCGAGTCGGTGACATAGTGAGGGCGGTGGAAGGGCCGATACAGTTCTCTTACTGCCTGGAGGACGCCAGCGCGGCCAGGATGTGCGCCAGAGCGGACAGCTGCGTGAGCAGGATACTCATCAAGAAGCTGAACGCCAGCATCGTTGCCGCCCTGGACAGGACGAGCCTCAGAGACCTGTGCAAAGAGACAAAGGCCCTCTCCTGCCCTGAGCGCAGGAGGAGTGCCCGGCCTCGAGGCAGGCGGCCGAAGTCCGGCGCCCGACGTCGGGTGCGCAAGTAAGGAGTCGGACAGGGTGAAGAAAGTGTACCTGGATCACAACGCCACCACTCCGGTGCACCCGGAAGTAGTGAAGGCGATGCTGCCGTATTTCGGCGAGCGATTCGGCAATCCTTCCAGCGTCCATTCTTTCGGGCAGGAGGCCAAGCGCGCTCTGGACGAAGCCCGGGGCGTGGTGGCCGCCGCGGTCGGCGCGAGGCCGGACGAGGTCGTGTTCACTGGCGGGGGGACGGAGGCCGACAACATGGCCGTGACCGGCGTCGCGAGCGCTCTCTGCAACAAGGGGCTGCACATCATCACGAGCCAGATCGAGCATCACGCTGTGCTGAGCACGTGTCGGCATCTTGCAGGAATGGGGTACGAGGTGACCGAGGTGCCGTGCGACGCCAACGGCGTGGTGGCCCCTCAGGCGGTGAGGGACGCGGTCAGGAAGGACACCGTCCTCATCACAATCATGCACGCCAACAACGAGACCGGGTCGATACAGCCCGTCGAGGAAATCGGGAGGCTCGCGCTGGAGCGCGGGATAGTATTCCACACGGACGCAGTGCAGACGCTGGGCAAGCTCCCGCTGGACGTGAACGCGATGGGGGTCAACTTGATGTCGCTCTCCTCGCACAAGATATACGGCCCCAAGGGGGTGGGCGCCCTCATCGTGAGGCGAGGCACCCCGCTCGTCCCGGTCATTTTCGGAGGGCATCACGAGCGCAAGAAACGCGCCGGCACGGAGAACGTGTCGGGAATCGTGGGGTTTGCGAAGGCGGTGGAGCTGGCGACCCGCGACCTGGAGGCGACCGAGGCCCACGTGCTCGGGCTCAGGCGCAAGCTGGAGGAAGGAGTGCTTTCGACCGTGCCGCACGTCCGGCTGAACGGGCACCCGACCAAGAGGCTTTCGAGCACAGCCAGCATCTGCTTCGAATTCATAGAGGGAGAGTCACTCGTCCTGAGCCTCGACATGGAAGGCATCGCCGTATCGAGCGGCTCCGCCTGCACGTCGGGCTCCTCGGAGCCGTCGCACGTGCTCCTCGCCATGGGCGTGCCGCCCGCTACGGCTCAGGGGTCGGTGCGCTTCAGTCTCGGGACCGAAAACACGGAGAGCGGCGTGGACTATGTGCTGGAGGTCCTTCCCAGAATCGTGGAAAGGCTCCGGGCCATGTCACCTCTCTACAGGCAGAGTGGGACCTGCGTGTGAGAGTTTGCTGCCGCGGCAGTCTGCGGAACGATACATCGTCTCTCGACGCCTCGGGCTCCCCGGAGGAGAGGGGGCGTTCGGCCACGTTGACTCCGAACGGGGGGGGAGAAGTCGGAAATGTACAGCGAAAAGGTCATGGACCACTTCAGGAATCCGAGGAACGTCGGAAGCATAGAGAATGCGGACGGCGTCGGACAGGTCGGGAATCCCGTCTGCGGCGACATCATGCGCATGGAGATCAAGGTTGAGGACGGCCGCATAGCCGACGCCAAGTTCAAGACGTTCGGCTGCGGGGCGGCGATAGCCACGAGCAGCATGGTGACCGAGCTCGTGAAGGGCAAGACGCTCGAAGAGGCGCTGGCCATTTCCAACAAGGCGGTGGCGGAGGCGTTGGGCGGCCTGCCTCCGGTCAAGATGCACTGTTCCAACCTGGCCGCTGACGCGTTGCACAAGGCCATAGAGGACTACGTGGCGAAACAGGGAAAGGTGCCGGATTCCCCTCAATAGTGACGCCGTGAAAAGAGACATCTTTCCTTCGTCCGCCACCGTGGCAGTCGCCATGAGCGGGGGAGTGGACAGCTCAGTAGCCGCGGCCCTTCTCGTTGAGAAGGGCCATCGTGTGTTCGGCGTGACCATGGAGCTGTGGTCCTACGCCGACGCGCCCGCCTCCGGGCGTTCCTGCTGTTCGATGGCCGCAATAGAAGACGCAAGAGCCGCGGCCGCGAGACTCGGCATTCCGCATTACGTGGTGGAGCTGGAGGACGTGTTCGAGGAGGGCGTCGTGCGGCCGTTTTGCCTCGAGTACTCCAGAGGCAAGACTCCGAACCCTTGCGTGCTGTGCAATGCGAGGGTCAAGTTCGGGGTCCTGCTGGACAGGGTCCGGTCGTTGGGCGCGGACTTCCTGGCCACGGGCCACTACGCGAGGCTCGAGCGAGAAGCGGACGGAGCGGCGACTCGAATGCGGCGCGGCACAGACGAGCAGAAGGACCAGAGCTACGCTCTCTGGGCCGTTACGTCGGCCCGTCTGGAGAACCTCTGCTTTCCCCTGGGTGAGATGCGGAAGTCGGACGTAAGGCGGCTCGCCTCGGAACTGGGACTTCCCTCAGCAGAGCGCGAGGAGAGCCAGGACGTATGCTTTGTCCCGGCCGGAGACTGCGGAGACTTCGTGACGGCCCGGCTTTCGGCCATGGGGATTGACGTTCGCCCCGGAGACGTGATTGACGTCGCCGGAAAGGCTCTGGGCTCCCACCGCGGGCTCGTACGTTACACGGTGGGTCAGAGACGCGGGTTGGGCATCTCGGGCGCCGACAGACAGTACGTCGTGGAGCTCAGGCCCGACACAAACACGGTCGTGATGGGAGAGAAGCGCGACCTTCTGTCCCGTGAGTTCACTTGCGCCGACGTGAACTGGCTGAGCGACGCCGCCGAGCGACTCCCGCTGCGCGCGCTGGTCCAGGTGCGCTACACGCACCAGGCAGCTCCGGCGCTCGTGGAGGAAGCGGCGCCCGGGGCGGGGCTCGGGCCCGGGCAGAGGCTTCGTGTGACGTTCGACGCCGCCCAGAGCGCGATTACCCCGGGACAGTCCGCCGTCTTCTACGACGGGGACACCGTGCTCGGGGGAGGGGTGATAGAGTCAGTCACAAGGAGATAAGTGGCCTCTCCGACCTGCCAGGCCGCGGCGGCCTCAATCGTGGCGCGGCCCGTCGCGTCACACACATGCGGAAATGCGCCCAGGAGGGCTCGAACCCCCAGCCTTCTGATCCGTAGTCAGACGCTCTATCCAATTGAGCTATGGGCGCACCGAGGACATCTTGTCCAACTGACATTCTATTCAATTTACTGACTTCGGGCAATTTGTTTGTTGAGGTGCACTGGCGCTCGCACCACACAGCGGCTCAGGAACTGAGGCAAGGGCGCGGCGCCGCCGCTGACGCCACGGTAGGACACACAGGAGTCCAGGCGAGCGGCGGACGGCAGTGCGACCCCAACCGTAGGAACGTGTATGGAACGGCGAACGTTCACAATCAAAGGAATGGACTGCGCGGAGGAAGTCAATGCGCTCAGGGGCGCGGTCAGCAGAGTGCCCGGGGTCGGGGGCCTCGACTTCAACCTGATTGAGGGCACGATGACAGTCGAGTTCTCCGAGGGCCTCGCGGACGTGGCCGCAGTGCGCGACGCCGCGCGACGGGTCGGACTGGAGGCGGAGGCCGCCGGCGATGCGTGCGCCCCCGGGGTGTGTGCGCTCGAGGAGGGCTGGTGGCAAAGGCGCGGCCGAGCCGTGATGTGCTGGGCCTCGGGCGTTCTGGTGCTGGCGGGATTCTTGACTCACGTCGCCATGCACGGCGACCTGGTGCACGCGCTGGCCGGTGGAGGGAACGGAGGGGAGGGGCACCACGCGTTTCCCCTCCCCGTCGTCGTGCTCTACGCGGCCGCGGTCGTGGCCGGGGGGTGGTTCATCGCGCCCAGGGCGTGGCTGGCGCTACGCCGGTTACGTCCCGACATGAATCTGCTGATGACCGTGGCCGTGCTGGGCGCAGCCGGCATCGGCCAGTGGTTCGAAGCCGGGACCGTCACGTTTCTCTTCGCGCTCTCGCTCCTGCTGGAGTCGTGGAGTGTGGCCCGCGCGCGGCGGGCCATCGGCTCGCTCGTCAGCCTGACGCCGCCGACGGCGCGGTACGTCTCGCTGCGCGACGGTGACGTCGTGGAGAAACCTCTCGCGGAGGTCCCGCCGGGGGTGACTGTTCTGGTGAGGCCCGGGGAACGGATACCGCTTGACGGAATAATCACGAAGGGCAGGACGACCGTCAATCAGGCGCCCATCACGGGCGAGTCGATGCCTGTCGCAAAGGAGGAGGGAGCCGAGGTCTTCTCCGGCACCATCAACGAGGACGGCGCCATAGAGTTCAGGGCCACGAAGGCGGCGTCCGACACGACTCTGTCGCGCATAATCCGGATGGTCGAGCAGGCGCAGTCGCGTAGAGCGCCGGTCGAGCAGTGGATAGAGAAGTTCGCGCGATACTACACGCCTGCCATGATGGCCGCGGCGCTGGCCGTGGCCGTCGTGCCGCCCGTCTTCGGCGGCCAGTGGAGCCGGTGGTTTTACCAGGCGCTCGTGGTCCTCGTCATCGCCTGTCCCTGCGCGCTGGTCATATCCACGCCGGTCAGCATCGTTGCCGCAATCACGGCGGCGGCCCGAGCCGGCGTGCTCATCAAGGGCGGAGTGTTCCTGGAAGCGGTGGCAGGCGTGAAGGCCTTCGCACTGGACAAGACCGGGACTCTGACGAAAGGAGTGCCGGAGGTGCAGGAGGTCGTGCCGTTGAACGGGCACACGCGGGCAGAGATTCTCGCCCGGGCAGCCGCGCTGGAAGCTAACAGCGAGCATCCTCTGGCCGCGGCAGTCCTCAAGAGGGCGCGGGCGGAGGGCGTGGAGCCCCTCAAAGCGGAGGAGTTCCGCGCGCTCAAGGGGCGAGGCGCCGAGGCCACGATAGAGGGACGCCAGTTCTGGCTCGGCAGCCACCGGCTTCTCCACGAGAAGGGCGGGTGGGACGCCGAAATGCACGAAATGGCGGTGCGCATGGAGGACGCCGGGCATTCTATTATTGTGATTGGGAGCGACCGGCACGTATGCGGGTTCATCAGCGTCGCGGACTCCATTCGGCCGGAGGCGCGAGGCTTGATCCGCGAGCTCAAGGCGGCCGGCGTGCGCCGCGTGGTCGTGCTAACCGGGGACAACCGGGGAACCGCTGACGCCGTCGGCCGCGCCGTGGGCGC
>JAFGJU010000166.1 GCA_016928935.1 Candidatus Eiseniibacteriota bacterium | reverse complement strand
GCGGCTCCTGAGTATTCGGCGATTCGCTTCTCCAGCTGCGCCACGGCCTCTCCCAGGATGTAGTTGCCACTGCCCACCTGTCGCAGCACGGCCTCGTCGATTTCCTGCTTTATCGAGAGATACTGCTGTCTCAAGTCCAGAAACTGTACGCGCATTCACTCCTCCAACTTTTCCCCGGACACTTGTCCAGCCGCGGCGCCGGCCGCGCAGGCGGACTGAGCCCGCCCGGTCGTTTCGCGGATTGCGGCGCCGGTCGCCTGCAGAGGGCGCGGCCAGGACTGGGCGCCGGCCCCGCTCATGCTCCGGGCGTTCGTCTTCTCACTGGTTCTCCAGCAGCTGCTCCTTGGGCACGTCCCTCCAGACCTTGGCCGGCACACCCGCCACGACTTTGCCCGCCGGCACGTCGCTGGTCACCAGCGCGCCGGCCGCCACGAGAGCGTCCTCCCCCACTACCTTGCCGGGAAGTATCACTGCACCGGTGCCGATCCGGCCGCCCTTCTTGACTGTCACACCCTTGAAATGCTTGAAGCGCTCCTTCGTCCTGCCGACGAAATTGTCGTTCGACGTGCACACCTGGGGCGCGATGAAGACGTTGTCCTCCAGGACGGAGTAAGCGGTTATGTAGCTCTCGGTCTCGAGCTTGCAGCTCGCCCCAATCGTGCACAGGTTCTCGACGGTCACGCCCCTGCCGATTATGGTTCGCGGACCCACCTTCACGTTCTCCCTCACAGTGGCCAGGTCGGCGATGAGCACGTTGGCGCCGATGTCCGCTCCCCTGTACACGACCGAGGACGTGCCTATTATGCAGCCGTCGGCGATCCTGGCCGGCGGGAGCCCGTCGGCCACCTTGAGCACACTTATCGCCCCCTTCATGGGGAGCTTCCCCACAACCGCGTTGTCGTCTATGCGCACGCCGGCGCCGATCTCGGTGTCGGCGTGAATCACCACCCCGTTGCCGACCACGCACTCGGGTCCCATCTTCACCCTTGCGCCTATCACCACGTAGGCCCCCAGCGTGCAGCTGGGGTGTACGGCGGCGGTCTCGTGCACGACCCTTTCCATGCGTCCTCCTGACTACTGGGACTCTTCCCACTTCCTGAATTCGTTCGTGGCCCGCTCGTAGTCGGCCATCCTGCCGACGTCGATCCAGGGCTCCTTCACCTCGTAGAAGGCCACCCGCTTGCCGCCGGCGACCAGAGCCCTTATGAGGTCGGGGACGTCGGTCTTCACGGGCTCCCTCATCCCCAGTATCTCGGGGTTCAAGACGTACATCCCCGCCAGGACCAGATGCGAAGTCCGAGGCTTCTCAACCACGCCCTTGACCGAGTCTCCGTCCAGCTCCAGCACTCCGTACGGCACCTGGACGTCGTAGCAGGCGGCTGCCACCGTCATGTCGGCGCCCTTCTCCAGGTGGAAACGGTAAAGCGCACCCAGGTCGAGCTTGGTGAGCACGTCGCAGTTCATCACCAGGAACGGCTCCGCTATCCTGCCCTTGAGCAGGAACAGCGGGCCGGCCGTGCCCAGAGCCTCCGATTCCTCGGTGTACTCGAGCTCCACGCCGAAGCGCGCGCCTCTGCCGAAGTACGACCTGACCAGCTCCGACTGGTAGTTGGTGGTTATGAACACCTTGCCGAAACCCGCTGTCTTGAGTTTCTGCAGGATGATCTCCAGTATGGGCTTCTCCCCGATGGGCAGGAGCGGCTTGGGGATGGTGTACGTGAGAGGTCTCATCCTGGAGCCCAGGCCGCCCGCCATCACAACGGCAATCATCGCTCTCTCCGTTTTCTGAGTCATACGTCTCCGGCGGTCCGCTCGACCGGCGCTCTCCGCCGGCCGGGACGCCGTCATATCGCGTACGTTTCGGGCCTGTACTGGGAAAAATGGTCGGATATCCAGGCCACCGTCCTACGCAGGCCCTCGTCCAGGGACACCGCCGGTTTCCACCCGGTCAGCTCTCTCACGCGGGTCGTGTCCGCGACCAGTCTCTCCACCTCACTCCTTGCGGGTCTCAGCCGGGCCGGGTCGAACACGACCTTGGCCTCCTTTCCGACCATGGCGGACACCTTGTCTATGAGCTCGCGCACGGAGACCTCCACGCCGGTGCCCAGGTTAACCACCTTCCCGACTGTCTCCTCGCACTCGGCCACCTTGACGAACCCGTCCACTGTGTCTTCGACGTACGTCAGGTCCCGAGTGGGATGAGTGGCCCCGATGTACACCGTGCCGTGGGCTATCACCTGCGTTATGACCGACGGAATGACCGCCCTGGCCGACTGGCGCGGCCCGTATGTGTTGAACGGCCGGATCACGGCCACGGGCAGCTCGAACGACCTGAAGAAGCTCTCGGCGAGCTGGTCCGCCCCGATCTTGCTGGCCGAATACGGCGACTGGCCGCACAGCGGATGCTTCTCGTCGATGGGAACGTACTGCGCGGTGCCGTACACCTCACTCGTGGAAGTGTGGACCACCTTCTTCACTTTCCAGTCCCTGGCCGCGCACAGCACGTTCAACGTCCCCAACACGTTGGTGTGGGCCACCTCCACCGGATGAACGTAGGAGTAAGGAATGGCAACCAAGGCGCCCAGGTGAAAAACCACGTCCACGTCCCTGCACGCCGACCTCACCGCCTCGGGGTCCCTGAGGTCCCCGGCGACTACTTCCAGCTTCTCTTTCGTCTGGGGAGCGAATCCGTCTATGAAGCCGCATGATCCTTTGGAGTTGTACCTCACAAACGTCCGCACCGACGCCTTGAGCGAGACCAGCCTCTCCACCAGATGACTTCCAATGAACCCGCCGGCTCCGGTCACCAGCACCTTCTGTTCTTGCCAGTTCATCTCGAGTTTTCTCCTTTCGGGCGAGGCCCCCGTTCCGAACCGGCTCCGGCGAGCTTCCCGCGCCAGAAATCCAGCACGTCTGCCAGGGTCCGTTCCAGTGGGATCCGAGGCGTCCAACCGACCAAGTCTCTTATCCTGGAGCAGTCTCCTCTCTGATAACTACTGTCCACGGCTCTGACCCGCGCCGGGTCAACTTCCACGCTGATTTTTGCGCTCGACAGCGCGACCAGCGAGTCCAGAATCTCTCTCATGCGGACGGCCCTGCCCGAGCACACGTTGAACACTCCTGCGACCCCGGGCTTCGTGGCCACCATCGAGTACGCTCTGACCACGTCCCGCACGTCGCAGTAGTCCCTGTACGAGTCCAGGTTGCCGACCCTGACCGTGCCCCCGTTTTTCATCTCGCACTCGACTATCTGCCTCGCGAACGCCGAGCAGGCCATTCCCGGCCCCTCTCCCGGCCCGGTGTAATTGAACGCGCGCGTCACGAGCACGTTCATGCCCGCGGCTCCGCCGAAGGCGGAGGCCAAAGACTCCTGCGCAAGCTTGCTCGCGCCGTACAGGGTCTCGGGCGCCGGCAGCGCGCTCTCGGAGATGGGCGCGGCCCCGGGCGGCACGGACGACCCGTACACCGCGCCGGAACCCGTCACGAGGGTCGTCACCATCAGTCCGGCCTCCAGAAGGCAGAACATCAGATTCTGAGTGCCGGTGACGTTCACTCTGTAGAGCTCGTTCACCGCCT
>JAFGJU010000165.1 GCA_016928935.1 Candidatus Eiseniibacteriota bacterium | reverse complement strand
TGCGGTGTCCGTTCGCCCTGGAGTCGAGCAGGGCGATTTCATGCCTGCGCTTTCCAAACCCGAGGAACATGGCCAGAAAAAGCGTGCACACGAGGAGCCACGGTGAGAGCTCGATGCGCGGCACCGGCTGCCGAAGCGCCTCCACCCCGGCGATCGCCCTCAGCACGAAGCCCACGGAGATGGTCAGGACGTCCAGGATGAGAATGCGCTTGAGGTAAAGCGAATACAGCACGCTCAGGATGAGATAGACCGCCGATACGCCCGCGAAGGAGGGCCCCAGCGCCAACGACGCCAGCATGCCCGCTGCTATGAAGACCCCGGACCCGGCGCTTGCCGCCGGCACGCTCAGATCCCCTCTCGCCAGGGGCCGCTTACGCTTGGCCGGGTGGAGCTTGTCCGACTCCAGGTCCACTATGTCGTTGAAGAGGTAGACCCCGCCCGAAAGAAGACAGAAGACCACAAACGCG
Organism: Candidatus Eiseniibacteriota bacterium; assembly: GCA_016928935.1. Classification (GTDB taxonomy): domain Bacteria; phylum Eisenbacteria; class RBG-16-71-46; order JAFGJU01; family JAFGJU01; genus JAFGJU01. Next base: position 4,794 of record JAFGJU010000165.1, on the reverse strand, counting down.
AGGAGGGACCTCGCGAGCAGGTGACCCTGACCGAGGTTCTGCGAAAAGAGGAGCGCCGCGAACACGATGAGATTCTTGACCCACTGATGCGGCCTCGCCTCTTTCAGTATCAGAAGGAAGGTGCCCATCTGTCGCCCCCCGCGGCGACGGGTGTAAGCCGCCCTCGGCCGGTCAACTCCTCGACAGGAGAGTCACGCCGATGCAGATCACGCCCAGCCCAACCAGTCTCATCGTGCCCACCTGTTCCTTGAACAGGAGCCACGAGAAGAAGACCGCGAGCACGTAGCCCATGCTAACGAGCGGGTAGGCGTAGCTCAACTGCACTCTACCCAACACTATGAGCCAGAAGAGCGAGCTCAGGCCGTACAGGAGGAACCCGACCAGCACGAACGGACTTGTGAAAGCCGAGACGAAGTAGGAGTAAACGCTCGACACCTCACCCAGCCTGGCAACGAGGCGGCCGGAAGTGATGCCGTGCTTCATCGCCAGCTGCCCCAGCACCGCGATCAGCACGCTGATGAATATCAACAGAAAGTTCTTCATTTGCCTCCGAACATTGCCTTCTCCACGAGAAAGCAGATTGAGTGGCCCACGGCTATGTGCGCCTCCTGAATGCGCGGGCAGTCGTCAGACGGCACCACGAGGCACATGTCGCACTTCCTGGCGAACGCCACGCCCTTCGCTCCCGTAAAACCCACTGTGAACATCCCCATCTTGCGCGCGACGGCCACGGCCCTGAGCACGTTGGGCGAGCGGCCGCTCGTTGAAAAAGCCAGCAGGACGTCGCCGCGCCTGCCCAGACCTTCTATCTGCTTCGCAAAAACGCTCTCGTAACCGTAGTCGTTCGATATGGCGGTGAGGGACGAAGGGTTGGTGGTGATGGCGAGGGCCGGAAGCGGCCGTCTCACAAGATAGAACTTCCCGGAGAGCTCTGCCGCCACGTGCTGGGCGTCGGCGGCGCTGCCGCCGTTTCCGCAGCAAATCACCTTCGCGCCCGCGCGGAGCCGAGTGACCATCTGCCTGGCGACCTCGGCCGCCCATCCGGACGACGACTCCGCCGTCCTGCGCAACAGCTCCGCCGAGCTCCTCAGCGCCCGCTCGGCCTCTCTGTCGTACTGGGATCGTCTCAATGTGCACTCCGTCGTTTGAGCTCGAGGTACTCGGCCAGCGCGTCCTTCCAATGAGGCATCGGGAAGCCGAACGTCGATCGGAAGAGCGTCGTGTCCAGAACGGACAGGGCGGGCCTCTTCGCCGGACGCCCCAGTCTGGCGCTGTCCACCGGGACTACCCTGGTCCTCGAGTCGCCCCACGCGCGCAGAATCTCACGAGCAAAATCAAACCAGGAGCAACTCCCGGCGTTGGAGGCGTGATAGGTTCCGAACTTGTCGCTTTCTATCACGCGGGCCAGGCCGCGGGACAGGTGTCGCGTGAAGGTCGGCGAACCCACCTGGTCGTTGACGACCTCGAGAGTCTCCCTATCTTGGGCCAGACCGATGATGGTGTCAACAAAGTTCCTGCCGCCCGCGCCGAACAGCCACGAAGTCCTCACGACGAAGTGCCGCGGCGTGGCCTCGCGCACCAGTCTCTCTCCCGCCAGCTTGGAGGCGCCGTAGACTCCCAGAGGAGCCGGAGCGTCGTTCTCCTTGTAGGGCCGCTCGGCCCTACCGTCGAACACGTAGTCAGTGCTTATGTAGACTATCGCGCAGCCGGCGTCCCTGCAGGCCGCCGCCACGTTGCCGGCGCCGTCCGCGTTCACGCGGAAGGCATCGTCGGGCTCGCTCTCGCTCCGGTCGACGTCCGTGTACGCGGCACAATGCACCACCGTCTGCGGCCTCGCGTCCGCCATCAGTCGGCGCGCCACTTCCGCGTCCGTGATGTCACCCTGCTCGATGTCTACTCCCGTGACCTCGTGCCCGCCCGAAAGAATGTCACACAGGTCACGTCCGAGCATGCCCCTCGCACCCGTTACTAGTACTCTCACGACTCCTCTCTCCCGAACCCGATGCTTTGCACCGGCTCTTCCCGGCCGACTGCGCGCGCCGCACTCTTCGGCGGCCGGCGCCGGTCGTCGGCATCGCCACCGCTTCCGGCGAGCCGGTCTATCGTCCCTCCCCCGCGGGCGGGCGAAACGAGCTCACAGCACCTCGATCTTGCTGCTGTCGCCCACCATGAACATGAAGCAGCGCGGTTTCCGGTTCGGCCTGGTTATCTCCGAGTCCCGGCCTATCAGGCTTCCCTGTATCCTAGCTCCGATTCCGATTATTTTGCTGCCGTTGAGGACGATGCTGTGCTCTATCTCGCTGTCTTTCACCTGGACGCAGTCCTGCACCGAGGTGAAGGGCCCGACGTAGGAGTGTTCTATCCTGCAGTCCCTCCCGATGATGAGCGGCCCCCTCAGCACGCTTCCCACGACCTCCGTCCCCGCGCCCACGACCACGTGTCCCTCGACCGTCGAGTCCGCTCCGATCGTGCCCTCGACCTTTTTCGGGAGGTCCAGGAGAATCATCCTGTTGGCCTCCAGCAGGTCTTCCAGCTTGCCGGTGTCCTTCCACCATCCCGTCACTACGTGCGAACGGACGTCCAGCTTGTGGTCGATGAGCCTCTGTATGGCGTCGGTTATCTCCAGCTCGTTCCGCCACGAAGGCCTTATCTCGTCCACCGCGCCGAACACTTGGGAGTCGAACATGTACACGCCCACCAGGGCGAGGTTGCTGGCCGGCTTCTTGGGCTTTTCCTCCAGTCGCACGACTCTTCCGTCCCTGAGCTCGGCGACTCCAAACTCAGAAGGATTGGGCACCTCGGCCAGCAGTATCATGCAGTTGGGCTTCTCGCGATTGAACTCATCCACCAGGGGAGTGATGCCCTGCCTGATGAGGTTGTCTCCCAGGTACATCACGAACGGGTCTTCCCTCAGGTAGTCCCTGGACACCTTGACTGCGTGCGCCAGCCCCAGCGGCGCCTCCTGCTCTATGTAAGTGACCTTGACCCCGAAGGCGCTTCCGTCTCCCACCGCGCCGCGGATTTCGTTCTTCGTGTCACCCACGACTATGCCGATGTCGCGGATGCCGGCCTCCCGCATGGCCTCGATACCGTAGAAGAGTATCGGCTTGTTCGCCACCGGCACGAGCTGCTTGGCGCTCGTGAAGGTGATGGGGCGGAGTCTCGTCCCCTTTCCCCCGCTGAGAATAAGCCCCTTGATAGGAATCACCCCCTAAGTCAGTTGCGCCCCACACAGGTCGGCCCGTCTGGCCCCCGCGTGAGGCCGGTTCGCGTCCGGCTCACTTGCGGAAGTGAACGGCGGCGGCAAGCTCCTTGACCAGGGACGCCGCCCCGGTCTCAAGGACGTTGCCCACCACCACGAAGCTCGCGCCCGACCGCGCGAATCGTCCGGCCTGCTCGGGCGTGCGCACGCCCCCGCCCACCGCAACAGGAAGGTCCGTCGTCAGCGAGACCCCCTGAACCATCTCGGCCGGCACGGGCGCAGCCGCACCGCTCCCCGCCTCCAGGTAAACGAGTCTCATGCCCATGTACTTCCCCGCAAGCGCGTGCGCCACGGCGAGGTCCACTTTCTCGCGCGGTATTGGAAGACTCTGCGTCACGAACTGGACGGAAGTCAGCGTGCCGGACTCTACGAGCAGGTACGCCGTGGGTATTATCTCAATGGACATCCGGCGCAGCACCGGCGCCGCCTTGACGTGCTCTCCGATCAGGTACTGCGGATTGCGGGAGCTGAGCATCGAGAGAAAGAGGATGGCGTCCGCCCTGTCCGACAACTGGCAGGCGCTGCCGGGAAACAGTATCACCGGAAGGCCGGTCGACTCCTTCACGGCCGCCGCGAGCTCGTCCAGACTGCCGCAAAAACCCTGGCTCCCTCCCACCAGGAGACCGTCCACGCCGGATTCTTCGGCCAACTTCGCCAGCGAACGCGCCTGCGAAGGGCTCGTCTTGTCCGGGTCCACGAGCACCAGGAACGCGCTTCCCTGCCTCGAGGAAGCCGAGAGCAAGCTTGAGAAGACCTTTCCTGTTTCGACTGCCGGATTCAAGCGATTCCTCTGTCGTGACCGAGCGCGGCTGAAAGACACCCGCTCGGACGCCGCGGTGCCCCGGCCCGAAGCCCCGGTCCGGTTCTACCCGATTCTTTCCAGTATGAACTCGCGTGCCCTGGCCAGGGCCTTGTCCAGAGCCGCCACGTCGTGTCCGCCGGCCGTGGCCATGTGAGGCTTGCCGCCGCCGCCGCCGCCCACGACCCTCGCGGCTTCGCGAGCCACGTCGCCCGCAGCAATCCTCTTCTCGGACAGGAGCGAGTCGCCCACGAACGCCAGGAGGAGGACTTTCCCCTCCACGACGGCTCCTATGATTCCGGCTCCTTTCGTGAGCTTCAGTCTCAAGATGTCTCCGGCCTCGCGCAGCATCTCCTGTCCGGCTATGTCCACCCTGGCAGCGACGACCTTGACCCCCGAGAAGTCCTCGGCGGACGCGAGTATCCTGTCCACCTCCGCGGCCGCCTTTGTTTTCTCGTCTTGATGCGACTTCCTGTCCAGTTCCTCCCGCGCCTTAACCAGCTCGGTGGTCCTGGCCAGAAGCTCATCTCTGGTCCCGCCGACGAGCTCCCTTATCGCCTCCAGGGTCCTTCCTCTCTCCACTACTCTCGCCCTGGCCTCCGTGCCCGTGAGTGCTTCTATCCGCCTGACGCCGGACCCGATCGCGCTTTCGGACACTATGAGGAACTGCCCTATTTGACCGGTCCGCTCCACGTGGGTGCCTCCGCAGAGCTCCTTCGACCTGGTGCCCACG
>JAFGJU010000164.1 GCA_016928935.1 Candidatus Eiseniibacteriota bacterium | reverse complement strand
GGCCCAGGCCGCCAGCTGGAGCAGAAGCACGAACCCCAGAAGCCCCCTGGCTCCCTCCGCGTCGCGCTTGACCCTCAACTCGGGCATGAACCGCAGCAGCGCCTGGCCCAGGCCCAGACCGCACACGAAGGCCAGGAACGTGAGGATGGTCCTCACGCTGCTCAGCACGCCGTAGTCGTGAGCGCCCAGTCCGCGCACGATCACTATTGAGGAAGCGACTGCGATGGCCGTCCTGGCGAGCTTGGCGCCCACGCTCCAACCCATGGCCGTCGTGACCCTGCTGGCAGTGGAGTCCTTGCGTTGCCCGGGCAGCCCGGGGCCTCTATCCGTTCCTTCGAGTTCCGTCATATGCCCAGCTCATCCAGGAATACCGCATACATGTCCTTCACGTGGCTCGGCGGCGTCCTCGGCTCCTTCGCCGCCAGAAGACACGCGCTGCTGTCGGGGTCGGACGGATGGTAACCGTGCATCCCCCTGGGCGCGGCGCTGGAGGCGAAGCTGGGCAGGATGATGCTGCCCGGGCGCATCACGAATACCACATCACCGTAGTCGTTTCTGCGGAACCTCAGCCCCAATTCGGTCTTGTCCTCGTCCGACAGCACCGTGCCGTAGGGCAAAGAAGACAGGAACGCCTCGAGGGCCTCCCGCGAGCCGGCGTTCTTGGTCCAGAACCTGGCCATCGTGGAGTCGTAGAAGGCAAGGAAGGACGAGCGCTTCAGCGAGCCCGTTGCCCGGGCGGACCTGAGCGCCGCCTGAAGGTCGTGGGTACCGCTCACGGCGGTCATTCCGTGGTCTGAGAACACGAACAGGCGCACGTCGGAGTACAACTCCTCTGCCCTGCCCAGCAGTCTCCTTATCCTGACCCCGGCCGCTACGAGCGCCTGCCTGGCCCCTTCGGAATCCGGCCCGGACGCATGGAGAGCCGCGTCCAGCTCGCTAAGGTAAAGGAAACAGCACTGGACCGGCGACTTCGACACCGCGCCGAGGCAAGACGCCAGCTTCTGCTCGTCCGTGTTCCGCCAACCGCTGGCGCAATAGGCCACGGCGTTCAGCTTGAGCTCGTCGAAGATGTTCCTGCACCCGGACAGCGCGCCCGGCGTCCAGAGGTCCTTCCTCTCGGCGTAATCCAGACGCAACAGGACCGACACCGGGACCTCGTACAGACAGAAGTACCCGGTGATGTTGAAAAGACTCCTGGTGACCCGGCCGACGGCGTTGCGGGTGCGGTAGTTCTCCCGCAGCACGGGCGGGAGAGCGAGGACCGGCCAGGCCCAACTGAAACACGACAGGAACCTGCGCCTGCGGAAAAGGCACCAGTGGCCGTGTGCTTCCGGCATCTTGCCGGAGAGCAGAGTCGGGATGGCGGCCGAGCTGAAGCCCAGCACCGTGCGCAGCTCGTGCCTGACCGGCAGTATGTCCGACAGGAAGTTGTGCTTCTGGGCCAACCGCCAGCCGAGGGCGTCCACCAGCACGAAGATTGATATCCTTCCGTAGTCTGCGCGTGTCACTGTCTGATCGTCTCCAAACGTCCCGCGGGCTGACCTAGGCGTGCGCTCCGGCTGAAAGGCGCGCAGCGAGACGCCTCCATTCGTCCAGGCCGCCGCCCCTGCCCAGCTCCAGCCTGCAGGCGGCCTCCACGTATCTCGCCTCCAACGACCGGCTCGGACGCCCCAGCACGGCGTAAAGCAGCAGCGGGAGAAGCGCGAGGCGCCTTTCCTCTCCGACGAGCGGAAGTCTGGCGAATCGCGCCGTCTCGCCCCTCCTGAGCGCGTTCCGGGCCACAGTCAGCAAGGATTCCTTCAGTCTTCTTCTGGCCGGGATCAGCCCCGTCCGTACTACCACCGCCGGATAATCCCGCCAGTCGGGAATGCTAGTGAACGTCCGTCCCTCCTCGAACAACCGAAACCGCTTCTCGTGCAGGGACCTGGCTTCCTTGAACAGCTCGAGTGGGTCCTGAGAAGGGAGTCTCTCGAAGTCGGCCGTCAGCTTGAAGAGGGCGGCCTCGCGATACGTGGCCGCCAGACCTTCGGCGCCCGAGACGGCTCCCGCCTCGTCCATCCTCTCCATGCGAGTCGCGTAGGACCAGTGATACAGCTTTCTCTCCAGAAGCAGCGAATCACCGGCCGCCAGCACGACTTTGCTCCACGCCGCGGCCGCGGACTTCCGGAGAGCTGCCTCGTCCGTGGCCGCCTCCATGAGCAGCGACAGGGAGAGCAGACTCAATCCCCTGTTCAGGAAGAACCTGGTGCCTTCGGTAAGCGGAAGCTCGGAGGGCGCGAAGGCCGGCACCGCGTCCAGGACTCGTTCCGCCCCCCACAGGACGCGGCTCGCCGCCTTGAGCTCATACAGAAAGACCGTGGGTTCCGCCCCCGCCAGGCTTGACTGGCGGACGTAGCCCAGGTCCACGAAGTCTGCACCCAGCGCGGCCGCCAGGCTGCGCCTCAGCTCCGCAAGAACGCTCTCCGGCGCTGCGGGCCTTGACCCAACTACGAGAAGGTCGACGTCGTTGAAGGGCCTCGGCTGGCAGCCGGGCTGTCTCCACAGTGCGCCCTCACCCCGGCCGAAGCCGCCCGTGAGCACGACGGCGTCACGGCCGGTCAGGCCGAGCCTCTCGGCCGCCGTCCGCGCTGCGTTCCTCAAAGCAACAAGGATTCTGGCCTGCTCTCCAGGCGAACCCCGGTAAACCAGTTCATCCATCAGGGGGGCTTCTCAGAAACACGCTTTCACGTCGGGCAGGAAAGCCGGCAGTTCAGACTCTCCTGTATATGAACTCGGGGATGGAGTACTTGTACCTGTTGAGCACTACTCCGATCACGTTGCAGCCGGACCTGGCCAGCGTGTCCCTGGCCCGGGCGGCCACCTCTCTCCGAGTGTTGAGAGCGCGAACGACCAGGAGCACTCCGTCCACGCGGCTCCCCAGGACCGCCGTTTCGGGGTGTGACAGAACCGGCGGAGCGTCGAGAAGAACGTAGTTGAAGCGGGCCTGGAGAGCGGCAAGGATGCCCACGACCCTCTCCGCGCCGGCCAGCTGCAACATGCCTCCGGACGCAGCGCCGCTGGGAATCACGGAGAGGTTCGTTCTGACCGTCGCCCTCGCGGCCTCGTCCGGCTTTAGGACTCCCCGGGCGAGCTCCACAAATCCGTTCGCGTTATCGATTCCGAAGAACTCGTGCTGTGCGGGAGCGCCTGGGTTTGCGTCCACCACCAGCACGTTCAGGGACGGGTCGTCGGCCAGGACCTTCCCGAAATTCGCCGTCACAGACGACACTCCCTCGCCGGCGGCCGTGCTGGTAACGAGGAGCGACCGAGATTTCTTCGAGGGCAGATGCGACTCGACTAGGTTTCTCATCATGCCCAGCTCACGCCAGAACTCGTCGGGCACGTTCCCGGAGAGAGCGGGACCCAGCTCGGGCCGCGTCTGCTCGGGAGCGGGGGTTTCTCCCCGACCCCTTCTCTCTCTGTCCGCCTTGTCCAGGGCGTCCGAGATCTTGCTCACGTCACAACCTCCTGAATACCTTCGAGGTCCCTGACCGCAGCGCGCACCAGCCGGCCGTCGACAAGCCCGGCCTCCTCCACGAAGCCCAGAAGCAGGCTGCGGTCGCAGACGAAGTTGATGAGTCTCGGTATGCCGCCCGAGTATCTGAATGTCTCCTCGAACGCCTCCTTGACGAACTCCGGCCTACCCTGCCACCCGGCCTTCTCCAGCCGAGTCCTCACGTACTGCTCCACTTCCTCCTGCGACAAAGGCCTGATGGTACATATGCCGGGAATCCGCTGCCTCAGCTGCCTCAGCGACGTCAAGTTGAGCATCTGCGACAGCTCGGGCTGCCCCACGAACGCGATCTGGAGGAGCTTGCTGGATTCCATTTCAAGGTTGGACAGCATGCGGATCTCCTCCAGCGAAGAGGCCGGTAGATTCTGGGCCTCGTCCACTATCAGGACCACGCTTCTGTCCCTCCGTCTGGCATCCACCAGGAAGTCCTTGAGGTCGAGAAGAAGGTCTGCCTTGTTCTTTCCTTTGACCGAGGAGCCAAGCTCCCTGGCGATCGTGGCGAGGAGCTGCTTGAAGGATAGCTTCGGGTTGAGCACCACGGCCAGGTCCACGCCGCCGTTCAGCGTCTCCACGAACCTCCTCACGACGGTCGTCTTCCCGACGCCGACTTCGCCCGTCACCACGGCGAACCCCTTTCTCTCACCCAGCGTGTAACGCAGATAGGCCAACGCGTCCTGGTGGCTCCTGGACGAGAAGAAGAACCTGGGGTCCGGAGTCACTCCGAAAGGGTTTTCTGAGAGCCCGTAGAACTGCTCGTAGGTCACTTCCGCCTCCCCCCAGCTCGAACCTCGTTGATAGACGCGAGGACGGGCAGCCCCAGCACTTTCTCGGCGTCCGCCTTGCTCTTGATGGAATGGTCCAGACTGTCGAACAGAAACGCCAGGCCCACGCCCACGAGGAGGCCCAGGAGCGGGCCCAGGGACAGTCTGACGTAGTCCCTGGTCCGGAGCGCCGCAGGCTCCGAGGGCGGCGAAAGAAGCATCACGTTCCACTCGGGAGAACTTTCGCGCGACACCATCGCCTCTATCTTCTTGCTGGTGAGCATCTCGTAGTCCCGCTCCATGATGCGTATGTTGGTGTTTAAGTCCGCCAGCACCGCGTCCTGCTCCGGGTAACCGAGGAGCTTGGACTCCACGTCGACCACCTGCTTCTTGAGCTCGTTCTCCTTAGCGACCAGGGGAGCCAGCCGCGCCTGAGCCAGGGCGAGGGCCTGTCTTATCTCCCTGTCCAGCTGCCGCTCCACCTCCGCCAGCTGCCTCTGCAGCGCCACCACGCGCTGGTCCTTCTCCGTGAATGCTGCCCGCGTCTTCTGAAGCTCAGCCCTCATGACGTCCCTGCTCTCGCGAAGCGCATTCATTACCCCGGCTCCGCCTAGAGGAATCTCCGTGAGGAGCGGAACCTCTACGTCGGGGTTCTCGAGCAGCTTCTTCATCTCGTTGACGTTCGTTTCCTCGACCAGTCTGGCGGTAACGGCGTCGCTCAGCTCGTGCGATAGATCCTTCCAGAATTCGAGCAGAGTCCTGGTCTTGGTCCCCAGGTCGTTCACTCCCTGCTGCCTCATGAACTGCTCGCGCTCGGCCCTGAGCCGTTCCAGATGCGTCCTCACCGTGTCGATTTGTGAATCGAAGAAACCCGCCAGGGCGGGCGCCAGGCCCGACTCCTGGCGGTACTGCATGTATGCCTCCGTGACCGCGTGAGTGACCTGTTTCGCCACCTCCGGTTTGTAGTCGACGTACGAGATGGCCAGAACGTTCGACTCACCCACTATGCCCGCCTCCACCGCCGAGGCTCGTATCCTGACTCGCTTGTCTTCCGGGACTCCGGCCTGCCAGCCGTTCAGTATCGTCTGTGCCTTGCCCACGACCATCATGCTGGTGGCGGTCTGTTCCTCCGAGCTCACCTGCTCCTCCCAAGGCAGCACGGTCACGTAGGTCACCATGGCACTTTCCTTCTGCCCCCTTCTCAGGAGCACCGTCGCCGTGGACTTGTAGAGAGTCCTGGAACCCAGCGTCTGCACGAGGACGATCAGAGTGGGTATCGCAAGCACGGTGATAATCACCCACTTCTGCCGGAACATGATCCCGAGGTAGTCGCGCAGCGTGGCTTCGTGTCTTTCTGTTTCCAGCTCTGCCATTCACGCCCTTCCTGTGTCTTCAGTCACCGGCCCCGGACACTGTCCAGGCACCCGTACTCTCATTCGGGAACCGGCAACGCGGTGACATCTTCCTCGTCCCAGTCCACGGCCGTCCTCAACCAGACATACCAAACCCACGGCGCGGCCGTCCTCGTGAAAAACTGCTCCAAAAAAGTGTCTATCCTGCCTATGAGCGTCTTCGGAACGTAGACAATGTCGTAGGCCCGGATTACTCTGTCCTTTGCCCCGGCCTGATTGCCCAGCAGCGTGCTCACGTTCACCCTGATGCCGGTCACCGCGTCGGGCGCGGTGCGTCGCACCAGGAGGACGCTGTTCAACTTGGCCGTCTCCATGCTCCCGCCCGCCCTGGCCACGGCCTGCACAACCGTCATTGTGCCGGTTATCTCGTATGCCCCCGGGTTCCTGACTTCGCCCAGCACGAACACGTAATTGCCGGCGAGCCGCTTCGCAATGACGGTCACCTTCGGGTCGACGAGGTAATCGCTCATGCCGCGGGCGATTTCCTGCTCGAGCTCCACGAGAGTCTTGCCCGCGGCCTGGGTCTGGCCCTGAATGGGAACGGAGATGGTGCCGTCGGGAAGGATCTTCGTGGTGGTCGAGAGGTCGGCGTTGTAGAGCACCCGTATCTCGACCTCGTCACCAGGCTGCAAACGGTAGGCCTCGGCCTCCCATCCTATCCTGTCTTCTCCGGACGTCCACTGCCCCGCCTGCTCGGGTCTCTCTATCCTCTCCAGGCGCACGGTGCCGGTTTCCACGTCAGTCGGCGGAGTCTGCTTCTGGGTGGCCGCACAACCTCCCGCCGCAAGGGCCACAATCGCCAAGAACACCGGCAAGCCTCTGGCCGGGCCGAGCGTCCTCCAGGACATACGATTACGTGCTCCACGACGGCTCCCCGCGGGCGCCCGGTAGGCCGTGCCGCCGGCTGAGCCCCCTGTCGGGGATAGTCCTTTGTCTGAGAGCTCCTTCGCAACCACTGGAAACAACTCCTGGTTAGGGCCTCCACTCGAGTCCATGTCACAGGCCGCGGACGAGCGCGGCGCTTAAAATAACAGAGGCAAATCGGGGTGTCAAAGAAAAGCTTCTACCCCAAAAGCCTCTTTCCCGGGCGGTATTGAAGCAAGTCGCATGCCAGGTCTAGTACGCCCCCTTGCCGGACAGCACAGCGGGGATCGTCCTGGCAAGTATCCTCATATCAAGAAGAAAGGACCGATTCTGGATGTACTGGATGTCCAGCCTCATCCACTCGTCGAAGCCGATGTAGCTCCGGCCGCTCACCTGCCAGAGGCACGTGATACCGGGCCTCACCGCCAGTCTCCGCATCTGCCAGGGCTTGTAAAGTCTCACTTCCTGCGGCACGGGAGGTCTCGGCCCCACCAGGGACATGTCGCCGATGAAGACGTTGTAGAGCTGCGGGAGCTCGTCCAGGCTGCTCTTCCTGAGCAGCCTGCCGACCCTCGTTATCCTGGGGTCGTTGAAAAGCTTGAAAACCGGGCCGTCCATCTCGTTCAGGTGAAGGAAGTCCTTCTTTATGCCCTCCGCTCCGGCGAACATAGACCTGAACTTGTAAAACACGAAGGGCTTTCCCCCCTGGCCCACTCTCACTTGTCTGAACAGGACAGGACCGGGCGAGTCCAGCTTTATCACCAGCGCAATGAGGCAAGCCAGGGGGAAGCCCAAGATCATTCCGAGTCCCGAGACCGTCACGTCCAGGACTCTCTTGAAGAACCTGAGGTACAGAGTCCCGTCGGGTATCGTCCAGACGGGGGTCAGCATTTCGAAGTCGGGCACGCGGCGACCCGCCCAACCGAAGGCGGGCGAGTCAAAGGCCGGCTCGTGCAGGCGGCGAGTCTCTTCCGCGACCGCTCTCCTGGGCTGCTTCACCAGGGGCTCGAAGGGAGACCGGAAAGGTGCTGTTCTCATGGCTGATTCCTCTGCAGCTCCTGAAATGGTTTGGCCGGCCCCGCCTCAAAGGCAAGACCGGCCAAACCGTGGATGCGATCCACTGCTGCAGCTACACCGGAGCCCAAGAAGCTAAGGGCAAACTCAGAGCCACGCCCCGCGCCAACCGCGGGAAAGCGACGTCAAGTTTTCAACAAGGCACCCTTAGCAAGCTTGAGCGAGCCATCACCTCCGTAAATCGGGAAGAGACTACACCGCCTTGGAGGAACTCGCGCCCTGGTAGGGCTGGGGGTCCGCGATGACAGCCACCTCCTTGGATGGCACCAACGTCACCTGCCCCTTTCCGTTCCTCGCGGCCGTCAGGTTCTTCATCAGGCAACCGGCCACGTACAGGCCGGTCACAAACAGGATCCTCATGTCAAGCCAGATGCTGCGATTTTCGATGTAGAAAGCGTCGCACGCCAGCATCTCTCTCAAGTAAGGAGGGACCGCTCCTTTCTCTCTGTTCGTTATCTGCCAGAGTCCGGTCATGCCCGGCCTGACGCGGCAGCGGTTCCTCACCAGATACCTGAGCTCGTCCTGGCAGTAGAGCTCCTCCGGAATCAGAGGCCTCGGTCCCACCAGGCTCATGTCCCCGCGCAGCACGTTCACGAGCTGGGGAAGCTCGTCCAGCCCCGGTCCCCTCAAGAAGCGCCCGACCCTGGAGGCCTCCTTCTTCGGCGGCCGTCCCTCCTGCAGGAACGCAGTCCGGGACTCGGGCATGCTCCTGAACTTGTATATCGTAAACCTCTTCTCACCCAACCCGACCCGCTCCTGCCTGAACAGCACCGACCCGCGGGTCCCCAACTTCGTCATCACGGCGATCAGGAGGAAAAGGGGCGAAGACAAGATTATGGAGATGAAAGACACGCCGACGTCAATCAGGCGTCTCAGGGCATCCGAACGACCTAGCAAGTTACCCACCTGGCCAACTCAAAGCTACCATTAGCAAGATGCGCTGGCGGCCGGCGAGTCAGGACACGGCAGCCCGCAATTTGAGGAAGGCTGACCGCGACCCTGCTTATCAACCCCCCGGCTTGGCTGCGGCAACGCGTCGCTGGTTGGCGGCAACAGGTCACCACACAGTCAAGTGACATCGGCCAAAGAACTCGCCCGGTTCTATGCACACAGCCTCAACCGATAGACAGTATACCACTTGGCCCGGTGAAAGTCAAATGCATTTTGCCCAACCCGAGTGTTTGGAATTAGTTGCGGGGCCGAAACCCCGGACGGGAGCTAAAGCAGCCCCGCCGCGACTACCAGGGCGCCCAGTATAACGACCACACCCAACCAGGCAGCGAGGAGCCCCAGCACTGCGAGGACGGCCTTCCAGGTGGGCGCCCGATGCGACTCCCTGAGCCCTACGGCCAGAAGGACCAGGTTCCAGATACTGCCGGCGAAGGCACCCAGGTACGGCACCAGGTTCAGGATGCCCGTACCCTGACAGTAGCAGACCACTCTGAAGCTGGTACGGAAGCCGTGGTTGGCTCCGCCCAGGACAAGCAAGACCATGTGCAGTATCACGCTTGTGACCAGGACCAGCACCGTGGCCGCGATGGGGCTGAGTATTATCGTGAGGCCGTAAAGCAGAGGACCCATCCTCAGGAGCTCTTCCGGCGAACCCGCGCCCAGAAACGGATTCCGGGCCGTGGCCAGCGCCAGCTCCCAGACCACCGATATGACGATTGATAGGCTCCCGAATATTATCGCGTACACCAGAGGGTTGAAGAAGCCGTTGTCTCTTCTCATGGTCCGGAAAAAACGGGAAGGCCGGAGCATGGACCCCTCCAGAGTGACGAGCAGGGCCCGAACTAGGCCCATGTCGGTCCGACTCTCCCAAGCAGGCCCTGTCCTTTCGGTCTCTGGGGGCGACCAAACGGACCCATGCTCTTGGTTCTGAGATCCCTGCATACAGTCCTCCGCCGGAGGGACCGCGAAAGAGACCCCGCCGGACTGCGGGCGTGCCCCGTACCGGTTTCAGTCCAGCGCGGCCCGGGAGGCGTTGTCCGGGCGCGCGCAATGTGCTAGAGTAGCCCCAAGTTCATTAGAGCAGCCTCAAGTTCAAGCGATGGATGATGACACACCGGCGGCCGCTTTTCAACTGCAAAGTGGCGCCGTCATGCCGAGAGGACAGCGTGACATCGGACGGACGCGCTCGCAGCGGATTCCGGGTGCTGCTGTACCACAAAGTGGACAGCCGATTCGAGTGGGGAGGCACGTGGGTCACTCCATCACAATTCAAGAGCCATGTGCTCTACCTGCTCGACCGCGGATACCGGTTCGTTACGCTGGAGGAGCTCCTGCGGCCGGAAGGAGGCTCGGACTGGTCGGCGGCGCTCACGTTCGACGACGGGTACCTGGCTCTCAAGGACTTCGCCCTACCCTTCCTCCGCGACCTGGGAATCCCGGCGTCGGTGTTCGTGGTCACGGGTTTCGTGGGACGAGAGAACCTGTGGGACGTCAACGTGGGCTGGAGGAGGTTCGACCACATGGACTGGGCGGACATTGAGGAGGCCGCAGCTCACGGAGTCAGGTTCTACTCGCACACGCATTCTCACAGGGACCTGACCGGACTGGACCCGCGCGAGGTCCGGGAGGAGCTGACGCTTTCCAAGGAGACGCTGGAAAGGCGGTTGGGAGGGATCGTCCCGTACCTGTCCTATCCGTTTGGCATCTATAATGCAGCTGTAGCACGGCAGGCGAAGGAGTCCGGATACGAGGCCGCCTTCACGCTGTTCAGAAACGGCGCGGGGGACGTGGACCCCTTGTACTCGATAGAAAGGGCGGCCGTTTATAGAATCGACACCCCGGGTTCGCTCAGGAGAAAGCTGGAGGGGGGCGTCGGAGGCCGCGTCGAGAGGGCCAAATGCCGAGCAATAAACTGGTGCGCCAGAGGAACGCCCGTGGCCAAGCGGCTACTGGGCCGCATTCGGGACGAGCGCCGTCAGCGCGGCAAGGCGCGGGAAGGCGGCCTTGGCGCCGAAGACGACCCTCGCGCGGGGGCGACCCCGTCGCCCGCATCCCCCTGAAGGAGGTTTGAGAGTGCCTCACGACAAAGTAAAGAAGCCCCGACCCGCACCGGCCGTGTCGGCGCCGGCCGTGTCAGCGCTGGCCGCGGTGTTGATCTTGCTGGCGACCTTCCTGTCATGGACCGCGAGCACGGGAGGCTCGGAGGCCCGCGCCGAAGCCGCGCGGGCCGGCCCCTCTGCCGGCGTGCGCACGGAGCCCGCGACGCGCTGCAGCCCCCCCTCACCCAACAGGGCTTTCGTCGAGGGAGAGTGGTTTCATTTTTCCATCCGGTACGGAGCCATAAGGGCGGGCGACGCCCTGATGCAGGTGGAGTCCGTGGACAGTGTCGCAGGAAGACGCTGCTTCCGCCTCGTGTCCAAGGCGGAATCCAACAGCTTCTTCTCACTCTTCTTCAAGGTCAGGGACAGGGTGGATTCCTTCATGGACGCGGAGGAACTGGTCAGCAGGCGGTTCTGGAAGAACACACACGAGGGGAAGCACAGGGAGAACTACACCATAGACTTCGATTACACAACGGGCAAGGCCAGGTACTCTAACGGGGCCGAGTTCGATTTCCCCGCCTGCTCTCAGGACATACTGTCGGCCTTCTACTACGTGCGAACCGTCGACCTGGAGGTGGGCCGGAGCGTGGAGGTGCCGTGCCACGCCGACAAGAAGAACTATCCGCTGGAAGTCAAGGTGCACAGAAGGGAGAGGGTGAAGACGCCGGCCGGGGAATTCGACTGCCTCGTCGTCGAGCCCCTGCTCAAGAGCTCCGGTCTCTTCAAGCAGAAGGGTAAGCTCACCATCTGGCTCACAGACGACGAATACAGGATTCCGGTCTTGATGAAGAGCAAGATAGTCGTCGGGTCCGTCTCGGCGATTTTGACTGAGATGCACGTGCCCAACGCCGGAGGAAAGTATGCCAGGGCTCAGAAAAGCTAGGTCCAGGGCGCGGCCGGGCCGGTCGAGGCGGGGCTCCGCGGTGCCCGTGTCGGGCGTGTCCATCGAACGGCGAAAGAGCAGAGTCTCGGTCTCGGACTTCTCGCCCGGTTACGTGTCCTCGCTCAAATGCGGCGAGATACACCGGCTCTTCCCGGACATCCTGGCAGGACGCGAGTTCCGAAAGCTGACACGGGCGATGGTGACGGCCAAGAGGAACGGGCGACCCGTCATACTCATGATAGGCGGGCACGTGGTCAAGACGGGCGTGTCTCCCCTGCTCATTCAGCTCATAGACCGCGGCGTGGTGACGGCTTTGGCGGCGAACGGCGCCGCGGCCATCCACGACGTGGAGATCGCGATGTGGGGGAAGACGTCCGAGGACGTCCTCGAGGGCCTCACCGACGGGGTGTTCGGCATGACGGCAGAGACCTCTTCTTTTATCAACGCCGCGGTCAACGAGGGATTCACCAGACAGGAAGGCATGGGCGCCGCGCTGGGCAGGGCGCTGGCCTCGGCCGGCGCGCCGCACGCCGACAAGAGTCTCATCGCCTGTTGCCACAGGAAGCGGGTCCCGTTCACGGTCCACGTCTCGATAGGCACGGACGTGACGCATCAACATCCCGAGGCTTCGGGCCGGGCAATAGGCGACACCAGCATGAGAGACTTCAGGACTTTCTGCTCGCTCGTGGAGGGGTTGAAGGGCGGAGTCGTCTTGAACGTGGGCTCGGCGGTCGTCATGCCTGAGGTTTTCTTGAAGGCGCTGGCCGTGGCCAGAAGCAAGGGCGTCAGGTACTGGCCCGTGACGACGGCCAACCTGGACATGATCCCGCACTACAGGCCGCTCAAGAACGTGGTCGAACGGCCGGTCGGGGTCGGGAAGGGTTCGGTGGGTATCGCGCTCACCGGGCACCACGAGATCATGATACCCATACTCGTGGCCTCGGTGCTCCACGCTTTGGACGCGGGCAGAAGCTGACGGTCGCGGAACCGTCTCACAATGTTACTCCTGCGGCCGCCGCGGCGGGTCTCACCGCTCCGCAAGCGCCGCCCTCGACGAGCTCGATTGCCCGGGAGGAAGCGCCCCTTTCCCGAATCAGGCTCGGAGGCGGGGCGCCCCGAGACGTTCCTTCAGGACCAGCCACACGAACACGAAGCTCTCCAGGTTTCTCTTCCACAGCCGCCGCGGCTCGTGCAGGAGCCTGTAGAGCCAGGCCAAGCCCGCTCCGTGGACCCAGTCGGGAGGGTGCTTGGAGCTCCCGGCTATGAAGTCGAACGTCGCTCCCACCCCCACGCACACCGGCACTCCCAGCTTGTCGAGATTGCGGGAAATCCACTTTTCCTGCTTGGGCGTGCCCAAGGCCACGAAGAGGATGTCGGGGGCGGCGTCCCGTATGACCTGTACGGAGTTTGCGGTCTCCTCCTCGCTCACAAGGATGTCGTAGGCCGGCGAGTAGGTCCCGGCCACCCTGAGCCCGGGGTAGCGCCCGGCCATGATGTCGGCGCACCTGGCCGCCACTCCCGGAGCCGCGCCGAAGAAGAAGACTGAGTGTCCTCTCTCCGCCGCCAGCCGGCAGCCCATCGGCAGGAGGTGCTCGGACCCCGTGACTCTATCCACCAGCCTCACGCCGTGAACCCTGGCGGCAAACACTATGGAGATGCCGTCGGCCGTGACCAGGTCCGACGTCAGAAGGGCTCGCCTGAGCTCTTCGTCCTTCCGGGCCTTGACCAGCTTGGCGGCGTTCGCAACTATGATTTTGTGAGGTGTGCGCGACGCCACGAAGCGGCCGATGGCGTCCACGGCCTGAGCCGAAGTGACGTTGTGCACCGTCACACCCAGGATGCTGACTTCATCTTTCACGCGCGAGTCCTCGCCGCGGTCATGCTCTTCAGCCCGCGAAGAAAAAGCACCGCTCAACATATTGCACGCCCCGGGCCCAGTCAAGAGACAAGTTCCGCCCGGACGGCCATCACTAACTTTGGGATGCATCCGACGGTCC
>JAFGJU010000163.1 GCA_016928935.1 Candidatus Eiseniibacteriota bacterium | reverse complement strand
TCTATTGGTCAGACAAAACGATGCTGCGTCCCAAATGCATTGTATAAGCTCTGCGGGCGAAACCGGCGGGCCTGCCGGGCACAGGGCCTGGCGGGTGCGCCGGCGTACGGAAGCGGCGACCGGGCAACGGCGCGGAGCGAGGCCCGGCGCAGGCTCACTGCGGCCCACGGAGAGGGCCGCCAGCAGCCCAATTCCCGGCGTGTCCCACAGTTGAGGTGTCACCCGGGTCACAAAGTGCAACTCCAGCTCGCTGTAACGTGACACCATGAAGCAAGTTAGGGCTAATGAGTCGCACCCGGACGTCCGATACTGAATTGAAGCTGCCCGCGCCACGCGACGGACCCCTCTCTCTGACGGCGGAGGTGCGGCGACGGGGCAAGGCAGTGTGTAAGCGCTTCCTTCAGCACCGCGGCATGAAGAGGTACGGAACCATCATGGAAGCAGAGGACAAGAGGCCGGCCGAAGAAAGACTCAAGATAGTCGAAGAGAGTCTGAGCTCGCTCCTCTCCCACTCGCTGGACGGGATAATGTTCGTCAATCCCGCTACCGACGCGATACTCGACGTCAACGATCGCGCTTGCAACATGCTGGGCGAGGACAGGGCCGCATTGCTCGACACCAGGGCCACCGACATCTTCACGTCCGAGTCCCGCGGCAAATACGAGAAGATGCTCAGGCAGACGCTCGTCAAGAACGGCGACCACTTCCACATGACGGCGTTCGTGGGAAAAAGGTCCTCCCGAGGCGTTCCGGTCGAGCTTCTGGCCATCATGGTGGATACCAACGGCTCGAGAAGACTGCACCTCATTCTACGGGACGTGTCCCACGAGCATCACATCGAGGGCCAGCTCAGGTCTCAGGTGAGCCTTCTTCAGAACGTCAACGACGCCATAATCTCGGTGGACATGAACCAGACCGTGCTGTTCATGAACAAGAAGGCAGAGAGTGTCTACGGACTCAAGGCCGAGGAGGCCATCTGCCGACAGTTCCACGACGTAGTCAGGTACGAGTTCCTGTCCCACGCCCAGGAGGACGAGGCCAGGACTTCGCTTGAGAAACACGGCTTCTGGCGCGGGGAGATGGTCCACCACAACAGGGACGGACGCCCCATAAGCATCGACAGCTCCATGTCCCTCATCCGCGACGACGAGGGCAAACCCGACTGCATGGTCATTGTGAACAGGGACATCACATCCAGGAAGGAAGCCGAGAGGAAGCTCAAGAGGCGCGGCGACGAGATGACGGCCCTGTACGAGATAGGCCAGGCGCTCAGCCGGAACCTGAGCCTGAACGACGTGCTGTCGGTCATACACACGCAGGTCGGCCGCCTGATGCAGGCCCGGAACTTCTACATAGCCCTTTACGACCCCGCGAAGGACGAGGTGTTCTTCCCCGTCTACGTGGACGAGCTGGTCAGAAAGGACGGTACCTCAAGGAAGGCCAAGAAGGGCTACACCGAATACGTCATCCATACGGGTAGGCCGTTTTTGCTGAGCAGGGAAGGCGAGGAGCAGATGGTCAGGGACGGCTACCAGGGCATAGGGCCGCAGGCGGTGAGCTGGCTTGGCGTACCGCTCAACTCTGGCCACAACGTGATGGGCATGATGGCCGTGCAGAGCTATTCGAAGAGCGACCTGTACGGTGAGGACGACGTCAGGATACTGTCCGCAATAGGGGACCAGGTCGCCGTAGCCATCGAGAACGCGAGGATGTTCGAGCGACTGAGAGCGTCCGAGGAAATCCACAGAGACCTGATCGAGAACATGAGCGACGGCTACATACTGATACAGGACGGCAAGATATCGTTGGTCAATCGGTCTCTGGCGGAACGTCTCTCATACTCGAAGGACGAGCTGGCGGGGCGCGACCTGAGCTCCGTCTTTTCGCCCGAGTCGGTCGAGACGCTGAATGCCCTCCAGACTGGGCCGGCGGAGCCAGGGCGGGGTTGGTCGAGGTCCAGGATTGAGCTGACTTCCAGGCAGGGGCAGAGGGTGGAGTTCGACTTCAGCTTGAGGAGCATCAGCCACGAGGGTACTCCCGCAGTAGTCGGGATATGCTCCAATCTTGTGACTACGACCGCATGGAAGACATAGGTCAAGCCGTTCGGCTCACTCGGACCGGCACTCCCTTTTGCGACAGCCTCCCCAATTCCTTCTTCCCCGCCCACAGCCTTATTCTGACCCTGTCCGAAAGCACCTTCTCGTGAGCGAACTCGCAGGCCCCCCTGAGGTATGAGATGAGGCGCTCCTCCGTCAGGGGTATCTCAACCGTGGCCAGGACCTTGTCCGACCGCGCCGCCTCCAGAATCCGTTCGACCAAAACCTCCGTGTTCTGGCCGGTCAGAGCCGATAGCTCGACCGCGCCGGGATGCTTCTGCTTGAGGCCCCTCACGGCATCGGGGTCCGCCACGTCCGTCTTGTTCAGCGCGATGACCGTGCGCTTCCCGCCGGCGCCTATCTCAACCAGCACGTCTTCCACGACGCCTATCTGTTCGCCTGCGTGCGAAGAGCTCGAGTCCACGACGTGGACGAGCAGGTCGGCGTTGAGGACTTCTTCCAGGGTGGCCCGGAACGACGTGACCAGGTGGTGCGGCAGCCTCCTTATGAACCCGACCGTGTCGGTCACCACGATGGCCGGCACCCTCCGACCGCGGAGGCGCCTAGCCTTGGCGTCGAGGGTGGCAAACAGCCGGTCTTCTATCAGGGTGTCGGCGTCGGTGAGCGCGCGGAACAGAGTCGACTTGCCGGCGTTCGTGTAACCCACGACGGCCACCGAGAAGACGTCTTCCCGGGACTGCCGCTGCACCTTTCTCTCTTTCTCGACCCTGGAAAGCTGCCTCTTGAGACCGGCTATTCTCTCGCGGACCCGCCTGCGGTCGACTTCGAGCTGGGTCTCGCCGGGGCCCCTCGTTCCTATGCCGCCGCCCAGCCGCGAAAGGTGCTTCCACAGCCGAGTGAGTCTGGGCAGGAGATATTCCAACTGGGCAAGCTCCACCTGCACGCGCGCCTCCCGGGTCCTGGCGCGCTGCGCGAAGATGTCAAGAATGACCTCGCTCCTGTCCACGACCTTCGCGTTGAGGTGCCTCTCCAGGTTTCTGACCTGCCCGGGTGAAAGGTCGGCGTCGAACACCACGACGTCCGCCTGACGCTCCTCCATGAGGTCCTTGAGCTCTTCGACCTTGCCCCTACCGAGAAAGGTGCCCGAGGATATGGACTCGCGCTTCTGAAGGAGCCGTCCGGCGACGGTCCCGCCGGCCGTGTCCACCAGGAGGGCCAGCTCGTCCAGCGACTCCTCGCCGTTTCCCTGTCTCGAATCCTTGATGCCGACCAGGATGGCCTTCTCACGCCTGTCTGTCGCTGATTGCGTGTATATGTTGCGTCACCTCCGCGACGGGGCGGCCCCGCGCTCGCCCGCGCACCCCCCGGCTCCACCGACACGCCCGACCGGGTGCGCGCTCGTTACCGGCTACGCCGGCCGGTAGCCGGTCAACTCCCGTGGAAACTCCACGAGCACTTCAAACTTACCGTCCGGCCTGGCGAACACCGGGTCCTCTATCCTGACGGCCATGCCCTTTGACTCGAAGTAGAGCCCGGGTTCGATCGTGAACACCGTCCCGGCAACGAGTTTGTCCACGTTGTTCTGCGACCCGCCCAGCCGCGGTCGTTCGTGCACTTCCAGTCCCACACCGTGGCCCAGGCCGTGCACGTAGCCCTCGGTGTTGGCGTCGTTCTGCCGGATGGTGGAATAGCCGCGAGACTCGAAGAAGTCACAGACCTTGTCCTGGTAGACTCGGGCAAAGGTGTCCAGCTTGAGCGCCGCAATCGACGACCGGTGCGCCTCCAGCACGTCGTCGTATATTCTCTGCACCGCTTCCGGCACGTTGCCGACGCAGTACGTCCTCGTTATGTCAAAGACGTATCCTCCCCCTATTTCGCCCGGGAACACGTCGAAGATTATGGTCTTTCCCGTTTCCACAACCGCTTCGTCGTTTCCGAAGTTGTGCGGCACCGCCGAGTCCCTGCCCATGGAGAGTATCGTCCCGCTACGCTCCACCAGCCCGCGCTTGATGAGCTCCGCCCGCAGCATCGCCCTCAGGTCGCCTATCCTCAAGGGGCCGCCCTCCCGCTTCACGACGCGAGTTCCCTCTATCGGGCAGGAAAAGAGGTAATCCCTCGTGAGGGCGATCGCCTCGCACGTCCTCCTGCCCACGTCGCGCATGTGCTCTATCTCTGCTGCGTCCTTTGTGAGTCTCGCGTCGTCGAAAATACTCCTGTCCGCGTCGGGCACCACTTCGACGTTCTTCATCCGCTTCCTTATGACCTCGGCCTGGTAAAGCAGCCTGTTTGCTTCCACCTTCCCGTACAGGGCCACCTTGCCCTTCACGCCCAGCTTCTCCATGACGTGGCAGACCATGCGCGCCTCGCCCCCCGCGTCGCTGCCCTCCTCCTCCGTGAAGCCCTTGAGCCCGGCCTGCACAAAATCGATTAGCGGAAGCCCCGTCGGAGCCGCCTCGTCGCGTTCCATCGGGCTGTGCACCAGGAGACTGCCTCCGTCGGCTTTCATCACAAACACGGAACGCATAAGTCGCGCCTTTCCTGTCAGGTAGGTCATCACGGGGTTGTCCACGCCCCCGCCCAGAACCGCAATTGCGTCCAGTCCCCGTTCCCTCATCAATCCCGGAATCTCGCTCTTCATGTCTCCTCCACTGCTGAACTGCCCGTTCCGCCGCGGTGTCCGGCGGAGGACGAAAGAGCACCGACACTCCCGGCCGGGCCGAACAAATCGGTTGAGCAGTCTCACGGCCTACCGCATAATGGTCGGTGCATAGTCGTGCGGCCACGGTCGGCCGCGCCGGCTCCCGGGCGGGAGCGGGCGTTCATCTGCGAATAGTACAGAATGAGCTGACTCATGTAAACTTGAAACCGGACCGGGAGGAAGGTCGCGCCCGATTTTTGGTCCTTCGGGAGAGCGACTTCACCGGGACGAATCGGGTTGGAGGTAGAACATGTCGGAATCGCGGAAGAGGATTCTAGTAGTGGGGGGTGGGGCCGCGGGACCCAAGGCCGCGTCGCGCGCGCGCCGGCTGGACCCCAAGGCGGACATCAAGATATTGGAAGCCGGCAAGTCCGTGTCTTACGCGGCGTGCGGGATGCCGTACTACGTCTCGGGCGCGATCAGGACTTCCAAGCAGCTCGTCATGCGGACCGCCGACTACTTCAAACAACGGCTCGACATAGACGTGCTTCTGGAGACGGCGGCGCTCTCCATCGACAGGAGCGCCGGAACCGTCCATTGCAGGGACTCCGAGGGAAGGGAATTCCCCCTGCCCTACGACGCGCTGGTGCTGGCCACCGGCGCGAGGCCCTTCGTGCCTCCGCTGGAAGGCCGCGACCTGAACGGCGTGTTCAAGCTCAAAGACATCCCGGACATGCTCGCGATAGCCGACTACATCAAGAAGGAGGAGCCCCGCAGGGCGGCCATAATCGGCGCCGGGCTCATCGGACTGGAGATGGCCGAGGCCTTCAAGGCCAGAGGCATGTCGGTCACGGTGGTCGAGATGCTGGACTGGCCGCTGCCCGCCCTCCTGGACGAGGAGATGGCCTCCATGGTCACCCGCGCGCTTGACGGCCAGGGTGTAAGGCTGCTTCTGTCGCAGCGGGCCCAGCGCTTCGAAGGCACGCAGGGAGGAAGGGTGAAGAGGCTCATCACAGACTCGGAGGCGATAGACTGCGACATAGCCCTGGTGTCGATAGGAGTCAGACCGGAGACGTCGCTTGCGACGGAGGCCGGCCTGCAGATAGGCGCCACCCGCGCCATAGCCGTGAACGAGTTCCTCCAGACTTCCGACCCCGCGATCTACGCCGGGGGGGACTGCGTCGAGTGCAAACACCTGGTCACCGGCAAGCCCGTGTTCGTGCCGCTGGGCTCCACGGCCAACAAGCAGGGCAGGGTGATAGGCACAAACGTCGCCGGAGGCCGGGACACCTTCCCCGGAATCATCGGCACCGCGATCGCCAAGGTCTTCGACCTCGCCGTGGCGCGCACCGGGCTCACCGAACGCGAAGCGGCACAGGCCGGGTTCAAAGTGGTCTCGTCCATAGTGTCTCCGACCGACGTCGCGGAGTACTACCCGGGAGTCTCACAAGTAACGTTGAAGCTGGTGGCCGACGCCGAGAACGGCAGAGTGCTCGGCGCCCAGTGCATCGGAAAGGCCGAGGTCGCAAGAAGAATAGACGTGGTCGCCACCGCGATTTCCTGCGGCATGGACGTGAAGGCGCTCTCCAGCCTGGACCTTGCGTACGCGCCGCCCTTCAGTCCGTCGATGGACGCCGTGCACGACGCCGCAAACGTCGTCCGCAACAAGATGGACGGCACGGCCAAGACCGTATCCGCACAGCAGCTCAAGAAAAAGATGAACGGCCATCCCGACCTGCTCATGCTGGACGTGAGGACGAACACTGAGTGGAGACTCTCCAGGATCGAACATCCCAACGTACAGCACACCCCCATGAGGGACCTGGCCCTGTCGGGGGCGGAATTCTGCGACGGAAAAGAGGTGGTCGCGTTCTGCGATTCCAGCATTCGTGCCTACCTGGCGCAGAAGATGTTGGAAAGAAAGGGCTGCAAAGACGTGAAGTTCCTGGACGGAAGTCTCATCGTCTGGCCGTACAAGCTGTACGAACCGAAGGAGTAGCCGCCGCGGGGGCACGGCGTGCAGCGCCACGCGGCGGTCAGATCCTGAACATCACTTTTTCGTTGGAGAAGAGCCTGACAGACAGGACCAGCGCGCCCACGGCGATGGCCAGCGTGGACACGAGCGCCGCCGCCACGTGAGCCGGCACGAAGGCGCCGCTCAGTATCTCCCGCCCCAGAAACAGCACCCCTATGAGAGGAATGGAGAAGCCCTTGAGGCCCAGGTCCACGCCCGGGAAGATGGTCACCACCGCAGCCACCATGATGACCATGTAGAAATAGGAAGAGTAGGTCTGGCCTTCCTTGGTGCTCTTGGCGAAGCAGCCGATGGCCACGAACGTCGCCGCCACGAATATCATGGCCGGAATCAGAGTCGCCAGGAGCGCCAGCACGGAGCCGGCGGAGATGACGAGGTCCTGCCCGGTCTCACCCGCTATGAACGACAGCCCGCCGAATATGGTCACGAGCAGGCCCG
>JAFGJU010000162.1 GCA_016928935.1 Candidatus Eiseniibacteriota bacterium | reverse complement strand
GGGCGAGGCGTCGGGGGGTAGGGTCGTAGGGCCTCGGCGACGGGGCTCGAGCGGGCCGGGCGATTTTGTTGCGCCCTTTGCGGAGTCCGAATGCCGGACATTCAAAGGAAGACCGTGCCGCCTGAGGAGGCGGGCAAGAGACTGGACGCGGCAGTGGTGGTCCTCTTCCCCGGGCTCACCCGGTCCCAGGCCCAGAGACTCATACGTGAGGGCCTCGTGACCGTGGCCGGCAGAGCAGTCAAGAGCAGCCACAGGCTGAGGGAGGGCGACGAGATCGCGCTCTCGCGGCCCGAGCCCGCACCCAGCGCGCTCAAGCCCGAGAATATCCCACTCGACGTGCTGTACGAGGACGAGCACCTCATAGTCGTGAACAAGCCGGCCGGCATGGTGGTGCATCCGGGCGCCGGCGTGAAGGCGGGAACCCTCGTGAATGCGCTCCTGGGTCACTGCGCGGACCTGTCCGGCATAGGCGGAGTGCTGCGCCCGGGTATCGTCCACAGGCTGGACAAGGGCACGTCGGGCCTGATCGTCGCGGCCAAGACGGACGAGGCCCACCTCGGCCTGGCGCGGCAGATAGCCTCCCGGGAGGCCGTGAGGAAGTACGTGGCCGTGGTGTGGGGAGTCCTCCGGGACGACCGCGGCAGAATCGAGGCGCCCATCGGGCGCAGCGTGCATCACAGGAAGAAAATGGCCGTGGATTCGCGGAGGGGTAGACGAGCCGCCACGCGTTTCGAAGTCCTGGAGAGATTCCAGTTCGCGACGCTGGTTTCGGCCACGCTCGAGACGGGCAGGACTCACCAGGTCAGGGTCCACTTCTCGCACCTGGGCCATCCCGTCTTCGGCGACCCGCAGTACGGCGGGCGCACGAAGGCCATATCACGCCTGGGCGGCAGCGAAAGGAAGGCCGCGTCCGAGTTGCTCCACCTGGTGGAGCGGCCGGCGCTGCACGCGACGGAGCTCAGCTTCGCGCACCCGGTCACCGGAGCAGGACTTTCTTTTAAAGCGGAACCTCCTTCTGATATAATGAATTTGCTGGACGCTCTCAGGAAGGGAGACCGGTTCAGAGAGTAGAGGACCATGCGGGGACAGCGGTGAGCGCAAGTAGCAGCGTGACGATCATAATACCCGGGCAGCTCGATTTCCTCAGACTCGTTGACAAGGTGTCGGATGCCGTGACGGCGTACGCCGGCTTCGCCGTCGGCGAGAGGGACGCCATTTCAATCGCCATCATCGAGGCCTGCACGAACGCCATCCAGCACGGCTGTTGCTGCGACCAGGCCAAGGCAGTGACGGTCACGTACTCGATGGAGGGCGACGACCTCAAGGTGACGGTCGTCGACCCCGGGGCCGGGTTCGACCCCGAGGGGCTCAAGTGTGACATCGGAAACGGTGTGGAAGAGAGAGGCAGGGGATTCGCCATCATCAAGGCGCTCATGGACGACGTCCAGTACGATTTCACGAACGGGACTTCCATAACCATGGTGAAGCACCTGGGCGCTGCCCGCGAAGAGACCGGGACCTAGGCGATGGCCAGGGTGATGGGTGTAGACTTCGGAGAGAAAAGATTTGGCATCTCCATCAGTGACCCCGGGGGTGTGGTCGCGGGGAGTCCCTCCGTGGTTGAGGCGGCCACGCCACAGGAGGCGGTCGTCAAGATAAAGGAAATAGTCGAAAAGGAGGGGGTAACCGAGATTGTGGTTGGTTATCCCGTTTCTCTGAGGGGTGGAGCGGGTCCCCAGGCCGCGAAGGCGGCCGAATTCGGCGCCCTTCTCTCAAAGGGCTGCGGGAAGACCGTGTCTCTGTGGGACGAACGGTATTCGACGGTCGAGGCCCAGCGCCTTCTCCAGAATCTGAGCAAGAAGGTGAGGAGGCAGAAGCAGAAACGAGACGCCGTAGCCGCCATGTTGATCCTGCAATCCTATCTCGACAGGAAATCTTCGGGCCCCGCACCCGCAGGAGCTGACCCTGCCGGCGCCGAGCCGGCCTAGTCTCAGTCCCGTCTCGACCGAATCCGACATGAAGCGCGTCAGACTGCTCACAATCTTCCGCAGACTTCTCACAATCGCCGGGGTTGCGCTGGTGATGTTCCTGGCGAGCCTTTTCCTTCCTCCGGCGCGGCACGTGGGGGAGCCGGACAGAGTCATGGTGGTCGTCCGGCGCGGCGCGCAGCTGGACGAAATCGCGGACGTCCTCAAGGAACGCGACCTCATAAGGAACAAGCCCATGTTTGTGCTGGCGGCGAAGGCCATGGGAGTCGAGAGGAAGCTCCAGGCCGGGCGTTTCACGCTCGAGCGAACCGCCAGCATGTTCGAGCTGATTAGACAACTTGTGGAAGGCATGAACCGCGCCGACCTCATCACCGTCCCGGAGGGTCTTACGGCCAGGGAAATAGCCGAGCTTCTGGAGGCGGAGATCCTGCTCGACAAGAGGGCCTTCCTGGCGCTGATCGACGACAGCTCGTGCGCGGCCTCCCTCGGGGTGGGGTCCGCCAGCCTGGAAGGTTACCTTTTCCCCGACACTTACTCCCTGGTGCCGGGGATGGGGCCGTTTGAGGTAGTGAGGATGATGGTGATGAAGGGGCACAGCGTCCTCGGACCCGAGCTCAAGGACAGGGCCGCGGCGGTGGGGCTGACCTGGCATCAGGTCGTGACCTTCGCCTCGATAGTGGAGGGAGAGGCGGGCGCACAGGAAGAACGGCCCAGGATAGCAGCGGTCTATTGGAACAGACTGAAGCGGGGAATGAGGCTCCAGGCCGATCCCACAGTGGCTTACGCGCTGGGGGAGAGGAAGCAGAGAATAATGTACAAGGACCTGGGAGTAGTCTCACCCTACAACACGTACCTGGTCACGAGTCTTCCGCCCGGCCCCATCAACAACCCCGGAAAGGCGTCCATACTGGCCGTTCTCTACCCGCTGCAGGGCTGCAGCGACCTCTACTTCGTGGCCAGGGGGGACGGCACTCACATTTTCAGTAGGACGATGGAAGAGCACGCGGCAGCGACGAGAGCCGCACGGGTGGCCAGGAGAGTCGGCGGGTCCGCCGGAGCCGGGGCGGACACCTCGGCCGGGGGGCTCCGGAAGCCGGGGTCGGCCGGGTGGGCACCAGCTCAGGCGTTGCCCCGGACAGCAAGTAGGCAAGAAGAAACCGGCCGGGTGGACACCAGCTCGGGCGTTGCCCCGGACAGCGAATAGGCGAGAGGAAGCTCATCCGTGAACACGGACCTCGAAAAGAAGGCGGCAAGGCTGGGGGAGCTGCTTAACCGCATGGGCAGTGCGGTCTTGGCCTTCTCCGGGGGAGTGGACAGCTCTCTCCTGCTCAAGCTGGCGCACTCGGAGCTGGGTGACCGAGTGCTGGCGGTCGTGGCAAAGTCGGCCACTTATCCCGAGGCCGAGCTGGAAGAGGCAGTCGGCCTGGCCCGGTCCATCGGGGCCCGCTGCGTGGTGGTGGAGACGGACGAACTCTCGGACCCCAGGTTTGCCGGCAACCCTCCCGACAGGTGCTATTACTGCAAGCTGGAGCTCTTCGGCCGCTTGAAGCTGATGGCCGAGCAGGATGGGGCGGCCTGGGTCCTGGACGGCTCCAACGTGGAGGACGTCAAGGACGTAAGGCCGGGGTCGCGCGCGGCCAGGGAGATGGGCGTGAGGAGCCCGCTTCAGGAGGTGGGCTTGTCCAAACCGGAGGTCAGGGAACTGGCGCGGAAGCTGGGGCTCCCCAACTGGTCAAAACCCGCCCAGGCCTGTCTGGCCTCCAGGATTCCGTATGGCGACCCCGTTACGCCCGAGAAACTCAGCAGGGTGGCGGCCGCCGAGACAATCGTGAAACATTACGGATTCTCACAAGTTAGGGTCCGGATGCACGGTCAGGTTGCGAGAATAGAGGTGCCCGCGAGCGAGCTTGACAAGCTCATGTCCGATGAGGTAAGAAACCGGGTTGTCCAGGAGCTGAGGGGGTTGGGGTTCGTCTTTGTCTGCCTGGACATGGAGGGTTACAGGACCGGCAGCCTGAACGAGGCCGTCGGGAACATGCGAAAGCCGACGGACGAGTCCTAGGCCCGGCGGGCGAGTCCTGGAGCAGCCGGGATCCTGCCGGAGCGGCCGGCAAGACCGGGCAGCAGCTCGAGGGGTTTTTTCGCAGATTCTTCACTTTTCGAGGGAACTTCTGGGGATCCCGGTGTATCAGCTAGCGACGGACCGGAGACCCCCTGCGTTCTCATGTCTGTTGAACCCGCTAGCCACATAGGGTGGACCATGAAAGAAGTCGGCAAGGGCAAGAAGAGTTCTGCCGGCCGCAAGGCCAGGGAGACCCGGAGTGATTCACTTCGTTTCTCAGCTCGGAGCTACTGGCTTTTTGGGGCAGGGTTCGCGGCGATCGTGGTGGGTTACGCCCTCCTTTCCAGGGGCTCCATCACGGCGGCTCCGATTCTGTTGGTGGCCGGCTACTGCGCCCTAGTCCCGCTGGCGATTTTCGCAAGATAAGTGTGGGCGAATAGCTCAGTCGGCTAGAGCACTTGCCTTACACGCAAGGGGTCACAGGTTCAAGTCCTGTTTCGCCCACCAAGGTGTTGCCATGTGGGGTTTTCCCTTGACATTCGGCGCTACGTGTGATACACTCTTTGCCAGAGTGCGGGGCCTGCTCTTTCTAACATACTGCGATTTAAGAAGATTGAAGCCTTGGGAAGCGAAGGGCTTTCAACTTGGGTTCTCACAACTGGGTGTTGCAGGCCTCGACGAGCGCGGACCGACGTTCCGTCCCAGGGCTTTTGTGTTGACACGTGTTATTAGATTGTGGTATACTAGGTTGTGTGCGTTGAGAACGTACTACATAGTGTACCTGAAAGGAGGTGTGTTGCGGCTACTTAGATTTCGACTCGGAATCGTCTCGTTCTGTTCCAGCTCTTGGTAGTTTTCTCCAGTGCGCTATGAGGAGGTCGAACCAATGACTAGACTCGTTTGCGTAGGAATTATGGTAGCTGCGGTGCTCTTTGCGATCCCCGCTTTCGCAAGCGTGCCATTCAGAGATCTTTGCAGCTGTTCCTTTTACGGCGCCCCGGTAGCTGACGTAATCCGCGTTTGCCCGCAGGGGGACTTTGACAAGATGGACGTCACGGTTATGGACCAGTTCAACCTGCCGATAGCCGGCCAGACCGTGACAGTCACTTTCGGTAATACGACCGAGCTGTGCGTCAGCTCCTCGGGAATCAGCGGCATCACCGACTCGAACGGTTATGTGAGACTGGACCTGCCGATCGGCACTATTTCGACGATCGACACGCCGCGTATCAGCAGCACGTACAGCGTGTCGTGCATGGGCTATACGATTTGCGACGGAACGGTCAGTGTCATGTCGCCGGACTACAACTGCAGCCCGACGGTTGACGCGCTCGACTTCTCGTTCTTCGCTCTCGACTGGCTGAAGAGCGGCGCGAGCCTTAGAAGCGATTTCAACAACGACGGTACGGTCGACGCTCTCGACTTCTCGATATTCGCTCTCCACTGGCTGCACAGCGGATCGTAGAGAGTTGACGACCGGCGGCGCTGTCTGGCGCTCTTTGACGGACTTGAGTGAGTTACCAGGTGTGATGACACCTTCAAGGAGGTGATGTGGATCAGCAGGTTGAATTCGGTGCACGAGTTTCGTAGGTCTTGAACCAACGTTTGTCAACCGGGGTTGGATTCAACTT
>JAFGJU010000161.1 GCA_016928935.1 Candidatus Eiseniibacteriota bacterium | reverse complement strand
TTCGACTACGGCTCCCTCATAAGGGGCGGCCACAACTTCTCGATTGTCCGGGCGGCCCCGCAGAAGGTCGCGGCTCACCGGGACAGTGTGGATTTCGTCCTTGCCCTGGACCAGACCACCCTCGACCTTCATCGTTCGCGGCTCAACAACCCAGCCAACGTGGTGTTCGATTCGGACGCGGTCCGGGCGGACGCGGCTCCGGCCGGTGGAATAGGCCTCCCGTTGCGGAAGATACTCCAGGAGGAGGCCGCCAAGCCGGTCATGCGAAACTCCTGCCTCGTCGGAGCCTTCGCCAGGTGCATCTCGATGGACTTGCAGACGCTGGAACGGCTCCTGCGCGAGCACGTCCGGAAGGCGACGGACCAGAACGTGAAGCTCGCGTCCAGGGGCTACGAGCTCTCGCGGGAGGCGACCAAGCTCGAGGCGCTCTCGCAGGCGCCTCTCCCCACACTAACGGGGAATGAGGCGACAGGCCTGGGCCTCGTCGCTGCCGGCCTCAAAACGTACATCGCGTATCCGATGACTCCTTCCTCGAGCCTGCTCCACTTCCTGGCCGACGTGGCTCAAGACTTTTCGCTCAAGGTCATACATCCCGAAAACGAGATAGCCGTCATGCTGATGGCGCTGGGCTTCTCTTACGCAGGCGACAGGGTGGCCGTGGGCACGTCGGGCGGAGGGTTCTGCCTGATGACGGAAGGGCTCAGTCTGGCGGGCGGCGCCGAGCTCCCCGTAGTCGTCTTCGTGGGACAGCGCCCCAGCCCGAGCACCGGCCTTCCGACCTACACGGCACAGGCGGAGCTCAACTTCGTCCTGAGTGCGGGTCACGGTGAGTTCGTGCGTTTCGTCGTGGCGCCCGGAGACCCCGAAGAGGCGTTCTACTGGTCCAAAGTCGCCATGGACGTGGCCTGGAAGTACCAGATTCCCTCAATCATCCTTTCCGACAAGACACTCAGCGAGGGCGGCCTCACTTTCGATGTCGCCGAGACTCGGCCGGCCGGAGAGCCTGCTGAGGCGAGGCCGTTTCTCGGGCCGGTCCTGTGGGACGGGACCGGCGCCTACGCGAGGTACGCGGGGGCGGGCCGAAGCGAGTCTGCAGAGGCGGAAGAGAACGCGCACGCCGGTCCAAGTGCGGGCGGGGGTGGAGGCGGGACTGCGCCGGCAGCCGGCCGGGAAGGAGCCCGCGGCACCGGGATATCGCCCCTGGCGTTCCCGCCGGCCAAGGGTGCCGTCATAAAGGTGAACAGCTACGAGCACGACGAGCGGGGTATCACGACGGAGGAAGCGGCCGAGACGAGCAAGATGTACGAAAAACGTCTCAGAAAGGGGACGTACCTCGCTCAGGAGATGGAGGGATACGAGGCGGTGAGAGTGCACGCCAGGAGGGACTCCGACACGGCGCTCCTGTGCTGGGGCTCCAACAAGGGAGTCTGTGTCGAGGTCGGGGACGAGCTGGGGCTCAGGGTAGTGCAGCCGGTCGTGCTCTCGCCGTTTCCGGTCCGACAGTTCGAGTCCGCCGTGCGCGGGGTCAGGAAGCTCGTGTCGGTGGAGAACAACGCCACCGGCCAGATGGCGAGTCTGGTCAAGTCTCACGGGTTCGGCGTCCACGGCTGCGTCTGCAAGTTCGACGGCCGGCCGTTCTCGTGCGAGGAGCTGGAGACCGAGCTGAAGAAGCTCTTGTGAGGGCCGGGTCCCGCGAGGCTTCGCCCCGAACCGGGTGAGGCTTTCGACGCCGGACCTGGACCTGTTGATTCGGGGGGTCTGCATGGAACTGAAGGAGCTCGCGACTGACGCGGCAAACACGTGGTGTCCGGGCTGCGGGAACTTCGCCATCCTGACCGCTTTCAAGTCGGTTCTGAAGTCGCTCGTAGAAGAGGGCGCTCCTGTAGAGAACTTTGTGATGGTGGCCGGCATCGGTTGTCACGCCAAGATCGCGGATTACGTCAACATCAACAGCTTCTACTCGATACACGGCAGGGTGGCGCCGGTTGCACAGGGCATAAAGATCGCGAATCCGGGCCTGAAGGTGGTCGGCTTCGCCGGGGACGGCGACGCGTACGGCGAGGGCCTGGAGCACCTTCTGTTCGCGGCAAAGCGCAACGTCGACTTCACCATGTTCATCCACAACAACCGCGTGTACGGCCTCACCACCGGGCAGTACACCCCGACCTCGCCGCTGGGCTTCAAGGGCCGTTCGACCCCTCGAGGGACCGTGGAGTCTCCGGTCAACCCGCTCGAGCTCTTGCTCGCGGCAGGAGCCGGCTTCGTGGGCAGGGCTTATTCCGGAAGGTTGGACGCCCTGAAAGCAATCATGAAGCAGGCCATCCAGCACCCGGGGTTTGCTGTCGTGGACGTGCTCCAGGTCTGCGCCACGTTCTTCAACGTATACGACTACTACAATCAGAAGGTGTACGAGCTCAAGGACCACGACCCCACGGACTTCGAGCGCGCTTGCGCTCTCGCCCGGGAGTGGGACTACAGCTCGGACGCGCCCATTGCGCTGGGCACGTTTTTCAGAAGAGAGACGCCCCGCTTCGAGGAGAGTTTTGACCGCTCCGAGCTGAGCGAGACGGAGCGGAGCGAGAGACTGAAGAGGATGCTCGAGCCCCGGTAATCCCGAAGGAGGTAAGCAACCGTGTCACGCACAATGGAGTCCGCCTCGGCGTCTGGACGCCGCGGGATGATGTTCGCGGGCACAGTCCTGGCGGCCCTGGCCTGCCTGGTGTCCGCCTCGGGGGAGGGAGCTGGTGACTTCTATCTTCCGCCCGTCGTGGACTCTCTGCTTTCCAGGCCGGAGTACGAGGTTGTCGTCGACAGAAACGTCCTCGTGCCAATGCGCGATGGGGTCAGGCTCGCGGTAGACGTGTACAGGCCCGGAGCTGACGGCCGGTTCCCGGTGATACTGGTGAGGACGCCGTACAAGAAGGAACTGAACGAGATCCAGGCCGACTTCTTCGCCAGGCGAGGATACGTGTACGCCGTGCAGGACTGCCGCGGCCGCTTTTCGTCCGAGGGAGTATGGAGGCCATTTGTGCACGAGGCAAAGGACGGCTACGACACGATCGAGTGGCTTGCCGTCCAGCCTTGGTCCACGGGCAAGGTCGGCATGATGGGCGCCTCCTACCTCGGTTGGGTCCAGTGGTGGGCTGCCGGTGAACGACCGCCGCACCTGGTTACGATAATCCCGAGCGTGTCGCCGCCCGACCCGTATTTCAACGTCCCGTATGAATACGGAGTGTTCTTCCTGACGGGGGCCATTTGGTGGGCGGACGTGCTGGAAAGCAGGGCGACGGCGGACATCTCCGGCAACACGCTGAGGGAAATAGGCGACAAGGAATACACGGTTCTCCTGAAGCACCTCCCGGTCATCGACTTGGACAAAAAAGTGCTGGGCAAGGAGAACCCTTACTGGCGCGAGTGGATCGCGCATCCCGAGCTGGACTCGTACTGGGAAGCCGTCAGCTTCCATCGTAACCTAGCGGACGTTGACATCCCCGTGTTTCATCAGTCGGGGTGGTTCGACGGAGACGCCATAGGCACCAAGCTCAACTACATGAGGTTGCTGGCCCATGGGAACCGCAACCAGAAGCTGGTGATCGGGCCCTGGGGCCACACCGACACGGCCACACGGCGCATACGCCACAGGGACTTCGGGGAAACTGCGATAGTCGACCTTCAACGCGAATACCTGAGGTGGCTGGACCGGTGGCTCAAGGGAGTGGATAACGGCATAGACAAAGAGCCGCTGGTGAGCCTGTTCGTGATGGGTTCCAACAAGTGGCTCACCGGCAACACGTACCCTCTTCCCGAGACTCGTCTGACGATCTTCTATCTGGGCAGCGGCGGTCACGCCAACACGTCGAAGGGCGACGGGACGCTCA
>JAFGJU010000160.1 GCA_016928935.1 Candidatus Eiseniibacteriota bacterium | reverse complement strand
CTGACTCGGCCCGCCGGGGAACACGGCCGTATGCCGTGGCCGGCCGGCACCCGTTCACGAAAACGCGACTCCCGCTGCGGTCACAAAGCGCCCCTCAGGCGCCCGGCTTCTCGTCCCCATGTTCAGCCGTCGGTGATTTTTCTCTTTTCTCCGCAGGGCGGCCGTCCGGCGGTCGTGCCTCGCCCTCGCGTGGCAAGCCCGCCTGAAGCAGCCGCACGTTGCCCTTCCCTACCAGCTTCTCGACGTCGGCCAGAAGCTCGTCGCTCAACTGCACCCTGTGCCTCTTGAGCGACTCCACCTCCGCGCGCATCTCTTCAGTCACTGGCAAGTCCGGCGGCACCCACTCCACCCTCACTTCGGAGTTGCCGAGGGCCGAAAGAAGGGCATTCTTTAGCTTGGAGAAGCTCCTGAAGCCCTTCCTCAGACTCAATTCCAAGACGCCGGTCGCGTAGAAGCGCTCCTGCACTGCTTCCAGCGGTTCCAGGTTGTCGCAGATCAGGTTGACGTTCTCCTTGACCTGTATCTTGCCCGTGACCACGATCGGCTCGTCCCTCGTAAGGCTCAACGTGGGCAGCTTCCCCTTCCCGTGCTCTGCCTTGGCCAGCTTCTCGAACACCGTCGGGAACACCACCACCTCTATCACCCCGGTCTCGTCGCGCACGGTCAGAAAGGCCATGGGCTTTCCGTTCTTAGCCCGCACCCGCCTGTATTCCGACAGCAGGCCCGCCACGGACACCCGGTCGCCTTCGCCGCAAAAAAGCGCCTGCTCAACTGACAGTATGCCCATCTGCCTGAAGAGGCTCGCCCTGTCGCGCAGCGGGTGCTCGCTGATGAAGAGGTCCGTCGCCTCCCACTCTCTCTCGCGGAGCTGCTCCTGCGGCCACTCGTCCATGTCGGGCATCTCGAAGAAATCGTCCGTCCTGCGCTTCATCCTGAGGCCCAGCTCTATCTGGCCGGAGTCCGCCACGCTTATGCCTTCGGCCTCGTCAGTCGCGGCCTTCAGGACCTGGTTCAAAACGGCCGCCATCTGCGAGCGCTTCAGGCCAGTGAAGTCGAGCGCCCCGGCCTTGATGAGACTCTCGACGGCCTGCCTGTTGAGCGTGTCGCGAGTCCTCGCGCAGAAATCGCTGAAAGACCCGAACTCGCCGCCGGCGTCCCTCTCCGCGACCACGGCCCTGGCGCTGGCCTCTCCGACGTGCTTCACCACTGCGAGGCCTGCCCTTATGGCCCCGTCCTCCAGCGTGAACTCTGCTCCGCCCTTGTTGGCATCCGGCGGCAGGAACTCGACTCCCCTCTCGCGAGCCACGGCCATGTAGTTGCGCATGCGCTCCACGAACCCGAA
This sequence comes from Candidatus Eiseniibacteriota bacterium, assembly GCA_016928935.1. GTDB lineage: Bacteria > Eisenbacteria > RBG-16-71-46 > JAFGJU01 > JAFGJU01 > JAFGJU01. The sequence continues at coordinate 11,278 of JAFGJU010000160.1, read as the reverse complement.
GTTGTTGTTCAGGAGAGCGGTCACGTACTCGCCGGTGTGCCTGGCCATCATGTAGGCGCAGCGGTAGGTCGTCAGGGCAAAGGCCACGCTGTGAGACTTGTTGTAGCCGAAGCCTCCGAAATGAAGAAGCAGCTCGAACACCTTTTCCGCCGTCTCCATCTCGACCCCCTTCTCGATGGCCCCGGAGATGAACCTGTGCCTCATGGCGGCCAGCTCACCGGGCTTCCTGCCTGTGATGGCTGACCGGAGCACGTCCGCCTCCTCCATGGTAAAGTCCGCCAGCACCCCGGCGATTTCCATGACCTGCTCCTGGTAGAGCACCACGCCGTAAGTCTCCCTCAGGACCGGCTCCAGGAGAGGGTGAGGATAGGCCGCGTCCTCGCGTCCGTGCCTGCGCGCCACGTACTTGTCCATGAGGCCTCCGCCGATCGGACCGGGCCTGAACAGAGAGATTGCGACGGCGACGTCCTCGAACCTTTCGGGCCTGAGCTTCCTCAGAAGGTCCTGCATGCCTGCGCTCTCGAGCTGGAACACTCCGTGCGTATCGCCTGAGGCGATGAGCTCATAGGCCTCGGCGTCGTCAAGCGGTATGGAGGAGACCTCGAACCTGGCGCCGCTGCTCTTCTCCACGAGGTCTGCCGCGTCGTGAAGGGCAGTCAGAAACCTGAGCCCGAGAAGGTCGATCTTCAAGAGCCCCAGCTCCTCAATGGGGTCCTTGGTTGTCTGGGCTATCGTTTCTCCGCTGTGCAGTCGCTGGAGTGCCACGTATCTCGTGAGAGGCGCGTCGGTGATGAGCACTCCGCCTGCGTGCACCGAGGCGTGCCGGGGAAGGCCCTGGATGGCCCTGGCGCTGTCCATCAGCCGCCTGGCTCTGTCGTCCGTGTCGTACATTCGGGACAGCGGGACCGACTCGCGGAGGGCGTCCTCTATCGTCTCTATGGAACCTCCCGGGATGGCGCCCGCGACCCTGTCCACGACGACGTCGTCAATGCCCAGGGCCCTGCCCGCGTCCCTGACCGCGCTCCGCGGCGCCAGCGTGTCCAGGGTAGCGATGTGCGCGACGCGCTCCGGGCCGTACTTGTTCACGAGATACTGGACCACCTCGTCCCTGCGCTTGTGGCAGAGGTCCACGTCGATGTCGGGCAGGCCGGAGCGCTCTCTTGTGAGGAATCTCTCGAACACGAGGTTGTGCTTGATGGGGTCGACCTCGGTTATGCCCAGGCAGTAGGAGACGAGGCTCCCCACGGACGACCCCCTACCGGGACCCACGGGTATCCGCTTTGACTTGGCAAACCGCACGAGGTCCCACACGACCAGGAAATAGCCGGACAGCCCCTTGTCTGCCACGACGTTGAGCTCATGCTCCAGCCGCTCCCGAGCCGCGGCACGCCGGTCCTCCGGGAAGCGCTCTCTTAGTCCCTGCTCGCACTTCATCTTTAGATAGCTCCGCGCCGTCTGGCCGGGAGATATGTCGAAGCTCGGCAGATGCGGAGTGCCGAACGCGAAGCTGACCCTGCACCTATCGGCGATCTCCGAAGTGAGCTCGACGGCCCGCGGCACGTCCTTGAACAGGTCCCGCATCTCGGCCGCGCTCCTGAGGTAGTACTCGTCAGAACCCAGCTTCACGCGGCCCGGGTCTCCGAGGTGAGTGGCGGTCTGTATCGCGAGCAGCACGTCGTGTGCCGGAGCCTCGGCCCTGTCCAGGTAGTAGACGTTGTTGGTTGCGACCAGCCCCACGCCTTGCGCCGACGACTGGGACACCAGAAACGCGTTCAACTCCTCCTCCCTGTTGGCGCCGTGCCTCGAGAGCCCAACGAACCAGTTCTCGCCCCCGAACAGCTCCTTGTACGACGATATCAACTTTGCTGCCGGCTTGGCTCCTTTCTGGAAGAAGGTGGTGGCGACCTCACACTGGAGGCATCCGCTGATGCCTATCAGGCCTGAGTGCGAACTTGAAACGTCTTCTGCCGTGACGCAGCCGCGCAGGCCGTCCTCTCTGGTGAGTGCCTTGCTAACTAACTTTAAAAGATTGGCGTAACCTTCATTATTTTCGGCTAATAGCACGATGTGATGCGTACGCGTCGCCGCGGTCTTTCCGGGCTGGCACTCCTTCGCGGCCTGGCGCTCTGCGCCGGTCCGGCGGTCGTCTCCACGCTGACGGTCCTCAGCCGCCTGACGGTCGCTTCCAGTCGACGCGAGCCCCAGCATTTCCATCTCACAGCCGACGATTGGCTTCACTCCCCTGGCCTGCGCCTCCTTGACGAACGGCACTACGCCGAAGAAAGACATGTGGTCCGTCATGGCCACTGCCTTCATGCCGCGCTGAAGCACCGCGTCCATGAGCGGGCCGACCCGGCACATACCGTCCAGGAGGCTGTACTCTGTGTGAAGATGGAGATGTACAAACTCGTGTTGTGTGCTCATTTCGGTTACACGGCGCGGGCCGCACCCCTGGCCTGTCCGCCTGTGGGCCCACGGTCTGCCGGCACTGCCCCAGTCCCGGCCCGGTTCCGGCGGATCACAGCCGCCGCCCGGGAGAGTCCTGACAGGGTGTGTTGTCCCCCCGATGCCTGCGCACTGCGGGTCCGACCCTGCCGACTGGTGTCGGAGCGCTGGCGCCTTGAAGGGGTTTCCGTGCGCCTGCTATAATCGTTTTTCGCGGATTGTGTTTCCGATGGCGCTTCCCAAGGAGGTCGAACCCTGTCTCTCAACTACCCATCTTACCTTAAGCTTCTGGATGATGGAAGCCTCAAAGCGAGGGCGCTCGAAGCGACGGAGCTGCTCAGGAACTGCTCCATTTGCCCCAGAAAGTGCGGCGTGGACAGGACCGCGGGCGAGCGGGGCGTGTGCGGGGCGGGCCTCGGGCCGATGGTCTCCAGTTACAACGCCCACTTCGGAGAGGAGCCCCCCATCTCGGGCACCAGGGGTTCAGGCACGATATTCCTGACCAACTGCAGCCTCAAGTGCGTGTACTGCCAGAACTACCCCATCAGCCAGCTCGGGCACGGCAACGAGGTCACGGAGGAGGAGCTCGCGCGGATGATGCTCTCGCTCCAGGCGCGGGGCTGCCACAACATCAATCTTGTGACTCCCACGCATTACATGCCGCAGATACTGTCCGGCCTGACCCTGGCGGCCGAAAGAGGCCTCACTCTGCCGGTCGTGTACAACACCGGGGGCTACGAGCTGGTCGAGGCGCTGAGGCTGCTGGACGGAATCGTGGACATATACATGCCCGACATGAGGTACGCCTGCGACGAGGCGGGCGTCAAGTACTCGGGAGCGCCCGGCTACGCCACGCACAACAGGCCCGCAGTCAAGGAAATGCACAGGCAGGTAGGAGACCTGAAGGTGGACGCTGAAGGGGTCGCGGTGAGGGGGCTCCTGATCAGGCTCTTGGTACTGCCGGAGTCAATCAGCGGAACCGAGGAGACGCTGGAATTCATAGCCAAGGAGGTGTCGAAAGATACTTTCGTGAGCCTCATGGCCCAGTACTTCCCCGCTCACAAGGCGGAGACTATCCCGCCGCTGGACAGGAGGATCACCCGTGCTGAATACGGCCGCGCGTTCAAGAAGATGATGGAGTTGGGCTTCTCCCAGGGCTGGGCTCAGAAGCTCGTCTGGAGCTGACGCGTCGTCCGGGCCAGGACGTGTCGCAAGCCGAACGGCGATCCGGCGCCGAACAGAGGTACCGGGCAGCGAGGCGGCACGGTGCGGGCGCGGTCCCGACTCGGCGCCGCTCGTTCCCGCGGCCTTACCCGTTTGCCTCAGGCTCCCCCTTCATCCGGGGCCTTCGGCCCGGCCTGGGCCCGTTTGCGGCGCAGACTCTCGCGCTTCTTCCGCCACTCCTCTATCCGCCTTCCTATCTCCGCCTCGTACCCGGAATCCGTGGGACGGTAGTAGCGCCTGCCCTTGAGCGACTCCGGCAGGTATTCCTGGTCCACCACCTTGCCCGGGAAATCGTGCGGATACAGGTAGTCCTTGCCGTAGCCCAGGCCCTGCATGAGGGCGGTCGGCGCGTTCCTCAGGTGCAAGGGCACAGGAGGGTTCACGCCTTCCTCAACCTCCTTCTGAACGGCGGAATACGCGGTGTAGAGTGCGTTGCTCTTGGGGGCCGCGGCCAGGTACACCACGGCCTGGGCCAGGGCCGTCGAGCCCTCGGGCATGCCGATGAAGTGAACCGCCTCCTTGACGGCCATCGCCAGCATCAGGGCCTGCGGGTCGGCGTTTCCCACGTCCTCCGAGGCGAACCGCACGAGACGGCGCGCCACGTAGAGAGGGTCCTCGCCGGCCTCCAGCATGCGTGCAAGCCAGTACAGCGACGCGTCCGCGTCGCCGCCCCTGAGGCTCTTGTGCAGTGCCGATATGATGTTGTAGTGCTCTTCCCCTTCCCTGTCGTAAACCAGAGCCCTCTTCTGCATCGCCTCCTGGATGCCGGCCAGGTTGACGACCCGCTTCCCGTCTTTGCCGGGGTCTGCCGTCACCACTGCGAGCTCGAGAGCGTTCAGGGCGACCCTGGCGTCCCCGCCCGAGGCGTGAGCCAGGAAGCTCAGGGCCTCCTCTTCCACCACCGGGTTGAGCGCGGCCAGGCCTCGCTCGCCGTCGGCAATCGCCCTCTCCACCACGGTCCTGAGCTCGGCCACGCTGAGCGGGTCCAGCACGAACACGCGCGAGCGCGAGAGCAGCGCGGATATGACCTCGAAGGAAGGATTCTCGGTGGTCGCGCCTATGAGCACGACTGTGCCGTTCTCCACGTGCGGCAGGAAGGCGTCCTGCTGGGCCTTGTTGAACCTGTGGATTTCGTCCACGAAGAGAATGGTCCTTCTGCCGGAGCGTCGTCTCTCGGCAACGGCCCTGGCTATGACCTCCCTGATGTCCTTGACACCCGACGTCACCGCACTGAAGGCGATGAACTGCGAGTTGGTCATGCCGGCGATTATGCGGGCGATCGTGGTCTTGCCCGTCCCCGGCGGGCCCCAAAGTATGACCGAATGCAACTCGTCGCTCTCGATGGCCTTTCGGAGCACTCTACCCGGCCCCACCACGTGCTCCTGCCCGACGAACTCCTCGAAGTTGCGCGGCCGCATCCTGTCTGCAAGGGGCGCGAAACGCCTGCCGGTGGGCCTGGCCTCCGGCGGAAAAAGGTCCATGTTCGACAATTCAGACTCCGCTCCGGCACCCGGCCGGCCCAGGGCCTACTTTGCGACCGTCACGTGCACCTTTCTCCTGCGCGGCCCGTCGAACTCGCAGAAGAAGACCGATTGCCAGGTGCCCATGAGAAGGCTTCCGTTCGCTACCGGTATGGAGAGCGACACACCCACGAGGCTCGACTTGATGTGGGCGGCGGAATTCCCCTCGGCGTGCCTGTAGTCAGCTTCGAAAGGGACGAGCTTGTTGAGCGTGTCCAGCACGTCCCGCCTTACTGACGGGTCGGCCCCCTCATTCACTGTGACCGCGGCCGTGGTGTGCGGCACCCACACGGTGCACACTCCGTCCGCGGCGCCGGTCTTCCGCACGCAATCGGCCACCTGCCGGGTGACGTCTATCATCTCTGTTCTTGAGCGAGTGCTGACTTCGAAGGTCTCCATCTTGGTGTCCTCTATCGCGCCTCCGCGCCGCCGGCGCGGCTGGCGCGATCGTGCCGGCTCCCAGCCTGAAACTTCTGTCGCGCTTCCGCGCGGCGTCCTGCGCCTGTGCCGTCAGTCCGGGTAGCCAGCCGGGAAGGCCCTCATCCAGTCCCAGGCGCTCTGAATCATCTCGTGCAAAGAGGCACGCTCGGGCCTCCAGCCCAGCTGGCTGGCGGCCTTCTCAGAGCTGGCCACAAGTCGCGCCGGGTCCCCCGGCCTTCGCCCCGCGCCGTGCCACGGTATCTCAGTCCCGGTCACCAGGCCGGCAGCGGCCAACACCTGCTTCACCGAGTATCCGCTGCCGTTGCCCAGATTAAAAACGCCCGTCTTGTCCCTGAGCAGAGCGCCCAGCCCGAGGACGTGCGCCTCGGCCAGGTCGAGGACGTGCACGTAGTCCCTCACGCACGTGCCGTCCTCCGTCGGGTAGTCAGTGCCGTACACCTCCACGGCCTTGCCGAGGACGGCGGCCCTGAGCACGAGAGGAATGAGATGCGTCTCGGGACTGTGGTGCTCGCCGTGGGTCTCTGTCGCGCCCGCCGCGTTAAAATACCTGAGCGACACGTAACTCAGACCGTGAGCCACGTGGAACCAGTGCAGCGCCCGTTCGAACGCGAGCTTGACCTCTCCGTAGGGATTCTGCGGCCGGGTGGGGGCAGTCTCCGTGATGGGAACGGACTCGGGGTCCCCGTACACGGACGCCGAGGAGGAGAACACAATCCTCCTGGCCCCATGCCTGACCATGGCGGCCAGCAAATTGAGCCCCGAGCAAAGGCCGCTTCGGTAGTACTTCCCTGGCAGTCTCATCGAGTCCTCGACCAGGCTGTCGCCGGCCAGGTGCATCACGCAATCAAAGGTGTTGCGCCGGAACAGGCTCTCGACCTCCGAGTCATCCGCCAGCTCGCCCTGGACGACCTCAGCCGACGGGTCCACGGCCGCCCTGTGCCCGGTCGAGAAGTTGTCCAGCACGACCACGGAATGCTCCTTCCTGACGAGGAGCTCGACCACGACGCTGCCGATGTACCCAGCGCCGCCAGTGACCAAGACCTTCATGCGGACCTCCCTTGAGAAACACTCGCGCCTCACTCATCTGCGCGGAATGAAGTCTGCCACATGCCTCCGCTGAGTTCAAGCGAGATGGACGACGGTCCGGGACGCGGCCCGGCGCGGCGGCTTTCCGGGGGCAAAGTCCGAGGCGACAAGCCCCGCGCGGAGTGTTTTTTGGTGTTGACACGCTTTTCACGAGTCTGCTAGCGTTTTAGTGTTAGCGGAGCGGAGTTCCCTGCCTAGGGCGTGATCTTTCAGCGCTTGAGCCTAACTTGTTAAGCGGGCTATCTTCGCAAGGCGAGGTTTCGGGGCTGCAGAAAGCACACTGCGGCGGGGAACTTCCTCCCATCTACGGGCGCGTTCTCGGCGCCCGCCCAGTCTCGCCGCATTGGATACGCCGCCCGGGAGGCCCTCTTGGCTGCTCGTTGTGAAAAGCTGCTCGCGCTCTCGCTCGCCGCTGGCTTTCTCGCCTTCTTCCTGGTCTGCTCGTGCGAGAAAGAGAACTTGGTGGAGCCTCTCGAGTTCTTCGACACTTCAAATCCTGAGAAGTGGGAAGTGTGCCTGAGCTGCGGGAGTGAGCTGTCGCCGGTCTCGGCCGACGCTCCTCCTCCCGAAACGGAGAACATCTGCACCGGAGCGAACCCCACGTCGGGGCCGCTGTGCATACAGTACGTCCTGACTGCCGAGACTGAGGTCAGCCTGGCCGTCTACTCCCCCAGGGGCCGGCTCATCAAGGACCTGGTCAGGGAGATTCAGCCCGCAGGCACTCGCTACCTGTATTGGGATCTGACGGACACCGAGGGAAGCGCCGTGCCTGACGGCGTCTATCGCGCCTACTACAAGGCCGGAGGGAACGTCATCCATGGCGACATCATCGTCGACCGATAGAGCGGAGGCCAGGTCCTCGCAGAACGGACCCTCTCGCGGCACCGGGAGGGGCGGGTGGGCCGTGGTCGGCTCGGGCGTTGTCTTTGCCCTCCTGCTTGCGGTCCTGGCGACCGTTCCTCCGGGGCAGTGCGCCGAACTGGCCGGCGGACTGGCAGTGCCCAGGGGTTTTTACGACTACGGCGTGGGCGCTTTCGGCGAGTTCCGCCTGTACAAGGGGACGCTGCCCCCGTACGTCAGCGTGAACGGAAGAGTGTCCGGCTACGGCTCGTACATGGACCAGATAGGGCTAGTGATGGGGTCCGCGTCCGTTCTGCTCAGGCTGAGCACGCCCGACCCCCTGGGTGGAACGCTGGGCCTCAAGCCTTACGTATCGGTCGGCCCCAGCTTCAACTACCAGTACTCCTGGGCCGACCTGGACGATTTCGGAACCATCTCTGAGAGCAGGGCATCCACCACGGCGAGCGTGTTCGTGGGCGTTGACTTCTTCTCCGCGAGCAACCTCAGCGTCTTCGTCGAGACCCGCGAGACGATCCGCAGCGACTTCACGTTCGACTGCGTTTTGTTCGGGCTCAAGTACGCCGGCCCAACGCTTCCAGGTATCGAGTGAGGTACTTTCCGGTGTGTGAACCGGGAGCCGCGGCCAGGTCTTCTGGTGTTCCCGTCGCCACCAACCTCCCGCCCTCGTCCCCGCCCTCCGGTCCCAGGTCCAGGCAGTAGTCACAAGAAGCGATGAGCTCCAAGTTGTGCTCCACCACGAGGACGGTGTTGCCACGGTCCACGAGGCGGTGCAGGACTTCCACCAGGTTCCGGACGTCGTCGGGGTGAAGCCCCACGGTCGGCTCGTCCAGCAGATAGAGGACGCCGGTCGCGTCGGGCTCCAGAAGCTCCCTGGCGATCTTGAGCCTTTGCGCCTCACCGCCGGAGAGCGCAGTGGCCGGCTGGCCGAGAGTCAGGTAACCGAGCCCGACGCGCTTCAAGGTCCAGAGTCTTTCGCACGCCGCCGGCGAACCCGAGAAGAAAGACATGGCCTCGTCCACGGTCAGGTCCAGGACCTGGGAGATGTTCTTGCCGCGGTAGCGCACGTCGAGAATCTCCCTCCTGTACCTCGAGCCCCCGCACGCGTCGCAGGGCACGAAGACGTCAGCGAGAAAGTACATCTCCACCTTCGTGCTGCCGGCGCCCTGGCAGGTTTCGCACCTGCCTCCGGGCACGTTGAATGAAAACGTTCCCGCTGTGTACTTCCTTCTCCTCGCCTCCAGAGTCGACGCGAACAGCTCTCGTATCGGTGCGAAGGCCTTGACGTACGTGACCGGATTCGACCTCGGCGTCTTCCCTATGGGCGCCTGGTCCACGAGCCGCACGTCCGTCACAAGGTTCGATCCCGTCAATTTTGAATGGAGGCCCGGTTGCAGCGTGCTCTTCTGCTTCTGCAGGGCCAACTGCCTGTAAAGGATGTCGGTGACCAGGGTGCTCTTGCCCGAGCCGGATACGCCCGTCACGCACACGAAGAGACCGAGTGGTATCTCGGCCGTGAGGCCCTTGAGGTTGTGTTCTCTCGCCCCTGTCACAACGATCTTGTGGGGGCCGGGCCTGCGTCGCCTCCTCGGAAGCGGAACGCTCTCCTTTCCGCTCAAGTAAAGCCCCGTGAGCGAGCTTTCGCAGTCCAAGAGGCCCTGCGTGTCCCCCTGGTAGACTACTCGGCCGCCCCTGCTTCCCGCGCGGGGCCCCAGGTCTATCGCCCAGTCCGCCGAGCGCACAACTTCGCGGTCGTGCTCCACCACCACCACCGTGTTCCCGGTCGCGCTCAAGTGCTTCAGCACGGAGACGAGCCTCTCGCTGTCCCTGGCGTGGAGCCCGGTGGTGGGCTCGTCCAGGACGTAGAGCGAGTCAACCAACCCGGAGCCCAGGGCGTTCGCGATTTCGATGCGCCTCAGCTCGCCGCCTGACAGGGTGCGGGAAAGCCGGTCCAGGGTGATGTAACCCAACCCCACTTCCCTGAGGAAGCTCAGCCTGGACCTTATCTCGTGAAGCACCCTGTCGGCGATCTTCTCCTTCTGCGGGCTGAGCGACAGCCGGGCGAAAAACCGCAGGGCAGCGTCCACGTCCATCCCGGCCACTGACGCGATGTTCTCCCCGCCCACCCGGACACACAGCGCCTCCGGCCTCAGTCTCGCGCCGCCGCAGGCGCGGCAGAGCGCCGGCCTCTGGAACCTCTTGACGAGAAAACGCGCGCTGCTCCTGTACCGCTTCCGCTTGAGCCGTTCCAGGAACTGCATGACTCCCATGAAGCCCTCGGCGCCGTGGAACAACACCTCCTTCTGCTGCTGGGTCAGTCTTGAGAACGGCACGTCCAGGGGAAGTCCGGACCCGCGAGAGAGCTTCCTCAGCTCTCCCATGAAGTAGGATCTCCATTGCCCGGCCCATGGCAGAATGGCGTCTTGGGCCAGCGTCTTTCTCTCGTTCGGGACTACGAGGTCCGGCGCGAACTCCAGAACGTTGCCGAACCCTCGGCAGTTGGGGCAGGCTCCGTACGGGCTGTTGAAGGAGAAGAGGAGCGGCGTCGGCTCCGGGTACTCGCGGCCGCACTTGCTGCACCTGAAGGCCCTGTCGAAGCTCAGAGTCTCTCCGTCGGCGAACACCACCGCCCTGCCGCCACCCTTCTCGAACGCCGTCGACATCGAGTCGGCAAGCCTTTCGCGGCCTTCCCTGCCCACCCTGAGGCGGTCCACAAGCACGAAGGCTTCCCGCGGCCTCTTGAAATCCCGCGGCGTGAGCTCCGCCAGCTCGAACACCCGGCCTTCGCTGTAGACGCGCAAGAACCCCGCCGCCCGAAGTCCGCCGGAGAGCGCCCCAAGCTCATCGGCGCCCACCCTTCCGAGCGGAAAGCCCACCAGCACCTGCTTCCCGGCTCGGCCGGACACCTCCTCAACCGCAGTATCGACCGAGTCGGACACGACGGGTATGCCGCACTCGGAGCAGTAGGTGGTTCCTATCCTGGCGAAAAGGAGTCTCAGGTAGTCGTAGACCTCGGTGGACGTGCCGACCGTCGAGCGCGAGCTCCTGGGCGCCTCCGAGCTGCCTACGGCGACGGCCGGCCTGAGACCCTCGATCGACTCGACGTCGGGACGCGACATTCTCTCCAGAAACTGCCTGGTGTAGCTGGAGACTGACTCCATGTATCTGTGCTGGCCCTCGGCGTACAACGTGTCGAAGGCGAGCGTCGACTTCCCGGAGCCGCTCACGCCGGTTACGACCGTTATCTTGCCCACGGGTATGTCGACGTCCACGTTCTTCAGGTTGTGCTGCCTCGCGCCCCTGATCCTTATCCACTCCGTCATGACAAACAAGTATTGGGTCGCATGATTAAGGATGCAAGAGACAACTTCGGTGCGGACGGCCCGACGCAGGACCGGAGAAACAGAGGAGAGGCGGGACACGGGGTCCGGCTGCAAGCGCGGGCCGGCGCGAAGGCACCGTCGGTGAGGGAGAGCGCGGCAGGGCGGCCGAACAGCGGATTGCGGGTCACGCGGGCCGCGTCACGGCGCTTGAGGCCCGACCAAACGGAAACGAAAATGCCAGCGCGGGAGAAGCGTGCGCTGGCATTCTCAGAAGACCTGCCAAGTCGAAGGCAAGTTATTTCTTTTTCTTCTTGGCTACCTTCTTCTTTGCCTTTTTCTTCGCTGCCATTATTCTGTCACCTCCTCCCTTGCGGTGTTCAG
>JAFGJU010000159.1 GCA_016928935.1 Candidatus Eiseniibacteriota bacterium | reverse complement strand
GCCGCGAGAGTGGCGGAATTGGCAGACGCGCTGGATTTAGGATCCAGTGAGGAAACTCCTGGGGGTTCGACTCCCCCCTCTCGCACCAAGACGCGAGAGATTGCTCGCTGCGGAGGACTGACCCTGGCGGGCAGCGCCCGTTTGCCTGAGGCCCGGCGGGCCGCGCGAACGGAGCATTCGAGGAGGCTTGATGAAGGTTGAGGTAACAGAGGCTCCACTCTGGAAAAGGACTCTCCAGATTGAGGTCCCTCCGGAGAGGGTTGCGAGCGAGATGGAGGAGGTCGTAACCGAGTTCAGGAACAGGATGTCCGTGCCCGGCTTCAGGAAAGGAAAGGCGCCGCTTGAGCTTATCGAGGCGAGGCTGGGAAGCGGGCTGGACGTGGAGTTCCTCCAGCGGGTCATTCCGCGCGTCTACGAGGAAGCGCTGGACCAGGTAAAGCTTCTGCCCATAAGCGAGCCCAATTTCGAGGACATCAGGTTCAAGCGCGGCGACCCGTTGAGCTTCAAGGCCACGTTCGAGGTCAGGCCGCAGATCAGCGTTTCCGGCTACAAGGGTCTGGAGCTCGAGAAGGCCGAGTTTGACATCACCGAGGAAGACGTGGACCACGCGCTCGAAGAGCTGCGCAGGACCCATCCCGAGTACCTGTCTGTGGAAAGGGAGGCCCGCGACGGCGACCTTCTCATAATAGACTACGAAAAGCTGGGAGACAGCGGAGAGTCCGAGAAGACGTCCAAGGTGCAGGGTTATCCCCTCGTGCTGGGCTCTCACGTCGTGTTGGACGAGATAGAAGAGGCCCTGGCGGGCACGAAGAAGGGCGAGCAGATAAAGGTGAAGGTCACGTTCTCGGACGAGCACAGGGACGACAAGCTGGCCGGCAAGAGGGCCACTTTCAGGGTGGACGTGAAAGAGGTCAAGGAACAGAAGGAAGCCGTCCTGGACGACGAGTTCGCCAAGCGCCTCGGCGCCAAGGGCGGGCTGGAGGAGATGAGGAGCAGGGTGAGGCTCGAACTTGACGGCAAGTCAAGAATGCGCGCCCAGGAGGCCTTCGAGGAGGCACTGTTCGACCGGCTCTTCGCCCTCAACAGCTTCGAACTTCCGCAGACGATGGTGGACCGCATGCTCCAGAGCATAGTGACCAAGGAGAAGCGCGAGGGCACACCGGAGGAGGAGGCCAAGTTCCGTGAGGGCATCACGCCTTCGGTGGTGAGGTTCATCAAGAGGCACCTGGTCATACAGCAGGTGGCCTCGCAGGAGAACCTGAACGTGACGGACGAAGACGTGGAGAAGGAGCTCGACCGCATCGCTCAGTTCCAGACGACGACCGTGGATGAGGTGAAGGACCGGCTGAAGGACGAGGGCGAGATGGAAAGGCTCAGGGACAATCTCCTCGAAAGGAAGGTGACGGAGTACTTGGTGTCGCAGGCCCGTGTCAAGACCGTGAGGAGACCACTCGGGAAACTGGAGGTTCAGTGACATGTCTCTCGTACCAATTGTAGTAGAGCAGACCGGCAGGGGAGAGAGGGCGTACGACATATTCTCGAGGCTCCTCAAGGACAGGATCGTGTTCCTGGGCTCGGTCATCGACGACGTGATATCGAACTTGGTCATCGCCCAGATGCTCTTTCTGGAGGCGGAGGATCCCGACAAGGACATCAGCCTCTACATAAACAGCCCTGGAGGGCTAGTGTCCTCCGGGCTCGCCATCTACGACACGATGCAGTTCATAAAGCCGGACGTGGCCACCACCTGCATGGGGCAGGCGGCCAGCATGGCCGCGGTGCTGCTCGCGGCGGGGGCAAAGGGAAAGCGGACGGCTCTCCCGCACGCGAGGGTGATGATTCATCAGCCCATGGGCGGGAGCCAGGGCCAGGCCACGGACCTGGAGATATACACGAAGGAGATACTCACGCTTCGTGAGAAGGTGAACGAGATACTATCGAAGCACACCGATCAGCCCATCGACAGGATAAGGAAGGACACGGACCGGAACTTCTTCATGTCGGGTGAAGAGGCGAAGGCCTACGGCATCGTTGACGACGTGATACTGAAGAGGGGTTAGCGGCGGGGCCGGTGGGGCGAGCGCAGCGCGTGAAGTCCCGCCGGAAGCGCTCGGGCCCAGAAGCCGTGGCGCCCGCGCCGGTCGCGCTCCAGGAGGAACGACAGCCGTGAAGAGAAAGCTCTCATCCCCGACGCCGATTCGCTGCTCTTTCTGCGGAAGGGGTCAGGACGAGGTGACTCGCCTCGTGTCCGGCCCGTCCGTTTACATTTGCAGTGAATGCGTGAAGCTCTGCAGCGACATCCTGGAGGGAGAACTCGAGACCGAGGAGTCTCTGTCCAGGCAGACCCTGTCGAAGCCGGCAGAGATCAAGAAGGTGCTGGACGAGTACGTCATCGGCCAGGAGTTGGCGAAGAAGACGCTGTCGGTGGCAGTCTACAACCATTACAAGAGGATATTCAACCCGGCTCCGTCGAACGAGGTGGAGCTGGAGAAAAGCAACATCCTCCTGGTCGGCCCCACCGGCACCGGCAAGACGCTGTTGGCCAGGACCCTGGCCAAGTTCCTGAAGGTCCCGTTCGCCATCGTCGACGCCACGTGCCTGACCGAGGCCGGCTACGTGGGCGAGGACGTGGAGAACATACTCGTGCGGCTCCTCCAGGCGGCGGACTTCAACTTGATGAACGCCCAGCACGGCATCGTATACATAGACGAGATAGACAAGATAGCGCGCAAGAGCGACAACCCGTCCATCACGAGAGACGTGTCCGGCGAGGGCGTGCAGCAGGCGCTGTTGAAGATACTCGAGGGCACGGTCGCCAACGTGCCCCCTCAGGGCGGCCGAAAACACCCGCAGCAGAAGTACATAGAGGTCGACACAAAGGACATTCTCTTCATATGCGGGGGGGCGTTCGAGGGTCTTGACAAGATAATAGAAAAGAGGATAGGACACAAAGTGATGGGGTTCGGCGGCGAGATAAAGAGCCGCTCCCAGAAGAAGTACGGAGAGACGCTGTCGTTGATCGAGCCGGAGGACATGCTCAAGTTCGGGCTCATACCCGAGCTGGTGGGACGCCTCCCGGTGCTGGCTCCTTTCCACGAGCTCAACGAGGGCGCGCTCATTGACATCCTGACCAAGCCCAGGAACGCGCTCACCAAGCAGTATCAGCGGTTCTTCGACATGGAGGGCATACGGCTGGAGTTCACGGACGAGGCGCTTCACACCGTGGCGAAGATGGCCATGAAGCGAGGCACGGGGGCGAGGGGCCTCAGGGCCGTGCTGGAGGAGTCCATGCTCGAGGTGATGTACGACTTGCCTTCCAGGAGCGATGTGTTAGGATGCACCATCACGAAGGAAGTGATCGCGAATAAGGAATCCGCTCTCCTCGTCTTCAGGGGAGATAAGAGGAGGAAAGAGGCGTAGCGCCGCCGAGATGGGGGGCCCGGCAGGCCCCGGGGCGCGGACACGAGGACGCAAGGGCGCAGTGCCCGGAGGATACGTACGCAGCAGGTCGCGCGCAGCGCGGGACGAATTCCGCGGCGCGGGCCGGCCAGGCGGGTGAGGAAACATGCTGGTTATCAAGCGAGGCGACGAGGTTTTCGAAATAGAGGACAAGCTCCCGCTTCTTCCTCTCAGGGACGTCGTGATATTCCCGTACATGACGGTTCCGCTGCTGGTGGGAAGAGTGCCGTCGGTGAACGCCATCGAGGAGGCGGTCGCCGGCGACAGGATGATATTCGTGGCCACTCAGAAGCGGCCCGAAATAACCGACCCCACCCGCGACGAACTCTACCGCGTGGGATGCGTGGCCAGAGTGCTTCAACTGTCGCGGCACCCCAACGGCACGCTCCGCGTGCTGGTTGAGGGCGTCTGCAGGGGAAGGGTGCGTCGGTTCCACATAGGCAAGGACATCTACTACGTCAACATCGGCCTCATGAAGGAGGACAGCCCCGCCTCCCCTCAGACCGAGGCCCTGATGCGGAGCGCCGTGGCGAGCTTCGGCGAGTACTCCCGGCTCGGCAAGAAGGTGCCGGACGAGGTCTTCATGAGCGTCAGCAACATGACCGACGCGACCATTCTCGCGCACACCATCGCCGCGAACTTGAACCTCAAGGTGGCCCCGAAGCAGGAGATACTCGAAATAGAGGACGCAACGGAGCGCTTGAAGGCGCTGTGCCGGGCGCTCTCGTCGGAAGTCGAGATACTCAAGCTCGAGCGGAAGATAGAAGGCCAGGTGCGGAGCCAGGTGCACAAGAACCAGAAAGAG
>JAFGJU010000158.1 GCA_016928935.1 Candidatus Eiseniibacteriota bacterium | reverse complement strand
TCGTCTAGTCACCACAATCGGCCGGGTCAAAGCACGCGGTCGAGGATGAACCCCGCGGACACGAGGAGCCCGGTGAGCATGTGTAGCTGAATTGTAGCAGCATTTGCGGGCGCAAGCTTGGGAGAATCTGCATAGTTGGCCACGGCAACGCTTATGGCCTTCATCGCTACGGGCAGGGTCAGAAGCCCCAGCAGACAGTAGGCCGGCACGGCGCGCACTATGACCGGAATGAGTATTGAGACGTACGCGCCGAGCGTCAGCGCGAGATACCCCCACACCGCCTTCTCCTTCCCGAGCCTCGCCACGAGGTGGGTCTTCCCCACCGCCTTGTCCGCCACACAGTCTGGGAACTCGTTTATGTAGAGCACGTCGGCGATGAGCATCGCCACCGGCAGTGACGCCAGGAAAGCCGTGGTCGAGAACCGTCCCGTCTGGACGAAGTAGGCACCCAGCACCATGAGGGTGCCGAAATTGAGGCCTACCGTGAGCTCGCCTATTCCCCTGGCGGCTATGTTGACCGGAGGGGTGGTGTAGAAGAAGCCGCAGAACGCGCCTATCACGCCGAGCACCAGTATGGCCGGTCCCTTGACAGCCGCCAGGTACACGCCTATGGCGCCGCCGATTGCGAACAGCACCAGCGACTCCGCCAGCACCTCCTTCGGAGTGAGGAGTCCCTTTTGGATCATGCGGCTGCCGCCCGTGAAGGGGCTCACGAACTCCACGTTTATCTCGTCGTCGCCGCTCTTGTGGTCGAAGTAGTCGTTGGCGATGTTTGTGCCGGCGTGAAGGCACATTCCCGCGACCAGCGTGAGCGCGAACAACCCGGGCGAAAACTCACCGGTCTCGGACCACGCCACGGAGGCGCCGAGTATCACGGGGATGACTGAAGCCGTGAAGAACGGCGCCCGCATCTCCCGCAAGTAAAGCGCTAGCTTCTTCATCTGTGATATATCGCGGTCCCGCGTGGTGTGTGGCGGAAAAAAAGAGGGGCCAGGGGCAGGGCGACCATGGGGAACGGCGACGATGGAGGTCGAACGGAGCTCGCCTGCATTCCCTTACCACAGATGCCCTGCGGAATCACCCTTAAGCCCCGGCCTCTGTGCGAGGGTCTTGACGGACCCAGGCACAGTCTTGATTCCGGCGCCATCTTATTGAGGGGGCCCGTTCTTGTCAATGCGCAAAATGCGGGCCGGGAGGGCGCGGCGGTTCGGCTTGACATCAGCCCGTCAGGTTGCTAGGGTAGCCCGCGGGAAGACACATCACGCGAGAATGTTCCCGCCTGTTCACATCCCCTGAGCGAGGACACCATGAAACTGGACAGATGGCTGAGAGTCCGGACTTTTCACCATTCGGCGTTCTCCGACATCCGGAGACTGGTGGCCTTGAAAGAGAGCCAGGGCGTGACCATCAGCCTCTGCTTCCCCACCCTGAACGAAGAGGAAACCATCGGAAAGGAAATCCGGGTGCTGAAGTCGGAGCTGATGGACAAGTTCAGGCTGCTGGACGAGATCGCCGTGGTGGACAGCGGGTCAACGGACAAGACAAGGGAAATCGCCGTGAAGGAGGGCGCGACGGTCTACCTCGCTTCGGAGCATCTGGCGGAGCTCGGGGTGTGGTACGGGAAGGGTGAGAACCTTTGGAAGAGCCTCTTTCTGCTCAAGGGCGACATCATAGTGTGGGTGGATTCCGACATAAGGAACATACACCCCAGGTTCGTGTACGGTCTCGTGGGTCCGCTCCTCACCAACAGCAGGATCGGATACGTGAAGGGTTTCTACAAGAGACCCATCAAGCTGGGAAGGAAACTCCTGCCGACCGGCGGCGGAAGAGTGACTGAACTCGTGGCGAGGCCGGTGCTGAACATCCTGTTCCCCAGTCTCTCGGGCCTGGCCCAGCCGCTGTCGGGAGAGTACGCCGGCCGCCGGAGCATCCTGGAACGAGTTCCATTCTTCACGGGTTACGGCGTGGAGATAGGCCTCCTGCTCGACATAGAGAGGAAGTTCGGCCTGCGCCAGATAGCCCAGGTGGACCTGGACGTCCGCGTCCACAGGAACCAGGAGTTGGAGAGCCTGCGGAAGATGTCCCACAGGATTCTCACGGTCCTCCTCACCAAGGCCGAGGAGCAGGGCAAGGTGGCCATCCTGTCGGAGCTGAACCGCAGCATGAACCTTATCACCAAGGAGGACGAGTACTACAGAGTCCACAACCTCAAGATAGAGGGCACGCAGAGACCTCCCATGATTACCGTCAACGCCTACCAACAGGCGCGAGGCATATCCGAGGAGGACCTCGTCATCTTCGGCGACCTCGAGACTTCGGAGAGACGCGAGTACCAGAAGGTGTCGGGCCTGCTCAGAGAGAACCTGATCAAGCCCGACGTCGTCGCAACAACCAAGCGCGAGGCCATTCGAGAGCTGGTCGAAAAACTCGCTGAAGAGGGAGCCGTGAGCAGCGTGAAGGACGCGCTTGAGGCTCTGATGACCAGAGAGGACGTGCTGTCCACCGGCATAGGCATGGGGCTTGCGATTCCGCACGCTGCGACGGAGGCCACCCGGGAACTGACCTTGTGCGTGGGAATTTCCGCGGAGGGAGTGGAGTTCGAGTCGCTGGACGGTGAACCCGTGAGACTGATCTTTCTGGTGCTCTGTCCCCCGTCCGAGAGGGCGAAGTACCTGAGCACCCTGGCGAGCCTTTCCCGCCTGCTGGACGACGAGCGCTTGTCGCACGCGCTCGTTGCCGCGGGCGGTAGGAAGGAGGTCCTGACAATCGTGAGAAAGTTCGAGACGCTGAAGTCGTTGACAAGAGAGTTCGAGAAACGCTGAGCGGCCCGCGGCGCCGGGCGTCGAGGTCCGCCGACCAGTCCAAACATGAGAAGCGGGGACATCATCGACAAGACGGCACTACAGAGCATCAAGGAGATAGGTTCGGCCGAAGTCGTCGTCGGAGTGCCGAGTTACAACAACGCGAGAACCATACCTCACGTGGTCAGGGCGGTGAGCGCCGGGTTGGCGAAGTACTTCCCCGACGTGAAGGCCGTGCTTGTCAATTCCGACGGCGGGTCGACTGACGGAACGCAGAGCGCCGTCCTGGAGGCCAAGGTCGAGGATCTTCACGCGATTCTGGTCTCGCACAGGCTCCATCCCATCCACAAGATCGTCACTCCGTACCACGGGATCCCGGGCAAGGGCAGCGCCCTCAGGGCCATAATCGAAGTGGCCGCCTTGTTGGGCGCCAGGGCTGTGGCCGTGGTGGATTCGGACCTGCGCAGCATAACTCCCGAGTGGGTCGAGCTCCTCGTGGGGCCGGTGTTGAAGGAGAACTTCGACTACGTTGCGCCCCGGTACGCGAGGCACAAGTACGACGGGACCATAACCAACACCATCGTCTACCCGGTTACGCGGGCGCTCTACGGCAAGCGCATACGGCAGCCCATCGGCGGAGACTTCGGATTCTCGGGCAGACTGGCCGTTCACTTCCGTTCTTTCGACGTCTGGGACACGGACGTCGCCAGGTACGGCATCGACGTCTGGATGACCACGACCGCCGTGGCCGACGGATTCAAGGTTTGCGAGTCCTTTCTGGGAGCGAAGATACACGACCCCAAGGATCCTTCCACGGACTTGAGCTCCATGCTGCAGCAGGTGGTCGGCTGCGTGTTCGACCTGATGGGCCAGTATGAGGCCGCGTGGAAAGACACCTCCGGCCCCGGCTCAGTCCGGGTGCCGCTGTTCGGCCTGCCGTACGAGGTGGGACTGGAGCCAGTTCAGATTGACCTGGACAGGATGATAGCCGGCTTCAGACAGGGAATGGAGCTGCGCTCGATCTGGAAGCGTTTCTTGGCCGAGAGCACAATCCAACATCTGAGCGCGGTCTCCGCGTCAGCGGAAATTCGTTTCCCGGACGAACTCTGGGCCAGGCTCGTGTACGATTTCTCCGTCGCCCACCACAAGCGCGTGCTGGCAAGGGAACACGTGCTGCCGTCCATAACGCCGCTTTACCTCGGAAAGGTAGCTTCTCTCTTTTCGGAGACCCGCGACAGCAACCACGCGGAAGTGGAGGCCAGGATAGAGACTCTGTGCAACGAATTCGAGCAGGCCGTGCCCTACCTAAGAGAAAGATGGCGGGCGTGACCCGGTGAAAGGAGGCACAAGATGGAGAGCAGATTCGGAACCGCCTTCGTTGACGCACTGGCGGAGTATTTCGCCATACTGCTAGCCGCTCTCCCGGGAGTCCTTGCGCTCATCGTGATCGTCGCACTGGGGGTCGGGATTGGGTGGCTGGTGAGCAGGGCGTGCGCCTGGATCCTCAGGGTCGTCGGCTTCGACAGGTTCTCGTACCGCACCGGGTTCACGAATCTCCTCGAGAAGGGCAACGTCAGGAAGCAGCCTTCCGAGCTCGTGGGGTCGATCATCTACTGGGTCGTCATCATCGCCTCCCTGCTGGCCGGCCTTCAGGCCCTGCACGTCGAAGCCGTCGGACGGCTGACGGACGGCTTCCTGGGCTACATACCGAACCTGCTTGTCGCCATCGTCATACTCGTCCTGGGCTACCTCTTGATGATATTCCTGGGAAGGACCGTGTTGATTGCCGCGGTCAACGCCAGGCTGATGCTGGCCCGGTGGCTGAGCGCCGCTGTTCAGGTGATCATCATGCTGTTCACGATCGCAATGGCGGCGGACGAGCTGGGCATAGCGGGAAGCGTCATGACACTCGCGTTTTCGCTTGTCTTCGGCGGTGCGGTGCTGGCGTTGGCACTGGCCTTCGGCCTGGGAGCGAAGGACCTCGCGCGGGACTGGCTGGAGAAGCATGTGACAAAAGGGCCGGAAGACAGCGGGAAAGGCGACGGGTTCTCGCACATCTAGAACGTGGTAATCATGGCGCTCGCCGACAGCCTGGTCATCTTCACCGACCTGGACGGAACACTCCTGGACAGGGACACGTACAGCTTCGCGGGAGCGGAGGCCGCGCTCGACCTGGTCAGGAAGAGAGGGGTGCCGCTCGTCCTCGCCTCCAGCAAGACGAGAGCGGAGGTGGAATCCTACCGAGCCAGTCTGAAGAACGTGCATCCGTTCATAGTGGAAAACGGCGCGGCCGCGTTCGTCCCGGCCGGGTATTTCACGGCGGAGTCCCTGCGCTCCGGCGAACTGGGCGAGAACGGCGGGGTCCGGACGCGAGAGACTTCGGAATACTTCGTGATAGAAACCGGGCTTCCGTACGACAGCGTGAGACGGGCATTCGAGGAGGCCAGGAAACTGACGGGACTCCCGTTGAGGGGCTTCGGCGACCTCGGGCCCGAAGAGATCGCCGGGATATCGTCGCTCAGTCTGGACCAGGCGGAGCTCGCTCGCCGGCGCGAGTACGCAGAGCCATTCGTGATGTCGGAGCCCCGCACGGAAGAGAATCTCTCTCTGCTGCGCGAGGTCATTGCGGGTCTGGGCATGCGGTTCACTGTGGGAGAGAAGTTCCTTCATATCTCCGGCCGGCACGACAAGGGCAGACTGGTCGAGCAACTGACGGCGCTGTTCAGACAGGACTTCGCGGCGGAGGGCCGGGGCGTGAAGACTGCCGCTCTGGGTGACGGCAAGAACGACGTGGAGATGCTTTTGGCTTGCGACGTCCGCTTCGTCATTAAGAAGAAGAGCGGGAGGGCCGACCCGGAACTGCTCAGCCGTGTCCACGGGGCCACGGTTTACGAAGCGGGTCCCGTCGGCTGGAACAGCGCGGTCACAGATTTGCTGGACGGCAGAGTGTGAGCAGCGGCGCCGTCCGGCGCACGGCCGGCGAATCGGCCCCTCGACCAAAAAGCGGATTCTTTACCGCTTCATGAGAGAAAGGACCGTCCTGTGCACGGCCGGCGAATCGGCTCCTCGACACACGGCCGAAGGTCGGTCAATCGGTCCTTCGGCGCACGCGGTCCGTTCAGTCGCGGGCCCGACGCCACCCCACCCGACCCCCGACTTCCACGGATTGCCGAATCGCTCAGCCGCCGAATGGCTCAGCCGCCGCGATTGCCCGCGGACGTCTTCGTCCTGAAGACTGCGCCGGACAAGAGCGCACAGACCGCCACGAAAAGGAGGATTGCAAGGACGTCCTCTCCCCATCCGCCCACCGCCGGGTCTCTCAGCGCCAGCCGGTCAACGAGCCTCCCCTTGTCGCCCGTCGCGAGCTCGTAGGGAACGACCGTCAGGGCGGCAATGACTATGCCCATGAGAGCGTCACCCGCAATCAGGCCTGAGCTGTAGAGCGTCCCGACTTCCTCGCGCCTCTTGAAGAGCGCTCCTCGGCTGAACCGTGACACCGCGAACGAGATGAGCCCTCCGAATATGATCGGGGTCGACGTGGAAACCGGCAGATAGAGCCCTATGGCGAACGGCAGGGCGGGGATCCCGAGGAGCTCCACGACGAGCCCGATGGCCCCGCCCATCATCAGGAGCCCCCACGGCAGCGCGCCCCCCATCACTCCCTTGACAAGGTCGGCCATGAGGCGCGCCTGAGGGGCCGAGAGCTCCTTTGAACCCAGTCCGTACGCCCTGTCCAAGAGCTCGAGGATCCACCCGGTTGCAACCGCCACAGCAAGCACTGCCGCTATTTCCCCCCACTGCTGCTTGCTCGGAGTCGCGCCGACGAGGGCGCCCGTCTTCAAGTCCTGTGACGCGTCACCGGACATGCATATGGCGATGCACACGATCGCGCCGACCGTCACGGCGGCGGCCAAACCGGACTCGTCAGTCCTCCCCATCGCCGCGAACACCACGCTCGTGGCCAGAAGCGCGGTTATTGTCATTCCGGAGACCGGCTGTGAAGTCGAGCCGATCAAGCCCACCATCCTGGACGACACGATAACGAAGAAGAAAGAGACCACGAGTACTATGACGGCGCCGACAGCGCCCACTCCGAACTGGGGCAACAGGAACAGCAGAACCGCTATCACCAGGGAACCCAGCAGAACCAGGGACGTGGGGATGTCCTTCTCCGTCCTGTCGCCGGACCTCCCCGGACTGGAGGCTCGCAGGCCCGAGAGGCCCTGCCTGGCGGAAGCGACAACCGTGGGCAGCGCCTTGACGAGACTCATCACCCCGCCCATCGCCACGCCACCCGCGCCGATGTAGCGCACGTAGAACTCCCAGATGTCGTCGGACGTCATCTGTGAGATGGGGACGGTGCCGGGGTATATGACCTGACCGGACTGCCCTCCTATGAGGTCGAACAGCGGTATCAGCACGAACCAGGCCAGCAGCCCTCCCGACAGCATCATGGCCGATATCCTCGGCCCTATCAGGTAGCCCACTCCGAGCAGGATCGGAGAGAACTCGAACGCGAGGCCGGCCTTGTGAAGCTTGGCGAAATTCCAGGACGGAACGTCCCGCCAGAGTCTCAGCCCGGCCATCCCGAACCTGTACAACCCGCCGACCATGATGCCGTAGAACACGTGCCTGGCCCTGGCGCCACCCTCTTCACCCGCGACCAGCACGTTCGCGCAGGCGGTGCCCTCCGGGAACGGCAGGACGTGGTGTTCCTTCACCATCAGGTAGTGCCTGAGTGGAATCATGAACAGTATGCCCAGGAGCCCGCCCGTCACGGACATGAGGAATATGCGGGACTGGGAGACCTCTATTCCGAGGAAAATGAACGCGGGAATCGTGAACACGACTCCCGCGGCGAGCGACTCTCCCGAGGATCCGATGGTCTGCACCATGTTGTTCTCGAGGACGGTGCCTCTCCTCAGGACTCCCCGGAGTATCGCCATGGATATGACGGCGGCAGGGATGGACGCGCTGACCGTGGTGCCGGTCTTCAAGCCCAGGAAGGCGTTCGCGGCGCCGAAGACGACTCCGATGACCGCGCCCAGGATGAGCGCGCGGAGGGTGAACTCCGGCACCCTGGCCGAAGGCGGAAAGTAGGGGACGAAGGGCTTTGTCTTGTCGCGGGCGTCCGCGTCTGAATCGTTCACGCTTGTCGTGTCCGGGTTCGAGGCGGCGGCGCGCGAGATACTGCCGCTTGAACCGCTCGAGTCTGAGCTCTCCGCGCCGGGAGTTCACACACCGGAGATTGTATTTGAGACCGGGGCACGAGTCAAATCGCCGAGCCCGACACCCCGGGCGTGAGGTCCGCTGCCCGACACGTTCGAGTTGGACAGTCCCGTTGTCCCGGCACTCGCTGCCCGCTAGGTTCTATATGAACGACAGCGTTGCCCCCACCCTCAGCCAGGCGGGTTTGACACACGCCGGTCAGGATGCTAGGTTAGTGTGCGGCTCATCCCGGACACTTCCCTTTCCTGCCGAGGCCGGAGCCGTTCGTCCGAGGAAAAGACAGAGGAATCCAAAATGAGAACAAGTCTATTCAGAAAATCACGCGTTTCGCACCGTACGGCGGACGAAGACCGCCCCCGAAACCTGCGGGCCGGGGTCCCGATGCTGGCCTTCCCGCTGGTCCTGATGCTCATCCTCACCGCCGCCTCGGGCGCCAAGGTCCAGTGCGAGAATACGAATGACCTGGTGACCGGCGCCGCTCTGCCGGGCCTGCACCTAGCGTCGCCGTCACAGGAAATCGCACTGGCCCACATCAAGTACCTGGCCAGCGACGAGCTGGAGGGTCGCGCGACCGGCGAACAGGGCGGTTATCTTGCCGCCGAATACATCGCGCGGCAGTTCGAGAAGCTG
>JAFGJU010000027.1 GCA_016928935.1 Candidatus Eiseniibacteriota bacterium | reverse complement strand
TCGTCCCGGCCGTTCCACACGACGGCGCCGTCACCGGTCCAGCCGCCGCCCAGTCTTTTGACCAGCCTGCCCCCCGCGTCCAGCACCACTACGTCCGCCGGCTCCGGTCCCGCCGCAAAAGCCACGAACACGCAGCCCGAGGACGGAGACGGCCTCACCGAAACGACCGGGGCCGCTACCGCCTGCGCCGCGGGCTCGGCGGTCTCAGCCGGAACAGGCGCGCCCTCGCCGTAGATTCCCGTGACCGCTCCCCGCCCGCCGCGGGCCGGCTCCTCATCCGGGTTCGAAGACGCCGCGATTTCCTGTTCCGAGGCGCTTTCTCTCCAGGGCGAGCCCGAGTTCAGAATCTCGCTCAGGTAGAAGAACACGCACGAAGTCCTAATCACGGAATGCGAATCCGACGAGAAGACCCACATCGGGTGGTTGGGGTTCGGGACGAAACCCCACTTGTCGGGGAACGACCCGTCTTCGTTCTGCAGCGAGAACAGAAACGAGAGCACTTTGCTCTTGGCTTCATTCCTTCCGGTCCGGGCGAGGACAAACGCCGTGGACGGCAGCTCACTGGTCCAGCCCCTCACGTCGTAGGCCTTGTCCTCTTCGTCGAAGTAGGAGGCCTTGACCAGCGTGTCCACGTGAGGACACTCCTTCTCCGGGTTGACTATGCACCAGCACGGGGGGAGGCCCGGCCTGGGGGAGCAGAGGTCGGAGCAATAGTCCGAGCACCCCTCCTCGTCCATCCTGGAGCAGAGCAGACACATGGGGTCGGGCACCCTCAGCACTACCAAACTGTCGTACTCGTAGGCCGGCGAGCCGTCCGATGCAGTCTGACGGCTGAGCAGCACGGCGCAGTCGTCTATGGCCTTCGCCAGAGCGGGGTCGCCCGCGTCGAGGTCCTGGTACCGACACATTTCGTGCGCCAGCCAGGACGTGTACGGGAGGCTTCTCTTGCCGACGTCGTCCTGATGAGGAAACGACCCGTCCGAGTTCTGGTAGGGCAGGGTCAGCGCGAGTATTTCTCTGGCCGCGGTCAGGAAGGAATCGTCGCCGGTCGTCTCGCGGGCCTCGAGCATGTTGAGGGCCGCCAGCATGCCCCAGTTGAGAACCCGCAGCTCGTTCGGGTTCGAGACGCGAGCGATGTGCAGGCCGGCCTCCAGGTACCTGGTGTCGCACGTCAGCCGATAACCCTGAAGAAACGCCCATCCCAGCTGGCCGTCGTACGACCAGCCGCTCACAGCAGTCCTCCAGTTGTCCGCAAGGAAGTCGAGCCTGTCGGTGGCCTCTTTGAGGTATTCCCGCCGCCCGGTGTGACGGTAGAGGTTCATGTACCCCAGGGCCTGCGTACAGGGCACGAGTCTGTGGTACTCGCTCCGGACACCGAACAGCTCCCCCCTGTCGTCCGGGGTCAGACCTTCGGCGGACTTCCGGGCCGCAAGAAACTCGTGCGCCCGGAGCAGGCTGGCCAGGATGACGCAGTCGTTGTCGTTCTCCGGGCCGCAGCCTCCCAAACACACTCCGTCGTCGTGGACGCAGCAGGAATCGGCCCCGGCGGCTCTCCCGGGACAGGAGCCCGGCGGGCCGCTCCGGCCCTGAAGTCGCGCGTAGAAATCGCGGTGCCTGTCGCAATCGTCACGTCCGGCAGAAAGGGTCGCGGCCGAGCCAGCGGCCATGGCCGAGCCGGGGTCCGAGACCGGCAAAGCGACCGCCACCGCGACTGCGGCCAGCAGGCAGGGGGCAGCCAGGAAGAACTTGCGCGCCGCTTCTCGCGGCCGGTGAAAACCGGCTTGAGCCACCTGTTTGAGCCTCCAGAGTCCGAACATGGTCCTTCACGATGTGGGCATCTGCACTGGGGCTGCCGAAAAGCGACACGAACTGAGTGGCGCGGCCTGCCCCGCGCCCTTTCAACAATTATACCACGCGGCAGGGGTTCGCACAATCTCGGGATGCGCCGCCGGCCGTGGAATGGCGGGCTTCGGGCAGAGTTCCCGGTGGGTGACGACGGGCGGGGCGGACGTCCAGGCTAGGGCCGACGGCTCTTGTAAAGCCGGTAGTCGAGGCCGGGGAACAGGTTGTCCCTCCACTCCATGTCTTCCAGCCTTTTCACGTCCACCGAGTGCGACTTCAGGCCCTCGTACAATTCGTTGAACCTGCTGATGTGTTCCTTCGTGCGCCTCACGGCGTAAGGCACCATGGTCCCGGTCTTCATTATGAAGGCCCAGTCGCTGCTCTGAGCGAGCAGCAGCTCACGGCCGGCCTGCGCCAGGGCCCGGCTTTCTATTGCGCCAGGGTTGTCGAAGGAATCGGCCAACTCCACCATTCTCTGAGCGGCCGCGTGCAGATGCGGGTAGATCCAGTCGTTGCTGCCCTCGAGCCAGACTTCGCTGTAACCCTTCCACCCCCAGCTCGACAGCGACGGCGTGGCGACCTGGTTGTGCGGGTTCTCGTCCAGATAATCTCCCGGCGTGGCCAGCTTGAAGACCTGCTGGTCGTGAGAGGCCTTCCCCAGGAGATGCCTTATCCAGTCCGGGCCCTCGTACCACCAATGGCCGAACAGCTCGGCGTCGTAAGGCGCGACCACGATGGGCCTCCGGCCGTTCATGCGCTCGAAGAGGTACTCGACCTGCTTCTCCCGGTTGAACACGAAATTCCCGGCGTGTTGCGCGGCTCTCTCCGCGGCCACGGCAGGGTCGTACACTTCCTTGTGCGGGGTCGGGCCCGTCACGCGGTAGTACTTTATTCCGGTGTTCTTTCGTTTTCCGTCGGCGCTGACGTACGGCCTGACGTACTCGTAGTCCAGGTCGTAGCCGATGTCCCTGTAGAACTCCCTGTACCAGTAGTCGCCCGGGTAGCCTTCTTCGGCGCTCCACACCTGCTTGGACGACTCTATGTCCCTGCCGAAGGCGGCCACGCCCGACCGGCACGCTATCGGCGCAAAAACCCCGTATCTGGGTCGGGGCGTGGCGTGCAGCAAACCGTGCGAATCAGTGAAGAAAAACCTGACGCCCGCCTCCTTCAGAAAGTCGTCGAGGCCGGGCTCGTAACCGCATTCGGGAAGCCAGATCCCGCGCGGCTTCGACCCGAAAACCTCCTCGTGGTTCCTCACGGCCACCTGTATCTGTGCGCGCACCGCCTCCGGCACAAGACTCATCAGAGGCAGAAAGCCGTGCGTGGCCGCGCACGGAATCAGCTCCAGGCCGCCCCGTTCCTGAAGGGCCCTGAAGGCCCGGGTCAGGTCTTTCCGCCACGTGTCAAGGAAGTACGACCTGGCGGCGGTGAAATTGGTCAGGTACGTCTGCGCCAGCGTGTGGAACCTCGGGTCCGACCGTGTCCTGGCAACTTCCTTGCCCGCCAGCTCCATAAGGCGCTCTATGTGTCTCAGGTACCTGTCCTGGAGCAACGGGTCCCGAAGCATGGAGACGAGAGTGGGGCTGAGGGATACTGTCAGCCTGTACCGCGTGCCCTGGTCGCTGAGCTTATCCAATGCTCTGAGCAACGGGATGTAGGTCTCGGTGATGCTCTCGTACAGCCAGTCTTCTTCCAGGAAAAGCTCGTGCTCCGGGTGTCGCACGTACGGAAGATGTGCGTGCAGAACGACGGAGAGGTATCCTTTGTAACTCTGTGTCATGTGTCCAGCTAAACGCCGACTGCGGCAGTCAGCGCGGCCGCGCCGCCCAGGCGGTGTATTCGAGCTCCTGTCGCGTCCGCCTCTACTCGGTGGACCTGGTGACGGTCAACCGTATTGTCTCCTGTCTGGTTCCGTCCTCGGAACGGGACGTCACCTTGATCTCCTTCTTTCCGTCCGGCAGATGAGACCTGAACGAGAACGTGCCGTCCTCCCTCAAGGAACAAGTCCCACCCTCCACTTCGAGGTGTGACCCCGGCACCGTGGCGCCGTACACCACTAGGTCGGCGTCCAGCCTGAGCCAGAAGGGTCTCTCAAGCTCTCGTGCTCCTATCCCCGCGCTCACTCCGGGGCTGAACACCGGCGACGCCAGCCTTTGCTCCAGACGCCGCGCCAGCCGCTCCGCAAGTCCCGGAGACGTCAGCGGCGCACGGGATCCGGTGAGGCCACCCGACAGAGCGTACATCTCCGCGTAGTACTCGGGGGTGAGGTCCGCCCACTCTTCGTCCAACAGGTCGGACATCCTGTCTGGCGGCGTCCTCACGCTGTTTGAAGAAGCCAGGCACACGTACTTCCCGGCTCTCGTGAGAAGGCCGATCTCCACGCGATAGACCCTTCCCGGCCCCCCAACGTTTATGTACCAGTTCCTGGCGTCCGCAGTGAGCGCCACGTCGAACAGCGGGTCCCCCTGCCGGTCGGACTTGGCGTCGTGCGAATATACCCTCAGGATTCTCTTCGCTCCTGGTGCCTGCCTGCCGAAAGACCGCAGCGCCTTGGCCACCGTTTCCTGAGTCAGCTCCCAGTACGCGTGGATCCAGTACGGGTCTCTCACCATGGCCACGATGTGGTCTTTCCCGTAGCCCGAGGGCAGCTCCCGTGCTTCCGGGAAGGCCCCCCGGTCAGACGGCCTTTCGGCCAGCGCCCTCGCCTCCTCCGTCACCCTCAGCATCTCCGGCCGCACTGCAGTCTCCGCCCGCGAGGCGGGCGTGGTCCCGGCGAAACCCGCGGGCAGTTCCCGCCCGCCGCGCCGCCCGACTGTAGGGAGCTTCTTTCTGCGAGACTCCGCCCCGCGCTTCTTCGCCGCCACCTTGCGCACCACGGTCCTGGGCGCCTTGCCGACTGAGCCCCGGGCTCTCGGTTTCTCCGGTGCCTTGCGCTGCCCGGCCTCGTTTCCGGCCGTTCCCGGAGTAACGCCGATTCCCGGCTCGGAACGAGCAGTCCGGCGGCGAGCTCCGGCCCTGGACTCGGTCTTCTGTTTCCCAGCTTCAGTCTTCTTGCCCCTCAATTCTCTCTCCTCCCTTCGAGCAGCCTAGTGTACCCCCGCCCTGAGCGACTCCAGTCTCCCGAGCACCAGGGACTTTATCTCCTCAAGCCGCTCCTGCGACTTCGCCTCGAAGCGGGCCACGAGGACAGGCTGCGTATTGGACGCCCTGACCAATCCCCACCCGTCGCCGAACTGTATCCTCGCGCCGTCTATTTCTATCACTTCGTGCTCGGCCTTGAAAGAGGCCTTGAGGCGCTCGACGAGCTGGAACTTGACCTCCTCGGGACACTCCAGCCTCATCTCCGGTGTGGAGACATAACGGGGCAGCGCGTCCACCATCGCAGAAAGCGGCTCGTCTGCCCCGGACAAGAGCGACACCAGCCTCAGTGACGCGTAGATGGCGTCGTCGTAACCGAAGTAATCGTCGGCGAAGAACATGTGCCCCGACATCTCGCCGGCAAGGAGTCCTCCTTCTTCCTTGAGCTTTCTCTTCATGAGAGAGTGGCCGGTCTTCCACATCAGCGGCCTCCCGCCGAGTGCCCGCACGTGCTCTTCCACCCCCTGCGAGCACTTGACGTCGAATATGATCTTGCCGCCGGGGTGCTTCTTGAGAACGTCCGCCGCAAACAACGCCACAAGCTGGTCACCCCAGACTATTCTACCGGTGTCGTCTATTGCTCCTATCCTGTCGCCGTCCCCGTCGTAGGCGATGCCCACTTCCAGCTTCTCACGGAGCACGAGCTTCCTGAGATCCTCCACATGCGCTGGCACGGTCGGGTCGGGCAGGTGGTTCGGGAAGCGGCCGTCCGGCTCGCCGAACAGCACGGCAGCGTCCATGCCGAGCCCCCTCATCAACCCGGCCACCACCGGACCGGTGGTCCCGTTGCCGCAGTCAATGCCTATTCTGAGGCCGCGGCTGGCCTGGACTCTGCCCAGAAGCTCGCGGGAGTAGTCGGACACTATGCTGTACACACTGGCACTGCCGGGCCCGCTCGCGAACCTGCCCGACTCTATCGTCCTCCGCAGCTCCTGGATCTCCGGTCCGTACAGCGAGAGCTCGCCCTTGGCCAGCTTGAACCCGTTGTATTCAATCGGATTGTGACTTCCGGTGATGACGGCCGAGCCTCCGGCGTTCAACTTCACCCTCGCATAGTAGACCACCGGCGTCGGGACCACGCCCAGCTCCACGACCTGGCACCCGGACTCGATGAGACCCCTCGAGAACTCGCCGTTCAACCGGGGCGAGCTCAACCTCACGTCCCTGCCGACGGTCACGGCAGCGCCGCCGCCCACGTAGGTGCCGAAGGCGCGACCAAGCGCTCTGGCCAAGTCCGAGGTCAGGTCAGCCTCGGCCAGCCCGCGTACGTCGTATTCCCTGAAGATGTAAGGATTCACGTTCATCTGAGTTCCTCGACCCTGATACCCTTTGGGCCCGGCCGCGCGCCGGGCGCTCGTCTTACGAGGCCCCGCACCGCCTCGACGGCCAAACCGCTCAGTGTATCACTTTTTCCTGGACGTGAGGCAAGCGTTTATGAAGCCGTCCAGGTCGCCGTCGAGAACCTTGCCCACGTCGGAGGTCTCGAAATCGGTGCGATGGTCCTTGACCAGCGTGTAAGGCTGGAACACGTACGACCTTATCTGGCTGCCCCAGGCAATGTCCTTCTTGTCGTCGTGCAGCTTGTCGAATTTTTTCTTCCTTTCCTCGTCGTAGTGAACGTACAGGCGCGCCCTCAACACCTTCATGGCGTTGTCGCGATTGCGGTGCTGTGACCTCTCGCTCTGGCACTGGACCACGATGCCGGTCGGCAGGTGCGTTATCCTGACGGCCGAGTCGGTCTTGTTCACGTGCTGCCCGCCGGCTCCGCTGGCCCTGAACGTGTCCACCCTGATGTCGCTCTCCCTCACTTCAACCTCCAGCGTCTCCTCTATCTGCGGAAACACGAACACCGAGGCGAACGACGTGTGGCGTCTCTGTGCGGCGTCGAACGGCGATATCCTGACCAGCCGGTGCACGCCGCTCTCGCACTTGAGGTATCCGTACGCGAATTCGCCGTCCACCTCGAGAGTGGCGTCCCTTATGCCTGCTTCCTCACCAGCCTGATAGTCCAGGACCGAGTACTTGAAACCGCGCGACTCCATCCAGCGGGTGTACATTCGCATCAACATCTGCGCCCAGTCTTGGGACTCCGTCCCGCCCGCCCCCGGGTGGATGCTGACTATGGCGCCCGACCTGTCGTGCTCTCCGTTCAGGAGACTCCTCAGCCTGAGCTCCTCGACCTCTCTTTCCAGCCTTTCGCACTCGGCGACGGCCTCGGCAAGCGCGACCTCGTCCTGTTCTTCCTGAGCCAACTCCAGAAAGACGGCCAGGTCGCTCACCCTGCCCGAGAGGGAGGCCCACTCCTCCAGGACCTTCCTGGGGCCGCCCAACTCCTGGGCGACCCGCTTCGAGTCCTCCCTGTCCCAGAACCCGGGCCTGGACATCTCCTCCTCGATTCGGGCGATCTCTTTCTTCTTCGTCTCTACGTCAAAGAAAACCTCCGAGTTCTTCGACGGCTTTGCGGCAGGACTCCATCCTGGTGCGTGTCTCTTCCCACATCTAACCGTTCCCTCCTCGCTTGGCGCGCAGCAGCGCGCTGAGCTCCTTCCAGACGCCGTCGGCCTTCGCCTCGAGCTCCGCCAGGGAGCCGTCGTTCGCGATGTGAAAGTCGGCTCGTGCAATCTTGTGTTCTTGGGGAAACTGGCTCCGTACTCTGGCGAGTGCCTCGTCGGCCTCCAGTGAGTCTCTATCGCGGATCCGTTTGACCCGGACCTCCTGGCCGCTCGAAACTACCACGATCGCATCGAACATTTCAACGAGATTCCACTCGTATATGAGCGCGGCGTCGGCGACGATCACGCCCTCGAAGCCCTCCCGCTCGAGTTCGGCCACGCGACGCCTGATTTCCTCTATCAACAACGGGTGCACGATTGTGTTGAGACGCTCCAGGCTCCCGCGGTCGGCGAACACAATCTTGGCCAGTTCCCGCCTGTCCAGCGAGCCGTCGCGTCCCAGTATGCCGCGACCGAAGGTTTGCACAAGCCGGGAGAGGACCTCCGGTCGCCCCTCCACCACTCTCCTGCCGACCTCGTCCGCGTCCACGACGCGAGCACCTCTTTTCTCAAACATCCGGCAGACGAGACTCTTCCCGGACGCGATCCCTCCCGTCACCGCGACTGTCAGCACGCGCGAGCCGAGCGGCACACCCTTCTCCGGGCTAGTGCGTTTCAAACCAGGTTCCTCCTGTCCCTATCCCGACTTCCACCGGGACCCTCAATTCCATCGCGTGCTCCATCTCCCGCCTCACGACCTCGGTGACTTCTTGCTTCTCGTCTGGGGGCAGCTCCAGAAGCAGCTCGTCGTGTATTTGCAGTATGAGCCGGGCTCTCGCGCCCCGCTCGGCCAGCCTCCTGTGCACGGCCAGCATGGCCAGCTTTATCATGTCGGCCGCGGAGCCCTGGATGGGAGTGTTGATGGCCATGCGCTCCGCCTCGCTTCTGAGGCGGCCGTTCTTGCTTTCAAGGCCCGGGATGGGCCTGCGCCTGCCCAACAGAGTCACCGCGTAGCCGGTGCTCCGGGCCCTCTCGACGACTTCTCTCACGTAGGCGGCCACGC
Source organism: Candidatus Eiseniibacteriota bacterium (assembly GCA_016928935.1). GTDB lineage: Bacteria > Eisenbacteria > RBG-16-71-46 > JAFGJU01 > JAFGJU01 > JAFGJU01. The sequence continues at coordinate 19,834 of JAFGJU010000027.1, read as the reverse complement.
CGGGATACAGGTCGTAGTAGTTGTCTATGAACTCCTTCGCATCGGAGGCCGGGATGCCCAACTGCCTCGACAGGCCGTACGGGCTCATTCCGTATATTATCCCGAAGTTGACGACCTTGGCGCGCGCCCTCAGGTCCGGAGGCACCCTGTCGGGCGGCACGCCGAACAGAGACGAGGCCGTCGCGGCATGTACGTCCACTCCGTCGGCGAACGCCCTGAGCAACCGCTCGTCGCCCGAGCAGTGAGCCAGGAGCCTCAGCTCCACCTGAGAATAGTCGCCGGACATGAGGATCCACCCGCTGTGGCCGGGCACGAAGGCCTTCCTGACCTCCCTGCCCAGGTCGCTTCTCGCGGGTATGTTCTGGAGGTTGGGCTCGCTCATCGAGAGTCTGCCGGTCGCAGTCACCGCCTGGTTGAAGCTGGCGTGGAGCCGGCCCGTCGAGGGGTTCACCATCTTGGGAAACACGTCCACGTAGGTGTTCTTGAGCTTTGTGAGCTGCCTGTAGGTCAGTATCAACCCCGCCACGCGGCTCGAGACCGCCAGCTCTTCCAGCACTTCCTCGTCAGTGGACGGCGCGCCGGTGCCCCTCGTCTTCTTCGCGACGGGAAGCCCCAAGTCCTCGAACAGCACTTTGGCCAGCTGAAACGGCGAGTTGATGTTGAAGCTCGAACCCGTCAGGCGAAACACTTCTCTCTCCGCCTCCTCCACCTCGCGCTGCAGGCGGCGGGACATCTCCTTCAGAAAGCCCAGGTCGACCGCCACTCCGGTCCTTTCCATGTCGTACAAAACCGAGGCCAGCGGGAGCTCCACCTCTTCATACAGGCGCTCCTGGCCGGTCTCTCTCAGAGCGGCGCGCAGCGGTTCCCGGAGCCGCGCGCACGCGTGCGCCCTGCGACAGACGAATTCGCCCAGCTTCCGCGGCTCCACCTCTTCCGGGCTGACCCTGGACTTGGGCCGGCCCACAAAGGCCTCCAGCGAATCCAACTCGCTCCCCAGTATCCTCTTGGAAAGGCTCTCCAGCCCGCTCGGCGAGGACGGGTCAGCCAGGTACCCGGCCAGCATCACGTCGAAGGCCGCCGGGCCCGGCCGCAGTTCCGTGGAGGAGGAGCAGCACAGAGCGGACTTGAGGTCGTGAACCACGCACTCCGCGTCGCTTCTGGCAAGAAGGCGGCGGAGGGCCGAGTGTCCCTCGCCGCCGGAGGACGGCTCCCGAAGTTCCGGGCCGCGCGCGCCCTGTTCCGCGGCGCAGCCCGTTGCCGCGTCGAAGAGCTCACCCACCGGCCGGGCGAGGCCGACGTAGAAGCACTCGCCGCCGGGCGAGGCCACGGCCACAGCCAGCGGAGGAGAAAACCTGTCCCTCCCTCGCGCCACGGCGAGCCCGTAGTGCTTCCACCTGCTGGACTCGGCCTCGAAGGCCCGAACGTCGTCCTCGGTCGTGAGCTCTCTCCACGAAAGGCTCGGCTGGCCCGAGTCGAAGATGGCGGCAGCGAGCTTCTTGAATTCCAGCTCCTCCAGAAGGGCCCTCAACTCTCCACTTCTGCCGTCGCCCGGCCGGAGGTCTTCCATCTTGACGTCAATCGGCACCGACTGATTTATGCTGGCCAGTTCCCTCGAAAGCCTGGCCTGTTCCGAGAACTCCGACAGTTTCTGCGAAGCGCGCGGCTCTTCCTGTATGGGCAGCCGCGCCAGGATGTCCTCCAGGCTTCCGTACTTCGACACCAACCTGGTCGCGGTCTTTCCGCCCACGCCCGGCACGCCGGGTATGTTGTCCGACGAATCGCCCATCAGCGCAAGCACGTCCACCACCCTCTCGGGTCCCACGCCGAAGCGCTCCTCAACACGGCTCCTGTCCACCCAAGTCCGGTCCTCGCCGGCCTTGCCCGGGTTCAGCACCTTTATCGATTCGCCCACGAGCTGACAGAAGTCCTTGTCGGCGGACACCAGCACCACTTCCGCCCCCTTCCCCGCGAACCGGCGGGCCAGCGTACCCATTATGTCGTCCGCCTCGTACCCGCTGAGCTCCAGGATCGTGAGTCCCATTGCCCGCACGAGCTCCAGGATCCTGGGGAACTGAGCCTGCATTTCCTCGGGCATCTTCTGCCGGTTTGCCTTGTACTCGGGGAATTTCAGGTGCCTGAACGTCGGCTCCCTGGAATCGAACACGACCGCGACGTAGTCGGGACGCTCTTCTCTCATCAGCTTGAGGAGCGTCGTCGCCACGCCGTAAGCGGCGCCGGTGTTCTCACCCCTGGAGTTGACAAGAGGCCGGTCGGCAAACGCGTAGTAGGACCTGTAGGCCAGGGCAGAGCCGTCAATCAGGTAAACCCGCGGTTTCATGGCGTTCTCCGGCTGAGCCCGTCAGGCAGAGCTGTCTGAGGTGTACAGCTTGTTCTCGACGATGTACGACAGGACCGAAGGAGGAACAAGGTATCGGATGGAGCGTCCGGACGCGACCCTGGCCCTGATGTCGGTCGAAGACACGCCCACCGAGACTCCATCCACCACGAGCGCGCGTTCCCGGAGCCGGGCCTCGACCTTGCCCAGGTCGAAGCCGGGCCTGCTCACTACTATCGGCCTGGTCTCCGACAGGAGCTCCGCCGGGTTCTTCCAGGCGTGCATCTCCAGAAGGCTGTCCGCGCCCACTATGAGGAAGAGCTCGGCGCGCCCGCCCAGCTCACTCTTGAAATGCCTCACCGTTTCGACCGTGAAGGAGGCCTCGTCGCGTGAGACCTCGAATTCCGACACTTCGAACCCGGGATTGCCGCGCACGGCCAGTCTGGTCATCTCGAGCCTCACCGGACCGGCCGAGACGCGCTTGGGGCGCTTGTGCGGCGGAATCCCGCAGGGCACGAATATGACACGGTCCAGTCCGGCCCGCTCGCGGGCTTCTTCGGCCGCGATGAGATGGCCGATGTGGATGGGGTCGAACGTGCCGCCGAAGAGGCCCACTCTCACTGCAGTCTCCCTGTCCGACGGAAAACTAGAGCAGGCTCGTTCACGAGCCGATCTTCTGCGAGACCTTCTCCAGACGTCGCCTCGCGGCTTCCCGCGCCTCGCGGTCTCCGTTCCTGGCAAGAACGCTCCGGTAGGTCTCGGCGGCCATGCTCCAGTTTCGCTCCTTCTCGTAGGACTGCCCGACGCCGACGAGGGCGAGGTCGGCCCATCTGGCGCCACCGAACTTGTCCACGACCTCCTGGAAGCAGATTCTGGCGGCCCGGATGTCACCCATCTTCACGTAGAGCTTGCCGGAAAGGTACAGCTTCTGGGCCAGCGTGGCGCGGCATTCCCCCAGAGCTTCCTCGGCCCTCGCCGCGTAGACTCCGCCTGGGTAGGCGGTCAGGTAGGAATTGAACAGGATGATGGCCTTCTCGGTCTGAGCCTGGTCGTACTGGGCCGGCCTTCTCTGTTTGAACGCGCACATCCCCAGCATGAACGCGGCCTCCTCCGCGTGACCGCCCCTGGGAAAATCCTTGAGGACTCTTTCGAACTGCACCTCGGCCAGCGGGTATTCCTTGGTCTCGTAGTAGCTCCGGCCAAGATAGTGCGTGGCCGGCTCCGCGTACCTGCTTCCGGGGTATTGCTCGAGCAGAAGCTTGAACTCCTCCGTGGCCTCGAGAAACCCCCGTGCGTCGAACCTGGCCTTGGCCCTCTCGAAGTGATCCTGAGCAGTTGCGGGCTTGACCTCTCTGGCGCCCGAGCAGGACAGCGTGGAGCCCGTTGCCAGGAGGCAAAACGTTAACAGCGCGAAGGCCGCCCCGGTCCGCCGCGGCCGCCGGAGCACTGAGGTCCGCTCGATTGTGCGAGCTTTCTTGTTTCGTGTGCGCATAATTATAGTTGCGGGCGTGGGCAGCAGAACCCGGGCTCTTCTGTCCGGGCCCGCTCTCCCACGGAGCCCGTCACTCCTTGTTGGAATAGAACAGGTAAACCAGGCCGCCTACTATCGCGGCCACGACCAGGGGCTCGATCAGCCCTCCCAACCTGCCCGCCGGCATCTGGCCTTTCTCCCAGCTCTCACCGTCTCCCTCGAGAAAGACAATCTCGGACACCGGGACCGCGTCCCGCTCGCTGGCCTTGCTCTCGCCCACCCACAGCAGAGCGCCGGAATTTTCGTCTACGACTCTGACGGAGAGTGCCGCGTAAGCGTGACGCTCGACCATCTTCCTTCCCACCAGGTGCGGGCGCCAGGCCCTGGGGTATTCCATGCGGAGCTCGGTGATCCTGTGGCTGAGCACGAGCTGAATCGGGACCGGCTCCGGCGTCTCGGGAGGGGCTAAGGCCGCGGTCGTGTCGGCCACCCTGGAGGTGTCCTCCGCGGCCGCGGGCTTGGCGGGCTTGGGGCCGCCGACAACGATCGTGATGCCCTCTTCTCTCAACCGCGCGCCCAGGATGTTCTGCACCATCCAATCCGCCTCGTGCGCGCCCGAGGGTGTCATCAGGACCGGCCCGTTCAGGTTGCTGACCGGCATCCCCTTGACGAGCGACTCCACCGCGCTCGAAATGGCCTTCTCCAGCAGTGCCATGTTCGTGACGCGCTCCGACTGGGCGGCCCAGGCGTGCGGGGCCAATCCAAGGAAGACTACCCCGCAAGCTGCAGCAATCAGTCTCAAGAAAACCGTCTTGTTCACCTGTTTCTCCTTGTGCTCGGCCGCTGCCGCCTCACGGAACCGGCCTCGGCGAAAAGCTCGTATTCCGCCGAGCCCACGACAGTGGCCTCACAGAATTGACCTTCGAGCAGGCCCGCTCCGGTGACTCGCACGACGCCGTCCACGTCCGGAGCCTGTCCCTCCGTCCTACCAGTCGCGCGCGTTCCGTCTGCGTCCGCCCGGTCGATCAGCACCTTCACGCGCTCCCCCACTCGCGACGCGTTCCCGGCCCTTGAAACCTCCCTCTGGAGTCTCATCACTCGCCGGAAACGGCTCTCCTTCACCCGTGGGCTCAGATGCCCCCGCATGGACGCTGCGGCAGTACCGGGCTCGCGCGAGTACGCGAACGCGCCCAGATGGTCGAACTTGAACTCCTCCAGAAACTCCAATAGCTCCGAGAACTCGGCCTCTCCCTCCCCGGGGAATCCCACCATCACCGTCGTGCGCAGCGAAACCCCCGGCACTTCTCTCCGGATTCCGCGGAGCGTCTCGACGAGCTTCTTCCTGGTCACGCGTCTCCCCATGAGCTTCAGCATCTTGTCGGAGACGTGCTGAATGGGAACGTCAGCATATTTGCACAAAGTCGGCCCGTCACGCAACACTTCTGTTAGCCGGTCGGACCAGCGCGCGGGATGTGCGTACATGAGCCTGACCCAGGCCACCCCGTCGACCGCCCCCAGCCGCCTCAGGAGTTCGTGCAGCGCGGGTCGGCCGTACAGGTCGATTCCATATGCAGTTGTGTCCTGGGCCACCAGGCAGAGTTCTCGAACACCATTCTTGGCGAGAAGTTCCGCTTCCCTGACCACGCTTCCCATCGCTCTGCTCACGAGCCGGCCGCGGATACGGGGAATCAGGCAGTAAGCGCACCCGTTGTCGCATCCCTCGGAGATCTTCAGGTACGCGGTGTGACGGCCGGTGGACACCGCCCTCGGGTGAACCGCCCTGACCAGCGCGTCCGAGCCCGAAAGAAAGGCCTTCCCGGCGCCGGGCGACCTCAGGGCATCCGAGCAGGCCCGCGCAACTCTCAGCCGGTCCCGCGGTCCCGTTATCGCGTCCACTTCGGGAAACCGGTCCAGAAGACGTCTCCCCTCCAGGGCAGGCAGACAGCCCGCGACGACCACCACCCTGGCCCTGCCGGCTCGCTTGAGTCGAACGACCTTCCGGACCCAGTCCTCCGCCTCTTCTCTGGCGGACCGCAGGAACGAACACGTGTTCACAACCACGACGTCCGCGTCTTCGACGGAGCCTCCGACGTCGAAGCCGCGGCGCACGAGGTCGGCCAGGATTGTCTCTGAGTCCACCAGGTTCTTGGAGCAGCCCAGCGATACGAGGGCCACCGACGGCCGGGCGGGGATGAAATCGCGGCGGCGAGAGCTTCGTGCAGACGTCACGATATCGAAAGAGATCTCCTCACTCCAGATAGGACTCGTTCACGAGCACTTCACGGGGCTTGCTCCCGTCCGCGGGACCCACGACTCCGGTCTCCTCGAGCCTGTCCATGAGTCTGGCCGCCCTGGAGTAACCGATCTTGAGCCTCCGCTGGAGCAGGGACACGGAACCGTGCTTGTGAGTGATGACCACTCGTGCCGCCTCGAGAAGCAGCTCGTCGTCGTCCTCGGATTCCCCTTCCGCCGACAGAGACGGCTCCGACAAGTCCACGGACGGCCTGGCCATCCAGCTGAATTCCCTCAAATACGCCACCACGCGCTCCACGTCCTTCTCAGAAACGTAGCAGCCGTGGAGCCTCTCCGGCTCCGCGCGGCCCGGAGGCAGGTAGAGCATGTCTCCGCTGCCGAGCAAGGATTCGGCGCCGTTCATGTCCAGGATAGTCCGCGAGTCCACTTTTGAGGCCACCTGGAACGCGATGCGCGTCGGGAAATTGGCCTTGATGACGCCGGTGATGACGTCCACACTGGGCCTCTGCGTGGCCAGTATCAGGTGGATTCCCACGGCCCTGGCCATCTGCGCCAGCCGGGCGATGGGCTCTTCTATCTCGGTCGGAAGCATGCACATCAGGTCCGCAAGCTCGTCTATGACGACGAGCAGGAACGGCAGCAACTCCGAGCCCTCCTCGCGGGCCTTCTCGTTGTAACTGTCCACGTTCCTGACGCCTCTCGCAGCCAGGACGTGATACCGCTGCTCCATCTCCTTCACGACCCACCTGAGGCTCTTGCTGGCCTCTCTCGCGTCGCTGATGACTGGGGACACGAGGTGCGGCGTGCCGTTGTAGGAGGTGAGCTCGAGCTTCTTGGGGTCTATCATGAGCAGGTTGAGCTCCCTCGGAGAAAGACGGTAGAGGAGACTCAGTATTATGCTGTTTATGCAAACGCTCTTGCCCGAGCCCGTGGCCCCCGCTATGAGCAAGTGCGGCATCCTCGCCAGGTCGGCGTAGAAGCAGCCGCCCTGCGTGTCCTTTCCCAGCGCGAGCACGAGCCGGCCCCTCTGCTCTCCGAACTCGGCGGCCGACAACAGCTGCTTTATGAACACTATGGAATGGTGCGCGTTCGGAACCTCGATGCCGACTGCGGCCTTGCCGGGCACCGGGGTGAGGAGTCTTATGCGGGACACCTTCAACCCCAGCGCCAGGTCTTCCGCTCTGCTCGCGATCTGGTTCACCGTGATGCCCGCGCCCGGCTCGTAGTCGAACCTGGTGATCACCGGCCCGGGGTGCACCTCGACGACCCTGCCCGTCACTCCGAAGTTGGACAGGCGCTCCTCGATGCGCTTGGAAGCGTCCAGGAGCTCGTCCTTGGTCATGTAGGTCTCGGGCTCGGACGGTTCGTCCAGGAGTGTGATGGGGGGCAGGCGGAACTCAAGCTCGCCCTGGGGAGGCCCCTTCGGAGCGCGCTCCCTGCGCTGTTCCTCCCAAACCAGGTCCTCCGTCTGACCGGCCGCCGCCGCCGCGGGCGCAACGGCCGCGACCGTGGGAGGCGCGGCCGGAGCAACAGGAATCTCTCTGTCGGCCACGCGCGGAGCTCCGCCGGGCTTGGTCACAATTCTCGGCTTCGCGGGCTCCCGGGGCCCCGCCTCGGGTCTCTCCGATAGTCTCTCGGACCCGGCCACGGCCGCCCGGCGCGGCGCCTTTATCTCGGGTTTCCTCTTCTCCGCCAGCTTCTCCCGGAGTCTCCCGCGAGCCAGCAGAAACCACCGTTTCAGCAGCGACCCCAGCCTGGCCGCGAGTCCCAAGTACCTCGCCCCCGGCACCAGCGCCGTTTCCAGGGCGACGAAGGCGAGGACGACGAACAGGCTCCAGCAGACTACCGTGGCGCCGAAGTTCCCGAACACCGCGCGGCCGGTGTCTATCACGTCCAGGCCCAGTGTCCCGGCCGCCGCCGCCGACCCTTGCCTGGAGAGCCCGGGCAGCAGCGCCAGACCCAACGAAAGAACGAATGCCAGGAGCAGCGTGAAGGCGGTCTCGAGCCCGAGTCTTCGCGCTGCCCTTCCGGCGAGCCGATTCCAGGACCAGGCCAGCAGAAGCGCGCCCAGAAACCACGGGAAGACGTGCCCCAGGCTCGAGAAGAAGAAATGAGCCAGGCGGGCTCCGACGGAGCCGAACGCGTTGGCCACGTTGCCCTCTCCGTGCGACAGCAGGCCCACGTCCTCTCTGTGGTAAGTCAGGAGGCTCGACAGGAGCATCACGCCCGCCACGAGCAGGACCACGCCCGTTATGACCGAACGCGTCGCGGGGTTTCTCTTGCCCAATTGACCAGACACTCCCTTCTCGGCTCCACGCGGGGTCTACGTGCCGATCTCCCAGGAGGAAAGGTACCGACTTTGCTCCTCGGTCAGGGCGTCGATGCGAATCCCCATCGCCTCCAGCTTCAGCCGGGCCACCTGCGAGTCGATCTCCGACGGCACACCGTACACCTTCTTCTCGAGGGTGCGACCCTTGCGGGCCAAGAACTCGGCGCAGAGGGCCTGATTTGCGAAGCTCATGTCCATGACCGACGCGGGATGCCCCTCCGCCGCGGCCAGGTTGATGAGTCGGCCCTCTCCGAGGACGAACACCTTCTTTCCGTTGCGGAGCGTGTACTCCTCCAGGGAGTCCCTGAGCTGTCTCCTGGAGGTCGATATCTTCTGCATTCCGGTCAAGTCCAATTCGACGTTGAAGTGACCCGAGTTCGCGACGACGGCCCCGTCCTTCATGGCCTCGAAGTGCTGCGTGCTGATGACGTTGACGTCGCCAGTCAGCGTCACAAACACGTCCCCTATCCGGGCGGCCTCGGCTATGGGCATCACCCAGTAACCGTCCATCACGGCCTCGAGAGCCCTGAGAGGGTTGACCTCCGTAACGATGACCCTGGCGCCCGCGCCCTTTGCCCGGGCGGCGACTCCTCGACCGCACCATCCGTAACCGCACACCACGAACTCCAGACCGGCCAAGAGCAGGTTAGTGCATCTCAGGATGCCGTCTATCGTGCTCTGGCCCGTGCCGTACCGGTTGTCGAAAAGGTGCTTGGTGTCGGCGTCGTTCACGGCGATTATCGGATACGCCAGAAGCTTCTGTTTCTCCAGGCTGCGCAGCCTGTTCACTCCCGTGGTAGTCTCTTCCGTGCCGCCCACCACTGAGGCCGCCAGGTCCTTCCTGCGACTGTGTAACTCCGAGACCAGGTCCGCGCCGTCGTCCATCGTCACCATGGGCTTCAGGTCCAGCGCGGCGTTTATGTGCTCGTAGTAACGCTTCGTGTCCTCGCCCTTCACGGCGAACACGTGAGCCCCGAAGTCGGAGACGAGCGAGGCCGCCACCTCGTCCTGGGTGCTGAGCGGATTGGAAGCGCAAAGTCGCACTTCAGCGCCGCCGGCCATCAGCGTCCTTACGAGATTCGCGGTCTCACTAGTGACGTGAAGACAAGCAGATAGGCGAATTCCTTCGAGTGGTTTCTCGGAACTGAACCTGGTCCGTATGGTGCTCAGCACCGGCATGCTTCTGTCCGCCCATTCTATCTTCGCCTTCCCGGCGGGACTCAGTTTCAGGTCTCTCACATCGCTTGGCATCTGTCCTCCTTCGATCCTGGCTCAGCATCCCTTCTTCAGCACGTCGACCATGTCGCAGAGCTCCCACGTGAAGCCCGCGTCTTCGCGGCCGAAGTGACCGTACACCGCAGTCTTCCGGTAGATGGGGCGCCTGAGTTTCAGGTGGTCGATTATGCCGCCCGGCGTCAGGTCGAAGTGCTTCTTCACCAGCCGCTCTATCTCCTCGTCAGGCACCTGACCGGTACCGAAAGTGTCTATGGTCACGGACACGGGCTCCTTCACGCCGATTGCGTAGGCCACCTGTATCTCACACCTGCTCGCCAGCCCGGCGGCCACCACGTTCTTGGCCACGTGCCTGCAGGCGTACGACGCCGACCTGTCCACCTTGGACGGGTCCTTGCCGGAAAAACACCCCCCGCCGTGGCTTCCGACGCCTCCGTAAGTGTCCACTATTATCTTCCTGCCCGTGAGCCCAGTGTCGGCCATCGGCCCGCCCTTGACGAACCTACTCGTGGGGTTGACAAAGTACTTGACTCTGTCCCGGTCGATCAACTGTGGCGGGACCACGAAGTTCACGACCTTCTCTACGATGTCCGCGGTGATCTGCTTGTGGGTGATGTCGGGGTGATGCTGCGCCGACACTATGACGGTGTCCACTCGGGCCGGCGTTCCGTTCTCGTACCCCACGGTGACCTGAGTCTTTCCGTCCGGCCTCAAGTATGGGAGAATGCCTCCCTTCCTGACGTCGGCCAGGCGCTTCGCGAGCCGGTGCGCGAGCACGATGGGCAAAGGCATCAGCTCCGGCGTTTCAGTGGTGGCGTAGCCGAACATCAGGCCCTGGTCGCCGGCTCCCAGGCTGTCCACTCCGCGCGCTATGTCCTCCGACTGGTCATCGATGGACGTGAGCACCGCGCAGGTCTGGTAGTCAAACCCGAAGCTCGCGTCAGTGTATCCTATCTCTCTTATGACTGACCGGACCACGTCCGGAATCTCCACGTAGCACGAAGTGGAGATCTCTCCCGCGACGAAGGCAAGCCCGGTTGTCACCAGTGTTTCCACCGCCACCCTTCCGAACTGGTCTTTCTCCAGTATTGAGTCGAGAATTGCGTCTGAGACCTGGTCCGCGATCTTGTCCGGATGCCCTTCAGTCACAGACTCCGAAGTGAAGAGATGGTTCTTCCCCATTCACTGACCTCCCGTTACTAGGTGAGCTGAACCTCGGACGAGTCCCCGACGTTCACCATCTTGAACGCACCCCTGACCGTCGCGTTCTCTCCCACGACCGAGCCGTGCAGCAGAATGTCCTCCACGTGCGCGTTGGCGTTTATTATGCAGTTGCGTACTATGGAGTCCTTGACGACGGCACCCGGCGCCACGGACACGTGGGGGCCGACGATGCAGTTGTGTATGCGGGCCGTCTTGTCGACGGCGACGGGCGGCACGACGACGCTGCCGGGTATGCTGGGTTGCCTCTTGATCAGCTCCAACAGGTCCCTGTTCGCTCCCAGGAGGGTCTCGGTCTTCCCGCAGTCGTACCAGCCGCGGACGGGCAGAGTGCGAAGCTCCACGCCACTGTCCAGCATGAGCTGGAGGGCGTCGGTGAGCTGGTATTCGCCCTTCGTCCTTATCTTCTTGTGCATGATCCGGTTGATGCTGTCAAACAGAAGGCGTGTGTCGGCGATGTAGTAGACGCCGACTATGGCCAGGTTGCTGGGCGGGACCTCAGGCTTCTCCACCAGCCTCTTCACCAGGCCGTTCGTGACCTGGACGACTCCGAAGTTGGACGGGTCACTGACTTCCTTGACTCCGATGTAGTTCCGGCCGCCCGAGACCACCTTGGAGAGGTCGGCTTCGAATATCGTGTCACCCAACACTATCAGCACCGGTGCGCCCTTCACGTGTGCCTCAGTCATGTGAACGGCGTGACCCAGACCCTTCCTGTCGCGCTGCTCCACGTAAGTGACCGAAAGCTCGTAGTTCTTCTTGACGTAATCCCTGATCCTGTCGCCCATGTAGCCGACCACCATCACCACATCTCTTATGCCGAGCCCCGGCAGCTGGTCCAGGATGTGCGCCAGGATGGGCTTTCCGGCCACTATCATCAGCGCCTTCGGGACCGTGTGAGTGTGAGGCCGCAGACGGGTTCCCACCCCGGCAACAGGGATTATCGCTTTCGTTCTCATGAGCCTTGCTCCTCCGACAACCTCCTCTTGAGTTCCTGAATTCTTTGGACTGGAGTCGGGTCTTCTCCGTTCAGAAAGGCCAGGTAGATGCTAGCGAAATCCCCGACGTAAATCAATGAGAATATTCTAGTAACGAGGCTTTCACCCTCGCTCCAGGCCTCCACCGCGGCCACTCCGTCGGCCCTCATGAGCTCAAGCGTCACGGAGATCCTCCTGGCCACCCTGGAGTGCTCCGAGCCGTCCCTGAGCACGGCCGCCATGAACGGGGCCCCCGAAGGGTCCTTCTTGCGCCATCCCACGATTTCGTTGTGGTTCAACTCGGGGAACGCGTTCGTGAAGGCCGGGACCTTGCTGTTTTCGTTGAACTGACACTTCCACCGGAGAGCCGCGCATTGAGTAAGCCGCGTGCCGTAGGTGAGGATCTGCTTGCCGTGGAGCGACAAGGCCAGCTGTTTTGCCGGATTCTCTCGGGACGGCACGTCTTCGGCGTAGACCAGTGCCTTCCTGCGCAACAGCGCCACCGTTTGCTCGACTTCTCCGGGCTCGGCGGGAAGCACCGACAGGCGCCTCAGCACGTCGAGAATCATGAACAACGAGTACCCCAGGGCGGCCCTGGGCGCCAGGCCCTCCTCCATCTTGAGGAACGGCACTCCGTCCAGGAGAGCCCGCTTCTCCAGCTCGCCCCCGGACCCCAGGCAAACCAGGCCGGCGCGCTGCCGTTTGGCCTGCTCGTAAAGAGAAAGCGTTTCCTCCGTGTTGCCGGAGTAGCTGGAACAGAAAAACAGGGTCTCGGGCCCCGCGAACTTCGGCGAAACGTACTCCCTGACCACCGAGCACGGCACCGCAGCCCTTTCCTCCATCAGCGTGCGCAGTATGTCGCCGGCTATGGCCGAACCCCCCAGGCCGCCGACGACCACGTTGCGATGTCCCGACTTCGGCGCGCCGACGGGAACACTCGAGCTCACCACCAGAGCCTTCTCGATGTGCTCCGGCATCGCCTTCGCCGCGCCCAGCATGTCGGAAGGGTCGAGGCTTCGCATTTCCGAAAGCGAGTCCAGAATCATGGCGACTTCTCCTGGAACGGGTGAATGACGGACCGTGTCGTCAGGGAAGAGCAATCTGCGGGAACCGGCTGGCGATCTTCCCTTCCACGAAGTCTCTCACGTCGGCTGCCGTGGAAAGACAGAGCGCCGTCTCGGCGAGTTCTTTGGCCTCGGAGTAGGTCACCGAACGCACAATCGTCTTTATCTCCGGGAGCAGGTACGGGCTCGTGCTGAACTCGTCCAGTCCCAACCCGAGTAGAATCACGGCCCCGGCGGGGTCGCCGCACATCTCTCCGCAGACCCCCACCCAGATGTCGTGCTTGTGACCCATTTCGACGAGCGTGCGTATGGACCTCAGGATGGCCGGGTGCATGGGCTCATACAGGTGCGCTATCTTCTCGTTGCCCCTGTCCACCGCGAGAGTGTACTGAATCAGGTCGTTAGTGCCTATGCTGAAGAAGTCGGCCTCCCTGGCCAGCGAGTCGGCTATGAACACCGCTGCGGGAGTCTCCGCCATTATCCCCACCTCGAAGTTCTCCCCGAACGGCACTCGCCTGGCCCTGAGCTCTTCCCTCACCTCCGCGCAGACGCCGTTGGCTTGCCTGAGCTCGTCCAGACTGGAGACCATCGGAAACATCAGCTTCACGTTTCCGGTCACGGCCGCCCGGAAGATGGCCCTGAGCTGGATCTTGAATATCTCTCTGCGCTCCAGGGAAAAACGGATGCCGCGCCAGCCAAGGAAAGGGTTGTTCTCCCGTTCGGTTCCGAGATACGACGCAAACTTGTCGCCTCCCACGTCTACCGTGCGGATGATGACGGGGTACGGGTGCATGAGCTCCGCCACCTTCCGGTATGCTTCGTATTGCTCTTCCTCCGACGGAAGCCGAGCGCTTCGCATGTAGAAGAACTCCGTCCTGAAAAGGCCGATTCCTCTGGCCCCTCTCTCCAGGGCGTGCTCCGCTTCCTCGGGCATCTCGATGTTCGCCGACAGCTCGATCTGCCTGCCGTCGGGGGTCACTGCCGGCAGTTCGCGTATGTGGAGGAGAGCCCCCTCCAGTCTCAGGAATTTCCTGCGCCTCTTCGCGTAGTCCTTGACGGCCTTCTCGTCGGGGTGAACCTCCACCATTCCGCGGTTTCCGTCCACCGCAAGCGTATCGCCCTGGTTCACGTGCAGCGTGGCGTTCCTCAGGCCCACCACTGCGGGGATGCCGCGGGCGCGGGCCATGATTGCCGAGTGCGAGGTCCGGCCTCCCGAGTCAGTCGCGATGCCCAGAATGGTGTCAGGATTGAGGAACGCGGCCTCGCTGGGCGTCAGGTCGTGGGCCACCAGCACGACCTGGCCGGTGATGTCTCCGAGACTCCTGCGCGGCTTGCCCAGCAGGTGTCTTATCACCCGCCGCTTCACGTCGCGCACGTCGGCAGCCGTGCTCCTGAAGTGCTCCTCTTCCAGCGCGTCGAACTCCTCTGCGATCCTGGACAGAGTGCGCCTGTAAGCGAACTCAGCGTTCTTGGACTCCTCCCGAATGACGCGCACGGTCTCCTCGACCGCCACGACGTCGTCCAGTATCTGCAAATGCGCGTCGAACACCTTGGCCTGCTCGGCGCCCAGCTCCTGCCTGATGGTGTCCTTTACCTGCTGTATATCCTCCCGGGTAGCCGCAAGGGCGGCCTTAAACCTTGCCAGCTCGGGCTCTATCTCACCGGGAGAAAGAGTCCTCTCCTTAACGTGCAGCTCTTCCAGCTCCAGGATGTAAACCTTACCGACCGCGATGCCTGGAGACGCCGCGACGCCGCGCAACACTCTGGGTCCCAAAGTTGCCATAGTTGAGAAAACCCGCTGTGCCTACTCGCAGTTGCCGTGTCTACTCGTAGAACCTGTTCTCGACCAGGTCCGCCAGGGCGGCGACGGCCTCGGCCTCATCCGACCCCTTGGCCCTGATCGTTATGGAAGAGCCGTATTCCGCGACGAGCGATATGACGCCCAGGATGCTCTTTCCGTTAACCTCTATCCCGTCCTTCATGACCCACACGTCCGACTTGAAGCGGCCCGCAGTCTTCACGAACGTGGAAGCGGACCTCAAGTGGATACCCGGGTCGTTGACGACCTTGACTACCCTCTGAACCATCTTCTCTTGGTTTGCGCGTGTCCCAATCCCGTCCGAGCCCGGCTCCGGCCGGCCGAGTCCGGGTGCCCGGGGCGGCTCCGTTCCCCCGGGGTTCCCGTGTAGCCCGGAATGCAAACAGAGCATATTAACTCAGAACGCCCAGGGCTGTCAAAAAGCAGGCCGCCACAGTCGCGCAAAGGGCCACCTCTGTGATTCTCTTCTGGAATGCGTCGGGCAGCAGGCCGACCACCAGCGCCATGCCGGCAAACGCGAAGAAGGCAGGGCCCACCCTGCCCTCCGACCAAGCCAGGCCGGCCGCCACAAACAACACCCCCAAGAAAAACGCCCCCAGCGTGCCCAGCTGGGCGCTCAGGCCCACCAGGTTGAGGCGCATGACCTCGTTCACTATTTCCGGCCCGAGAGTGTAGCCCCTGACCACGCCGCGGACCCGGTAGTAGAGGTGATACACGTTATACAGCGCGAGCAGCACCAGCGCACCCAACACTCCCCCCGCACCGGCCACCAGCACGCCGAGCAGCCCTGCGAGAGGCCTCAGCGTGGCCCAGAAGAACCTGTCTCCGGCAGCCGCCAGCGGGATCGCCAGGGCATTCTTCATGACGGTGACGTCTTCGCCCGCAGAGCGTCCGGCCGCCACTTCCTCCTCCATCTTGGCCGCTGTCCCGATGACGTAGGAGGCCATGACGGGGTTTGAGTTGAACAATGCCGTGTGACGCTCCGCGAATTGCTCGAATCGTTCGCGGTCCGGCGAGAGCTTCCTGCCCACGGGGAAAAGCGCGTGCGCAAACCCCGGCGCCTGCAGCGTCTCATAGTTCCAGGCCGCCTGGAGGTAAAACGAGCGCGCCAACAGCCCCAGCACCGCGGCCCTTCCTATCCTCTTCTCGCTCATCGGGTCAATCCTCAACCCAGAACATCACGGAGCAGGAACGCGAACACGAGGCCGCCGGCAAAAGCCGCCAGTCGAGTCCTCGACCTGCGCACAAACGTGTTGAAAAGCACGCCCACTCCCAGGGCTCCCACGAGAACAGTGGCGTGAGCTCCCGTGCAGGCCGCGGGCGGCGCGAGCCTGCACGCAGGCCCTGTCAGAGCCGTCAGTAAGCCGATTGCGACTAAACAGAGCGCGAAGCCCCGCGAAAAGGCCAGGGCCGCGCCCGCGAGCTGCACGCCGCCGGGGTCCCCCACCCGGCCCGTCTTGAGGCGGGTCAGAAAACGGGCGAAGAGCCTCCGGTTGAGCTCTCTTTCCAGCATTATGGTTTCCCTTCCGACGAGAGCCACCCCCAACGCCGCCGCCACGCCTGCAATCTGAGCCAGCGGAACGGGGAAGTCCGGACGACAATCGAGCAGGGCCGACGCGAACCAGACTCCGCTCACGGAGGCGACCGGAGCGTCGGGCATGGGCCGCGCGCCCACGGGAATGGAGCCCGACCACAGCATCTGGAGCAGGACGCCCACGGCGGCTCCGGTCGCTGGAGCGCCGGTGAGAAGACCCGCGATCGAGGCGCTGACGAGCGGCTGGCTGAGCATGACCTGCCAGGCCGCAGTCGTGTCCAACGCGCAGACTCCGCCCGCCAGACAGACAAGAAGAACTTCTTTCACCTGGAAATCCTGGCTTTGACTTCGCCGGAGTCGGTCCCGGAGACGCGTTCGGGCCGGTCTTCATCCAGTGACAGGCCTATCCGAACCGTCTTCTCCCGCAGGCCGGGCTCCAACGACCACGCAGGCATCAGGCATGTCGCCTGGTACACCCGTTCCAATCCGCCCTCGGACAACGACACAGTCTCCACCGGAAAATGCCACAATCGCGTCGCGTCTTCCACGAACAGCGAAGCAGTGAGACGGAAGTTGCCGTCCGTCACTCTGAGACTCCGAGGCCCGACCAGTTCAGCGGGCCTGTCCAGCGGCAGCTCGGACCGGACGGAAGACCGATTTTCGACCAAGGCGCCGGCTCCCGCGGGAGAGGAGAAATGCAGGTTGAACTCGACGGCAAAGAGCACTTCCGACTGTAGCGCTTCCTCGAACCTCAACCTGTATTCGACCGTCAGCGCCGCTCCGCGCTGGGGAACGGAAAGCGCCTTCTCCACGCTGAGGCAGGCCCTTGTCCCTCCGCAGCGCACGGCGCCGGAGGCGAACATGAGAATTTCACCCTTCCGGCCGGCAGGCCGCTCGGAGTACGCGGCTCGGGTAAGATTGCCCAGCTCCTCGAACGAATCAGAAACGACCTCGTCCAGAGTCACTCCCGGTGACAGAAAGTGGTCCAAGAGGCAGGCGCGAGGGAGTCGGTCGTACTTGAGGAACCTGTCGAGATGCGCCTCTTTGGCGCTCATCGAATCGTGGATGCTTGCCACCTTCCCGTCCTCTTCCTGGCGTTCCGCCGGCTCCACGCGGCTGTGGTAGGCCTCTCTGCGTCGGGCCAGGTTGTTGAGGAGGTTAAGCTCCCTGCCCCTGTGGTCCGCCTCGACGAGGACCCCACCCCCGGCAGGCGAGACGTAGAAAGCGGACTCCCTGTTGGAAAGGACCACCTCCGTGTCGCCGTCTCCGTCCACGTCCGTCCTCAGCACGGGTGAGTCCGGACCCGCCAGGCCGGCCAGACTTGTCACGTCTCGCTCCGCGTCCAGGAGCATGTTCTCTGCTCGAATAAGGTGGCGGTATATGGCCTCCCTCAGGTGGGGGAGGTACAGGCCGCCGAAGACGCCATGCCAGTAGGCGCAGTTGCACTGGGCTCTCCAGACCTCGTTCATCGCCGAGGCCCTGAGCTCGGGCGTTATGGCTCTGCCCCCGGCTGACGCGACGACACGCCTGCCGAACAGCATCCGCTTGTGCATCCAGTTGCTCTCGGGATAGCGGCTGAAAAAGTTCCTCCAGAAACCGCCCTTGACGAAGCTCTCGTATTCGCCTGCTTCGCCGCGCTCCTTGAGTCTCGCCAGGAAAGCGCCGTACTTGAGCTGTGCCTCCACCGGAAGACTCCATTCCATCATCTCTGCGTACGAGGCCGTGGGCAGGAAGACCCACCCCAGAGGTCTGTGCTCCGACATGTATTCCGAAAACGTGACAGTGCGCACCCACTGGCTGTTCTGCTCCAGAGCGACCATGAACCTCTCCAGCCACTTTCTCTCGTAGCAGAGCGAGTGAGTGCCCGGCCACACTCCGAACTTTTCACCGTCGTCGGCGAAGACGAGCAACCTCCCACCCTCCTCGGAGCAGTTCTCTCGGAAATACGCCAGTGTCTCCTCCGGCTCTGCGTAAGGTATGAGGTACCGGAGCCGCTTGCTGCCCGAGAACACTCTGACCACGGCGCCCTGGTCCTCCGTCAAGTAGTAACCCAGCAGGTCGCGGTCTGCGAGCCCGGCGCTCTTGAAATGGGAGTCGTCCACCACGGTGTACTCGACTCCGGCAGCCGCCAGGGCGCCGGGCAAAGAGGGCTCCCAGACCCTCTCCGCAAGCCAGAGGCCCCTGGGCGCGAAGCCGAGGTTCTGCTCGACGTACTCGGTCAGTTTCCTGGTCTGGCCTATCTTGTCCGCGTCGGGCACCGAGGGCATCACGGGCTCGTAAAACCCGCCCGTCAGAAGCTCGAGCTGCCCGCGCGACGTCAGCCGGCGCACCAGCTCGAAGTACTCGGGCCGGTGGCTCTTGACCCACTCCAGCAGCGCCCCGCTGTTGTGCAGCACGGCCTTCACCGTGGGATGCTCGGACAGGACTTGCAGAAACGGAAAGTAGGCCTTCGTGTAGGCCTCCTCCAGCACGAACCCGAAGTTCCCGACCGGTTGGTGGTTGTGAACACAGAACACGAAGTCTATCTTGCTCAAGTGTCGACCTTACCCCTTTCCAGCGTGAGCGCGCCCCGCGGCGTCCTCGTCAATCTCTTGACCGCCCGGGCTCCTCTGTGAGAAACCCAGGCCCGCCGAGCCCGGCATCCTCCAGGAGCTTCTTCAAGTCGTAGGACGGGTTCCCGGGCACGTCCTGCGCCGTCAGCTCAACGTCCCGAGACGACAGGTGCTCCAGAGCCTGCACGTCCTGCCGGTCGACGTACACGTACGGCAGGAGCCTCACCTTTCCCTGGGCAAAGTGCATGCCGCCCACGTTGACCGCCCGCACTCGCACCCCCGCTTCCAGGATGCGGACCGCCTCCGCCGGCGTCCTCACGACAAGTATGCACTTCCTCGTGTCGGAGTCGGCCTGCCTGAGCAACCCGGCCGATTCCTCAACACCCGCCACCACCAGCTCCACCTCGGAGGGAAGGCTCATGCGCATGAGCGGGAGGAGGCGTCGGTTCTCGGCCAGCTTGTCGTCCGCCACGACGACCACGTCGGGAGACAGCGCCCCCACCCAACCCAGGGCCACCTGGGCGTGAAGCAATCTGTCGTCTATTCGAGTGAGCACCAATCTCATGTGGTTCCCGGATGCAAGGCCCGGCGGCCGAACCGACCGGCGGACTACATGGTCTGGATTCCTACCCTGCCCTTCGCCACCACCCTCTCCACCAGCTCGTCGAACGGCATCTTGTCCCTGTAGTGGAAATACTCCAGCACCATCGGCAGGTTGACGCCGGAGATCACCCTCACCCTCTTCGCCTCCCAATCAGCCGTCCTGCAGGCGCAGAGACAGCTCCCTCCGGCCACGTCCAAGAATATGATGGTTTCGTCGCTGCCGTACGCAGCAAGCTCGGTCTGTATGGCCTCGCAGAGACTCTCGGAGGAGAGCTCCTTGTTGGACAGCACGCCCACCCCTCCCTGGGGCCCGACTATCAGCTCCGCCGTGCTCAAGAGCTCGGCCCCGAGGTTTCCGTGCGTCACGAGCAGCGCCCTTCTCATGCCGAATCCTGTCTTCTCCGTTCCGGGCCTGGGCCTTGACTGCGGCCCCTCACCCGTTC
>JAFGJU010000157.1 GCA_016928935.1 Candidatus Eiseniibacteriota bacterium | reverse complement strand
CGCGCGACGTTTACAAGTCGCCCGGCAAGGCCTTCATCTTTTCCGCCCTCGCCCCCGGAACCGGCCAGCTCTACGTCGGTGCGAAGAGGGGTTACGTCTACCTGGGAGTAGAGGCCGTGGCGTGGGCCACCAGCTATTTCTTCCACGAAAGCGGCACCCAGAAAGAAGACGAGTACATGAACTTCGCCGACGCGCACTGGACTGAGCCGGAGCTGGGGGATTCGGTCGGGGTAGACCCGGACGGATTGACTATCACCTACAACGAGGAGTATCACAACAGGATCGTGTACTTCCGTGAGCACGATAAGGGTCACTACTACGAGGACATAGGCAAGTACGCTTACTACACCATAGGCTGGGACCCCGGGACCCTGGGCGATTACCTGGACATGAGAGACGACGCCAACCGGCTGCTCAAGAATTCGGACTACGCCATCATGGCGGCGGTGGTAAACCACGTGGTCAGCGCCGTGGACGCACTGAGACTCGCGCGCAGTCACAACGTCAGTCTCGGGCACGGCGTCAACCTGAACCTCAAGCTCAAGGGCGGCCTCCACTCCGGAGGCGTCATGCTTGTCGCTTCGCGCAAGTTCTGAACCTGGCGTTCACCCCCGGTCCGACGGGAGAATCTCTGTTCGAGCCGTCTCCGTTGAAGGAGAGCGAGGGGACCACGTTGAAAGCTCTGTCTCGCCGCTTGTTCGTCGGCCTGGCCGTTCTGGCCGCCGTCACGGCGGCCGGTAATGCACCGGCTGCTTCGGCCCGGGCCATCGCGCCGTCGCCGGACCTGACGCTTGCTTTCTCTGACCCGGCCGCGGCGCTGGGCGGGACTGAAGGCTCCGGGTCACAGGCGGACGAAGCGAACGACGGGGGACTCTCCAAGTCGAAGGCGTTGCTCCTGTCCACGGCACTCCCGGGGGCGGGTCAGTATTACGTCGGCAAGACGACCCGGGCCAAGATATTCTTCGTCGCCGAGGCCGCCATCTGGACGAGCTTCGTCGTGTTCCAGGTGCAGGGCCATCTCAGAAAAGACAGCTACATCGAATACGCCGAGTTGGCGGCCGGAGTGGACGCGGAAGACAAGCCGGAGGAGTTTTACAGGGCCATGGGCCAGTACATGCGCAGCGACCCTGGCCCGTCCAGCTACAACGAGGACGTCCGGAGGGAAGCCAGGGCGCTTTACCCGTACGACAGAGAGGCGCAAGAGAGATATCTTCAGGAAAACGGCTACGTTGGAGAAGACGCGTGGGAATGGCAATCCGAGGAAGACCAGGCGCATTACAGGAGTCTGAGGAGGAAGAGTCTCTTCTCGTTCGATAAAGCCACGTACATGCTTGGGCTGGCCGTGGCCAATAGAGTGATAGCCGCAATGGACGCGACTCGCTCGGTCGCCCAGAGGTCCGACGAGCGCCGTCAATCCTCCGGGTTCAGGCTTGAAATGAGGCCGAACCCCGGCTCGCCCGGTTCGGTCCCCGGAATGATGCTCTGTCTCACCAGGGACTTCTGAGAGTTTCGGCGCCTCCGCCTTCGCACTCTCTTCCCGCCGGCAAACCAGAAACGCCATGACGCAGCTCAAGGAGCCCGAGTTCACAGACGAGCGCAGTCGGCTCGTGTTCACGGATGGCGGAGCAGTGCTGCCGGCGTTCGGCTGTCTGCTCGCTTTCTGGCTCCTCCTTCTGTCGTCGTGCGCGGGGACTGTCGGCGAGCAGGCCGCCGGGGACGCGTCCACGGCCGCCTGCACGTCGGAGCTCAGGTACCTGTATTCGTTCGGCTCGAGCGGCACAATGCCCGGCCAATTCAGGTCTCCCTCCTCGGTAAGGATTGACCCATTTCAGAGCCTGCTCGTGGCCGACACGGGCAACAACAGGATCCAGAAGCTGGACGCTTCGGGTCGTTTCATGATGGAGTTCGGGGCGCCCGGCTCGTCCGAAGCCAGTCTGGACCGGCCGACTGACTGCGCGGCGAACGGCCTCAGCATATACGTCGTGGATTCTGTCAACGAGCGGATCCTGGAGTTTGACGGCGACGGTCGCTTCCTGTCCGTCTGCGTCAGCAGTGAGGGTCTTTCGGACCGCTTCGCCTCCTTCAAGCCCAGGAACATAGCTTTCTCACAGACCGGCTACGTGTTCGTGAGTGACGCAGACGCGGACGCACTGGTCGTGTTTTCCAGGTTCTGGGACCCTATCACAGTGGTGGGCGGGTTCGGCGCGGGCGAGGGCCGTTTCAGACAGCCCGGCGGCATGGCGCCGGACGCTCGCGGCGATCTCTTTGTGTGCGACACGGGAAACGGCCGGCTCCAGGTGCTCAGCTCCACTGGCAACTTCCTCGAATGGATTCCGGTCTGCGCCGGAGAACCGGAGTGCGAACCCTCTGACGTGGCAGCAGGGCCCGACGGGTTGCTTTATGTGGCCGACCCGGGGTCGGGTAGAGTGATGGTGTTGGGACAAGACGGAAGCGCGAGGTGCGAGGTCCACGCCGTGAACGGCGAGCGTCTCGTGCGCCCGTGCTCAGTCGCGGTGTCGCAGAACGGACTAGTCTACGTTCTGGATGGCGGGAGCGATGAGGTTCATGTCTTCCAAACGAGCGGCTCGGGCCCGGCGCCGGACGCGCGTTGAGGCGGCTCCGCGCCTGAAGCCGGGGTGTGCGGTGGTGGCGGCGGTGGTGAGCGTCGCGTTGGCCGTGACGACGGCTACTGCTGTGGCCGGAGACCCCTCGGCGTGGCCGGCAGGGGTGAGCGACCCGGCGGGAGCCGTGGAGGCTGAGCGAGGCGAGGTGGCTGCAGCGCGAATGCCGGCCGATTGCGACAGCGCCGCTGGGGTTCCGGCGCTCGTCCGGGTGTTGTCCACGGACGCCTCGAGCAGAGTCGCCTACTACCTCTTTCAGCACGATGAGGACACGCTCAGTCTGCCGGACGGGAACGTGTTCGTGGGAAGCGAGAGCGTCGGCGTGGGTGGGAGGGTCCTGGCAAGGACCGAATACTTTTTGGACTGCGAGAACGGCCTTGTGTGCCTGAAGGCGCCGGTCAAGGCCGGAGAACAAGCCGAGGTGAAGTACAGGTACCTTCCCTTCTACGCGCGCTCGCTCCTGCCCACGGCCGGCGCGCCGGACGCGCGGTCGCCCGGGAACGAAGGCGGCTCCGCACGGCCGGCGGCCAACGCGTCCGCCGCTGCTCGACCCGCCGCGGCATCGCCGGCGCCGGCAGTGGGCCGCGGCCTCAGGCTGAGAGGCACAAAGACGTTCTCGGTCGAGCTCGGCTCCAACCGGGAGGCCAGCCTCAAGCAGTCTCTCGACATGAACGTGACCGGAGAGATCACGAAGGGGCTTGAGCTGAACGCGGTTCTGACGGACAGGGACCTGCCCATCCAGCCCGAAGGCAGGACCGAGTCGGTCCGGGAGCTGGATGAGATCCGAGTGGAGATGCGCTCGAGGTCCTTCTCTGCCTCGTTCGGCGACTGCGAGCTCGCGCTTGACGGCGCTTCCCTGGTGAACGTGACCAGGAAGCTGGAGGGCGCCAGGGTCACCGGCAGCGTGGCCGGAGCCGAGGTCACGGCCGCAGGCAGCACGCTCGAGGGCAAGTGGAGCTCCCGGGAGTTCACGGGCACGGAGGGGAAGCAGGGGCCTTATCAGCTTCTCACGGACTCGGGTGCGGCCTGCGTCGTCATGGCCGGCACGGAGAGGGTGTGGTTGGACGGCGTCAAGCTGAGGAGGGGAGAAGGCGCCGACTACTGGATGGACTACGGCACCGGGAGACTCTACTTCACGAACGCGCACCCCATGCGCGCCGAGAGCCGTGTGCGAGTCGAGTACGAGTACAGATACGGGGACTACCAGAAGGGCTTCTACGCCCTGAAGGCCGGCAGGAGCTTCGCCGGCGGGCTGGCGACGCTGCAGGTGCTGGCAGTGTCTGAGTCGGACGACTCGTCACCGGCCGATGGCAGCATGAGCGACGAGGACAAGACCGTTCTGCGAGAGCTGGGGGACGCGTCCAGCGGAGGCACGACCGAGGGGGCCAGGTACGTGGGGCCCGGCAACGGCGACTACAACCTAGTGTCGGTGGACTCCCTGGGTGTGGGCGTGTACGAGTATGCGTCCGACGGCACCGGGGCCTACGACGTCGGATTCGTGAGGGTCGGCGAGGGCAGGGGAAGCTACGTGGCCTCGGCGGACGCCGGGGGCAGGGCCTTCTACGTGTACGTGGGGCCTAATCAGGCCGAATACGTTCCGGCCCGGGCGCTGACCGCCCCGGCCGCCACTCGCGTGGGAGACGTGACCACGACCTTCTCCGTGAGGGGAGTGGAGGTGGCAGGTGAGCTGGCGTTGAGCCAGGCGGACCTGAACACTCTGTCGGCGAAAGACGACGGCGACAACCGCGGCACCGCCGGGTCCGTCAGCGTGAAGGCGGCCCCGGTGCAGCTTTCCCTGGCCGGGCTCTCGCTCGGACGAGTCAGCTTCGCCGGCAGAATGAGGAGTGCGGACGACAATTTCCGGACGTTCGGAAACCTGGACGCCGCCTTCGACGCCGAGACCTGGGCCGCTCAGGACAGCGCAATCGCCGGCCGCGGCCAGCGGAGGCTGGAGTTGGAGACCGCGTACAGCCCGGTCGAGGCGTTGTCGTTCTCGTTCGCCCACGGCAGGCTGGCGTCTTCTTCGGGCCTTTCCGCCAGCCGGTTCGCCTACGGCTCGGACCTGGCAGGGCCGCTGTCGTTGTCGGCAAGACTGGAGCGAGCCTCGAGCGACGGCGGGTCAGGTGCGGGCTCGTCGACGAGCGTCGGCTCTTCCAGGACGGTCGGGTCCGTCACGTCCAGTCTGAACGGCCTGGCAGTGGTGCCGTCCGCCAGCTACTACTCGGAGGTGAAGGAGCAGGAAGGCGGTTCCGGCCTCGTCGTGCGCGAGGCCGGCGCGGGGCTCTCCAGTGCATGGAGGGGGCCGCTGTCGGTCAGGATAAAGGAGGCCTACAGAGTCGAGTACTCCGGGTCGCCCGACCGGAGGACCAGAAGCTCCGACGCCGTCACCCACACTCTGGGAGTTCAGCTCGCCGGGTGGAGGTCCGTGAGCGCCGCGTGCGAGTATTCCCTGAGAGACCTGCACGCTTACCTTGGGGCGGGCGACCGGACCACGGAGCTGGGCAGGCTGTCACTCTCTCAGACGACCCGGTCAGGCCGGGTGAGCTACGAGCTCAATCACAACGTGACGAGCCTGGACGCGGATCAGAGCTCGAAGGCCATAGTGTACGTGGGCCAGAACCAGGGCCATTACGACAGCACCGGCACGTACAGGGGAAGGGGTGACTACGAGGTCAGCATCACCAAACTGGACGCCTCCGTCCTGAGCTCGGACGCCGCCACCAGCGCGACGCTCACTCTGAGACCTTTCAAGGGACTGTGGGCGAAGAGAGCGACCCGGCCCGGGGAGTCGGCCGGAGGCGAGACTCCTCAAGGCACGACCCGGGCGGCAGAGTCGGCGGCCCGGCCGGGGCAGGGCGCCCTGTCGCAAATCCTGGAGACTCTGACTTCTTCGAGCCTCTTCCGTTCGTCGGGGGTCCTGGGCAACACGGAGGGCGTGTTCGGCATGCTGGCTCGCCCCCTGTACACCGAACGAGGGTCGGCGCTCAGAGCAAGCTCCCTCATCAGGCAGGAGCTGGAGGCGTCCGCGCCTGCCCGAAGCGTGGCCCTGAGGTACCTGTTTGAGGCGTCGAGTCTCTTGAACAACCAGTACGAGAACGTGCGCGACAAGAGCGAGGAGAGACGTAACGCCGTGCGGTTGAGGAGCGAGCCCGCCCGTAACCTCACCCTGGAGATGGAACAAGCGTGGAGGACGAAGACCCGGAGAGTGGCGGTTTTACAGGGCGCGGCCGCCCGCGGCAGACAGAGCGGCACGGAGAGCACGGTCGACTTGAAGTTCCTGCCGGTGAGGAACGTCGAGCTGGAGCTTTACGGCTCGCTGTCCAGGCTCAGGGACGACGACACGGGCGGCGGGCTCAGGGTGTACAAAGCCTCTCCCTCGGCCACGTACGGGGTCAGGACCTCCACCAGGGCCCGGCTGGTTTGCACAATCTCGTCTTACGACGGGGACACGGCCGTGCTGGGCACCGCGACTTCGGCGGCGCTCGTGGAGCCGTACCGGACGGAGTTTCTGTTCTCGCTCGACCACAGGGCCGGCGAGCACCTCACGTTTTCCACAAGTGTGAGCTCGAGGCGGAGCACGGGAGCCTTCGTGACGGACGGGAGACTCGAGATGAGGGCGCATTTCTGATGAGACGCGAGAGGAAGAAGACCGTCGCGGCCGGCTGGCCGGCGCGGCTCCCCGGCCCGGTGAAGGCCCACCCCGCGTTCCTGATGTGTCTGGCGGGGGCGGTCGCCGCCGTGACATCGGCCGCGCCGCTGGTGTGCGGTGCGGAGGGCTTGCCTCCGGCCGTGGGGGATGCGCGGACGGCCACGGTGAGCGTTCCGGTGCGGGCGTGGGACGACAGCACCGAGGCCGCCGTGAGGAGTGTTGTGCTGGAATCGTACGGCCGACGCGGGTACCTCGGCGCGACCGTGGACAGCGTCGTCCTCGCGGGGGGACCCGAGGGCAGGACCGCCGTGGTCCACGTGAGCGAGGGCAGACCGGCTGTGGCGGGTGAAGTCAGGTTTGTGGGAAACAGGACCGTCCCCTCGGACAGGCTTTCTGACGCCGCCGGGATCGTGAAGGGCACCCGGCTGGCTGACGGCGTCATACAGAGGGCTCGTGACAACGTCGTGAGCTTTCTGGCGGACGCCGGCCTTCCGTTCGCTCAAGTCCGGGCGGCGGAGTTCCGGCTGGACGGAAGCGCAGTGTCGTTCGCGTTTCTGATCGACGAAGGGCCCGTGGCCAGGGTGAGCGAGGTGAGGCTGGCGGGGTCGAACGACCTCAAGCCGGGGCCGCTCGAGCGAGCCCTAGGCGTGAGGCGCGGAGACCTCTACAATATGAGTAAACTGCGGCACGGCGTCACGGCGCTCAGGAGGAGCGGCCTATTCCAGGAAGTGGGGGAGCCGTCGGTCACTCGCTCCGGGGACGACTGCGTGACCATCTCCATCCCGGTCAAGGACAAGAAGACGACTTCCTTCGCCGGAGCGATGGGCTTCAGGGGGCGCACGAGCGAGGTGACCGGCGCGCTGTCGCTGTCCGTGCTGAACCTGGCGCGGAGCGGGAGGAGCGCCAGCGCCGGCTGGGAGGCCTCGGGCAACAAGACTTCGTCTCTGCGCTTCCTCTACACGGAGCCGTGGGTGAGCGGCCTTCCGTTTTCTTCCACCGTGTCGTTCGACCACACGGCCAGGGACACTTTCTTCGCCAAGACCTCTTTCACCATCTCCGCCAAGGTCCCCGTGTGGCGCGGGCTCTCGGGAGAGGTCGGCGCGAGCTTCGAGAAGACGCTCAACACGGCAGAGTGGCGCTCCCGCGCCACCAGGACGGCGTGGCTGGCCGGCGTCGAGCTGTTCATGGGCGAGGCTTCCTGGCTTTCGCGTGGAACCCTGCTCACGTCGCTGGAATTCAGCAGGGGCCGCAGGAAGCTCGTGTGTTTGGACCGGACGGCCTTGTGCAGGGAGGACGAGAGCCGGGCGTTCTCCACTCTGCGGGGCGAGGCGCTCGTGCAGGGAAGAGTCCGCCGGGGCCAGCTCCTCGTCCTGGACGCCTCCGTGAGCGCGGTCCTGGAGGGCACGGAGCTCATTTCGAGCGACGAGATGTTTCCGCTGGGAGGGAAGAACACGCTCAGGGGATACTCCGAGAGGCAGTTCCAGGCTGAAACAGTGGGCTCGCTCCAGTGTGAATACGGCCTGGTGGTGGGCGACGAGGGCGGCAGGGCTTTTGTGTTTCTGGACTGCGGATACGCCTCCACGCCGGCGGCCTCCAGGGCCGAGAGGTTCCACTACGGCTACGGCATAGGACTCAGGGTTCCTTCGCTTCTGGGCCTGGCAGGCATAGACCTGGGCATTCCCGCCGGTGAGTCTTTGAGCTCCGGCAAGGTGCACGTCGGACTCGAGGCCAGGTTCTGACCCCGCACGTCTTCTCTCGAGCCGGGTGGCCGCGGCCTACCGGCCCGCGCCCCTCGCTCTCCTTGACTTGGCCGTTCCCAGGGCTTATATTGAGACTCGACAAGAATACGGTTGGGACGGGTGAGTAGAAGAGAAAGGACGTGTGTACATGAATCAGATCGAAGCGGCCCTGCAGGGCAAGATAACCCCTGAAATGGAAATGATTTCCAGGACCGAGAGGGTCTCGGTTGAAACCATCCAGCAGGGGGTTCGCGCGGGCCGGATAGTGATACCCAAGAACAACCGCAGGGAAGTGAGAAAGCCCTGCGCCATTGGGGCGGGCCTGCGCACCAAAGTGAACGCCAACCTGGGCACTTCGCCCGACGATTGCGACGAGAACAAAGAGCTCCGAAAGCTGAAGGCGGCGATGGAGGCGGGCGCCGACGCCGTGATGGACCTGAGCACCGGAGGCGACCTGCGACGGATACGCAGGGCCATAATCGGGGAATGCTACGTGCCGCTCGGCAGCGTTCCAATCTACGAGTGCGCATCCGACGCGATGAGGGCCGGCAGGCACACTTCGGACTTGTCGGGAGACGAGATACTGGGCGCCGTGGAGCTTCACGCCAGGGACGGTGTGGATTTCGTCACGGTGCACTGCGGCGTCACCTTCTCCGTGATGGAGCAGGCCAGGAAGCTCTCCAGAGTCACGGACGTGGTGAGCAGGGGTGGGGCAATACTGCTGGAATGGATGCACGCGAACGGCAGGGAAAACCCGTTGTACGAGAGGTTTGACGACCTCCTCGACATTTCCAGGAAGTACGACCTGACCCTGAGTCTGGGCGACGGCATGAGGCCGGGGTGCCTGGCGGACGCCAACGACGCCGCGCAGTTCGGAGAACTCCTGGTGATAGGCGAGCTGGTTCGGAGAGCCAGGGCCGCCGGCGTGCAGGCCATGGTGGAAGGCCCGGGTCATGTGCCCCTGCACCTTGTCGAAGCCAACGTGACGATCGAGAAGAGCACTTGCGACGGGGCGCCTTTCTACGTCCTGGGACCGCTGGTTACCGACGTTGCGCCCGGCTACGACCACATCGTAGGTGCGATAGGGGGTGCTCTGGCCGCGGCCAAGGGAGCGGACTTCCTGTGTTACGTGACGGCCTCGGAGCACCTGCGCCTGCCGTCTGAGGAAGACGTCTGGGAAGGGGTAATGGCCTCCAGGATAGCCGCACACGCCGCCGACATTGCCAAGGGCCTGCCGGGCGCCGCTGACTGGGACAGGGACATGTCAACGGCCAGATGCGCTCTGGCCTGGGAGAAGGAGCTCAGTCTGGCCATGGACCCCGAGCGTGCAAAGAGTTTTCGCGCTTCGAGCCCACCGAGAGACCCTGAGTTCTGCACGATGTGCTCTGAGTTCTGTGCGATGAAGAAGAGCGCCCCGGTCTTCAGAACCAAGAGCTGAACGGTCCTGCCGGATCGATGCTCCTCCGAGGAAAGGAACTCCCCTTGCGTTCAGACGTGGCCGCCATCAGGGACATCTTCGCCCCTGGAGGGAAGCTCTCCAGAGAGATACGCGACTTCGAGCCCAGGCCGCAGCAGGTCCAGTTCGCCGAAGAGGTGCTGTCGACGCTGACGGACGGCGGTTCCCTCGTCATCGAGGCGGCGACCGGCGTGGGCAAGTCGATAGGATACCTCGTGCCGTCAGTTGCCGTGTCGCTGGCCACGGACAGCCGCGTCCTAGTTTCCACTAACACCAAGAACCTGCAGGAACAGCTCATGGACAGAGACCTGCCGGTGCTGAAAAAAATCTTCCGGGGCGGTTTCTCGGCGGCGGCGCTCAAGGGCAGGGGCAACTACCTGTGTCTCAGGAAGTGGAACGGCCTCCGGGGGTCGGCTGAGGACGAGAAGGTTCGGTCGTT
>JAFGJU010000026.1 GCA_016928935.1 Candidatus Eiseniibacteriota bacterium | reverse complement strand
TTGTGAGTGCGTCGCACGACGGGTACCTCGGCCTGAGGGACCCGGTGAGGCACCGTAGGGCGGTGGTGTTCGTCAAGCCGGCCACGCTCGTGGTCGTGGACCTGCTTTCGGGGAAGGGCTGGCACGAGTACGAGCAGAACTTCCATCTGGGCGGTCCGGCGACCCTGCTGGCTGATGAGGGGTGCGTGGAGGTCCGGGCGGGCGAGGACGACGCCGGGTCGTTGCTCTTCACCTCGGCCGCGAGCGCGGGCGGCGCCTCGCTGGTCGAGGGCCAGACAGAGCCCATACGAGGATGGAATTCTCCGAGGTTCTGGGAGAAGGCGCCCTCTCCGTGCCTTTCGGTGAAGGGAAGGTTCAAGGGCACGGTGCTGCTGGAGACCTGTGTGGTGGCCGGCACCGGGCGCGACAAACGGCCACAGGTGTCGTTCCCGGCCGCGGGCCGGGAAGCAAGGCTTTTCAGCGTCGTCAAGACCAGGACCGAGGCCCTCGAAGAGACCTCCCTGGTCAACCTCGGGACGGGGGAGGCGGGAGACGAGTCGCTTCAGTCCGACGCCTCTTACGCGTGCGTGAGGGAGTTCCCAGACGGCGGACTGGAGCTGTTCGGCCGAAACGTCGGAAGACTGGTGCGCCGCGGAGAAGTGCTGCTGGAGGCCACCGCGCGCATGCCCTTCGTCAGGGCTCGCCTGGAAAGGAACGCCCTCAGGTACGAGGCGAGAGGGGAGGGCACGGTCAGTGTTCGCTCCGGAGACACGGACAGCGTGGTGTCGTCGATGCCGGGCATAACGTGGGAGAAGAACGGCGAGTTCGTGAGAATCCTCGCCGACACGTAGGGCGATAGGTTGGAGGAGTCCATGCAGAAAAAGCTGAGGGTCGCGATCGTGGGCATGGGAGAGATGGGCATGGTGAGGGCGGTCATCGCGAAGGGTCTCTCCCAGTACGAGCTCGTGAGCGTGATAGATTCCAGGGGCACGTTCGCGAGGCTTGCCGGCAAGCAGCTGGGGGTGAGTCACTACAAGAGCTACGCGAAGGCCGCGTCCTCGGAGGAGTTCGACGCCCTGATCATTTCGACTCCGTACGCTTCTCACTACGAGCTGGGTACGGAGGCCGTGCGCCAGGGCAAGCACGTGTTCTGCGAGAAGCCGCTGGCGGGGGATTCCAGGAAGGCCATGGAAATGCACAGGGCCGCCGTGAAGAAGGGGGCACTGACACAGGTGGGCTACAACTGGCGGTTTCATCCGACGTTCAAGAAGGCCAAAGAGCTCGTCGAGGCCGGCGTGATGGGAGAGCTCAAGTACGCGGGGCTGAAAGTCTACAAGAGCGAGGTCACGAGACCCGAGGAGAAAGCCGACAGGAAGAACCGGGAGGAACGGTTCGGGTTTTACGGCGCCCTCGGAGTCCACGGCCTCGACCTGTGGCTCTGGTTCGGAGGCCGGCCGGCGTCTATGAGCGCTCAGACCACCAGGGTCTTCAGCTCCGCACTGTCCGACCTCATATCCGCCGTTTGCCGTTTCGAGAACGGAGTCCACGGGTTGGCGGACCTGGGCTGGAGCCATCACGGGTTCGTGGACAAGGACGAGCTCGCGCTCTTCCTGACGGGCACGTCGGGCACGATGACCGTGAACGCCGACCGCATTGAGATGTACCTGGAGAAGGAATGCGGGGGAATGCCCTGCGGTGATTCCCTCATATACGCGTCGGAAATCCCGTACCACACAGAATTCTGGTTCACACACAGGGGGCTGTCGCACGAGATGGAGGCGTTCGCGAGCTCGGTGCTCGACGGCAAGAAGCCGAGTCCGAGCTGGTACGACGGCTATCTCGTGGACAGGCTGGTCGAGGCGCTGGAAGAGTCCGGTCGCAACAATAGTGTGATTTCACCGGTGATCGAGGAGTCAGAATGAAGTTGCCGAAGATAATGCTGGGGTCCAATCCGTTTCACGCGGTTTCTTACAGGGGTTCGGATGAGAGGAAGGAGTTCAGGAGGCGGTTCGCCGACGTCGACAGCGTGTACAGAGTCATGGAGCGTTCCGCGGACCTGGGAGTGAGGGGCTTCCACTCCTACGCCAAGGACACGGAGATAAAGGCGATCGTCAGACTCAGGGAGAGGCTGGGCGACTCCATGACGGTCGTGTCCATCCTGCCGGACATCTACGGGGCGATGTCGCGCCAGGCGGGCGAGGGGGCGCAGGACAAGAACCTGGCCAAGATCAAGCTGCTTCTCAAGAACATGCCCAGCCTCATTTCCGCCGGAGTGACCGGGAACCTCGTCCCCATGATCGACTCGATACTCAAGACGGAGCTCAACGTCATAAAGGTGACGAGTCCCAACTTCATCTTCCTCCACGGCACTCTGACCGACATGGCCTGCGTGACCGACCAGAGGAGCCTGCTCCAGTTGTTCAAGGACAAGGTTCTGGAACGGGGCGCGGTGCCGGGGCTCACAACTCACAATCTTGGGATGGTCTGCGCAAAGCTCAAGGCCATGGGGCTCCGCTTCCCGGTCATAGAGGCCCCGTTCAACCCGCGCGGCTTCATGATGCAGCCGTCGGTGGAGAAATGCCTGGAGCTGCGCAGGGAATTGACGGACGTGTGCTTCATAGGCAAGAAGGTGCTGGCCGGTGGCTCCGTGCCTCCTCGCGAGGGCATCGCCTACGCGTACAGGACGGCGGGAGTCCATTGCACCGTGCTGGGCATCGGGAGCGTGAGCGAGGCGGACGAGACCTTCTCGGCCGGCAAGGAAATCCTGGGAGACGAATACACCGCTCAGTACGACATA
Organism: Candidatus Eiseniibacteriota bacterium; assembly: GCA_016928935.1. Taxonomy (GTDB): domain Bacteria; phylum Eisenbacteria; class RBG-16-71-46; order JAFGJU01; family JAFGJU01; genus JAFGJU01. Next base: position 3,294 of record JAFGJU010000026.1, on the reverse strand, counting down.
GAGCCCTTCTGACGGACGGAACGGCCGTCAGGGCGAGCGTCACCCGACGCCGGATGTTTCACCGGAGGAGTTCCAGCATGGAGGTATCAGTCTTCGGACTCGGCTACGTGGGCACCGTCACATCCGCCTGTCTCGCCAAGCTGGGTCACACCGTCATAGGAGTGGACGTCAACGAGTACAAGGTGGGGTGTCTCAGGGAAGGGACGAGCCCCATCGTGGAGACCGGCCTGGAGGACCTGATAAGGGACGTGAAGGCCGCCGGGCGCCTGGACGCCACCTCTTCCGCCGACAAAGCCGTGAAAGCCACCCGGGTGAGTCTCGTGTGCGTGGGCACGCCCTCCAACGAGGACGGCTCGGTGGACTTCAGTTTCCTGGAAAGGGTCTGCCGCGACATAGGCAGTGCGCTGGCCGCGGTTCAGCATTTCCACGTCGTCATGGTGAGGAGCACCGTTCTGCCTGGCACCGTGGAGCGACGACTGGTGCCCATTCTGGAGGAATCGTCCGGGAAGAAAGTCGGCGTCGATTTCGGCGTGTGCTACAACCCGGAGTTTCTGCGGGAGGGCAGCGCTGTGTCGGACTTCTTCAACCCGCCGTTCACCCTTCTGGGCACGTCGGACGAGAAGACGCTGCGCGTGGCGGAGGAAGTGTTCGCCCCGTTGAGCGCGCCGGTCGTGAGGACTTCGCACAGGGTCTCCGAGATGGTCAAGTACGTGAACAACGCCTTCCACGCGCTCAAGGTCGCGTTCGCCAACGAAATCGGGAACCTCTGCAAGAAAGAGGAAATGGACGGCCACGAGGTAATGAGGATCTTCTGCATGGACAGGAGGTTGTCCATATCGGAGCACTACCTGGAGCCGGGGTTTGCCTTCGGCGGCTCCTGCCTGCCGAAGGACGTCCGGGCCATCATGGCCAGGCTGAAAGAGTACAAGCTGGAGTCCCCCGTCATAGAGGGAATAATGAAGAGCAACGAGGGTCAGATGAGGATCGCGCAGAAGATGATAGAGGAGACCAGGAAGAAGAAGATAGGCATCCTGGGCGTGAGCTTCAAGGCCGGCACGGACGACCTGCGCGAGAGCCCCATAGTGAAGGTAATAGAAAACCTGGTGGGCAAGGGTTACCAGCTCAAGGTCTACGACGAGAACGTAGAGTTGGCGAGGCTGCTGGGAACCAACAGGCAGTTCTTGCAGGAAGAGGTCCCGTATCTTCCGTCGATAATGTGTCCGTCCCTGGACGAAGTCCTGGAGTTCGCCGAGGTCGTGGTGATCGCCAACAAGGGCTCCGGCTTCGGCGGAATAGGAAAGCGCTTGAGGAAGGACCAGGTCGTAATAGACCTGGTGCGAGCAGTGAAGGACGGGTCCGAGACGAGCGGCGAGTACAGGGGAATCTGCTGGTGAGACAGACGCGGGGTTCCTCGGGCCCCAGGCCCGGGGCCGCACCGCTGAGCGTGACGTTCGTGGCCTCGACTCTGGCCGTAGGCGGCACCGAGACGATGGTGCGCGAGTACGCGCTGCGAATGGACCGGCGGAGGTTCACGCCCTCAGTCGTGTGCCTCAAGGGTCCCGGCAGGATAGGCGAAGAGCTGGCGGCGCGGGGCGTGCCGGTGGTGAGCGGGGTGGCCGCTTCCCGGCTGGGTTTGTCGGGACTGGGCCGGTTGAGAGCGACGCTGAGGGCCCGGCGGGCGCAGGCCGTCGTCTGCCTGGACCACCGTAACGCCATGACCCTCGGCGTCGTCGCGTCGTTGGGGGTGGTCAGGAAACGATTCGTGACGGTTCACTCGACCCGCCTCTGGAGCGGCAAGAAGATACTCGGAGGCAGCGTGGGCTACGCCATGCGGTTCGTGGACCGCGTGATCGCCGTCGGCCCTAACCAGGCCAGGTATCTCGTGGAAGAAGAGGGCGTGCGGTCGGACAGAATCGCGGTCGTGCCCAACGGGATAGACGCGGCCGAGTTCGAGGCGAACACGGACGCCGCGGAAGCGCGCGGGTCCCTGGGACTCGGGCCCGATTGCCGTGTGGCCGGCATCGTGGCGGCGCTCAGGCCCGAGAAGAACCACGAGCTGTTCTTGGAAGCCGCCGCCCGCGTCTTGAGGGCCGTCCCCGGGGCCAGGTTTCTTGTGGTCGGCGGCGGGAGCAGACGGGAGAAGCTCGAACGACTGGCGGCCGGGTTGGGACTTGCGGACGCGGTCAGCTTTCTGGGTGAGAGGGGCGATGCCAGGTCCATCATCCGCGCGTTCGACGTGGCGGTGCTGTGCTCTCACCCGGTCGTGGAGACCCTGCCCGTGTTCGTGATGGAGGCCATGGCCTGGGGCAAGCCGGTCGTGTCGACGAGAGTGGGGGACGTCGAGTCGCTGGTGGAAGACGGAGTGACGGGACTGCTTGTGCCTCCGGGGTCCGTGGAAGAGCTCGCGGGCGCGGTCGGCCGTCTTCTGACGGATCCGGAGACGGCCCGGCGCATGGGCAGGAGGGGTCGCGACAAGGTAGTGAGCGAATTCTCCCTTGACAGTTCCGTGCGCGTGCTGGAAGACCTCTTGGAGGGGGAGCTCAGGAAGGGATGAAACCCGTCTCAGCCGTTCTCGCCGTGACGTACAGGTGCAACTCTCGGTGCCGGATGTGTGACATCTGGAAACGCGAGCCCGGCCCCGAGCTCAAGCCCGAGCAGCTGAGAAGGCTTCCGGAAGGGCTCAGGAACATCAACCTGAGCGGCGGCGAACCCTTCCTCAGAAGCGACCTGCCCGAGGTCGTGGCAGTGCTCCGTGACAAGTACCCCCGTGCCGACATCGTGATCTCGACGAACGGTCTTGCGCCGGAGCGCATAGAGCGTATGGTCGGGCAGATGGACGGGGTGGGCGTGCGAGTGTCGATAGATGCCGTGGGTCAGTTGAACGACGAAGTCAGAGGGGTGAAAGGGGCCTTCGAGCTGGCCATGGACACGCTGGACCGGCTGGTGGCGATGGGCCTCAAGAACCTCGGAGTCTCCGCCACCGTAAGCGTCGAGACAATCGGGCACCTTAGGAGACTCAAGCAGATCGCCGACGCGAGAGGGGTGGAGTTCGTCACCGGCCTTGTCCACAGCTCCCCCATATACTTCGGTCAGCACGAACAACTGGTGCCGGCGGGGCCCGAGCTGGAGCAGGAGCTGGTCTGGCTCAGGGACAGAGAGCTCAGTTCCAGGAGGGTCAAGGACTGGTTCCGCGCCTACTTCACGGAGGGGATAATAGACCAGCTGAACGGACGGCCCAGGCGGATACCGTGCCGCGCCGGCAGGTACTTCTTCTTCATGGAGCCCAACGGGGAC
>JAFGJU010000156.1 GCA_016928935.1 Candidatus Eiseniibacteriota bacterium | reverse complement strand
CCGGGTGACCTCCTGGTCCTGGCGGCCACGTTCGCCTGGGCGACGACGGCAGTGGCAATGAGGAAGTACCTCCGGGACGTCAACGCGGGGGTCCTAGTGTTCTACCGGTTCCTGATCGGCGCCGCCGTGTTCATGGCGTACCTGGCGGCCACGACGAGGCTGACCGTAGCGAGCGTGCACCAGGTCCTGGTGGGGGTCGTCGTCGGAGTGGGGAGCGTGCTTTACTACGAGGGCCTGAAGAGGATTAAGGCCGCGCAGGTGTCGGCGCTCGAGCTGTCCACGCCGTTCTTCGCTGCCGCGCTGGCCTACTTGCTTCTGAGCGAGTCCTTCACGGTCATGCAGGTCCTGGGCATAATCCTGCTGGTGCCGGGGATCCACCTTTTGTCCAGGAAGGAAGAGGCCTACTTCTGAGAGAGGCGTGTTTCGCGACCCGCGGGCCGCGGGTGCCGTCCGCGGCTCGGGCCGGCGGGCGTCTCACCCGCCGGCCCTCTGCTCAGGCCCAGGCTCGGCGTGACCGGTCAGGACTCGGAGCGGCGGCCGCGTGAGGCGGACGGCGCGCCGCGCCGGGTCACAGAGCCGTCTTTTCCTCCAGGATGACTATGTCCCGCTTTTCCAGCTCCTTGACGAACCGCCTGTAGAGCGGACCGTAGATGCAGTCCTCGGGCGGGACTATTCCTTTTTCCTTGATCTTGCCCTCGAGCAGGAACTTGGTCGTGATGGCGACCGGGAAGCCGGTCACTCTCATCATCGCAGAAATGCCGTTTTTCCTGTCGGCCTCGTCCCACATGAAGTACTCGATCTTGACGTCCCTGCCGTTCTTCTTTCCCTTCACCGTGTTGTACATCACGCACACGTCCGTCTCGCCCTTGAGAGGCCTGAGGCGCGGCGTAATCATCGAGAGCAGGAACTCCCGCGGCACGATCTTCGTCTTGCCGAACTTGTGCGGAGTGATGTCCAGCAGTCCGCATTCCTTCAGGGTGTCGACGCCCTCCCAGTGGCCGGGCCATCGCACGGTCTTCTCCGCGAACTCCTTCAGCTGCGGCCTGGTGTAGATGAAGCTGGGCATGCCCGGAGTGACGGCGCACATCAGCTCCTCGTCCTTGCCGAACTTGTCGAACCTGAACCTCTCCCTGTCTCCGATGGCCGGCACCTCGACCACCTTGCCGTCCTTCTTGACGTACAGGCTGATCATGTACTCTCGGAGCACGTGCTCGAACGTCCACGTGATCATGTACCTGAGGGGGTGCTTCAACGCGTATTGCTTGGCCGGTATTCCTCCGACCCTGGCCACGGCCGACTCCGCCGCGTCCAGCTTCCTGATGGCCTCGCCACAGGTGACGTTGCTCAGGCCGGGGGCGAACCCCTGCCCGTCCACAAACGTAACGCCGTTCTTGACGGCGGTCTTGTGGAGCCAATCGCCGTACTTGTTCAGGGTCATCCCCTTGGGAAGCTGGAGTCCCTCGGTCTCGTAGGCGTCCGGTCTACGGTGGTACTCTTCCAGCATGTCGACTATGTCCAGGCCCGCCTCAATCGCGAACTGCGCTATCTTGTAGCTCCTGCGCCTGTCGGGCACGGCGATTGCGCCTGCGTCGTACTGCTGCATCAGCTTCGTGGCCGCCTTCCTGTCCGTGAGGTCCGCCACGTGGGTGACAATCTTCTTTCCGCCTATCCAACGCTTGACCTTCTCCAGGGTGTCCTTGTGCCTGCCGGTCAGTCCGACGACCTCGACGTCGCTGTCCTTGGCCAGGTCCCAGGCCACCGCCGACCCGATCTTACCCGAGCCGCCGAAAACGAGAGCCTTCATGCTGCTTCCTCCTTCCGCACGTGAACGAGCTACGACAACAGCACCCGCGCATTAAGACAGGAATCATACCACACACGCGCGGCGATTTCACCGACTTGTCGGAAGCGAGAGCGGGCCGCCCGTCGGCGGTTCAGCTCGCGCGGAGCGGTCAGGGCGTCGCGGAGAGGTGCCGGGTTCCGGGGGAAACGGCGCGGACCACGGACCAGTCGGCCGGCGGGGTAGGCCGTCGGCACGGGCGGGCGCCCGCGGAGCGCCGTCCTTTTTTTCTTGCCGCGTGTCCCTTGCTCCTGTAAGATTCTGTGTTTGCTGTTTCAGTGTGTCGACTTGACGTCCCTCCGAGGGGCTCAGGTTTTCTCTAGGTCCAGTGTGCGGAACGGAAGTCCTCTGCCGCACGAGCGCGAGGCTTCTGAACCACAAGGAGGTAGCAGATGGTCACTCTGCACGAAAAACTGGCTCAGCAGCTGCCGAAGATTCGCGAAGAGTTGAGAGCGCTCGTGAAGGAGAACGCCAGCAAGGTCATCTCGGAGGTGACTGTCGAGCAGCTGTTCGGCGGCATGCGCGGCGTGAAGGGCTTGATCTGTGATACGTCGGTGGTCGAGCTCGACCAGGGCCTGATCATCCGCGGTAGGCCCATAGGCGAGCTCACCGAAAGGACGCCCGAAGAGATCTTCTGGCTTCTGCTGACGGGCGAGCTGCCGGACAAGGAGAGCCTCAAGTCTCTCCAGGACGAGCTCAAGAAGCGCTCGGGCACTCCCGGCTACGTGTGGGACGTGCTCAAGGCAATGCCGGCAGATTCGCACCCCATGGCGATGCTGGACACGGCTGTCCTGGTCATGGAGAAGGAGTCGCAGTTCAGGAAGCGCTACGACGCCGGCATGAAGAAGGACGAGTACTGGATGCCGATGCTGGAGGACTCCCTGAACATCCTGGCGACTGTGCCGGAGATCGCCGCGGGCATCTACCGCATGCGGTTCAACAAGGGGCCGCGCCTCGCCCCGAAGCCGGAGCTCGGGATGGCGGCCAACTACGCCTACATGCTGGGTCTTCCGGACCCCAAGGGTGACTTCGCCGAGTTGATGAGGCTCTACCTCGTGCTGCACAGCGACCACGAGGGCGGAAACGTGAGCGCGTTCTCGGGTCACACGGTGGCGTCGGCCCTGTCCGACATGTACTACGCGCTTTCCGCCGGCTTGAACGGCCTGGCGGGCCCGCTTCACGGCCTCGCCAACCAGGAATGCCTGGCGTTCGTGCTCGAGACGCAGAAGAAGTTCAACGGCGTGCCGACCGACGAGCAGCTCAAGCAATTCGCCTGGGACACGCTCAATTCGGGGAAAGTGATTCCGGGCTACGGCCACGCGGTACTGAGGGTGACCGACCCGAGATTCACGGCGTTCCTGGCCTTCGGGAAGAAATATTGCCCGCAGGACCCGGTGTTCCAGATCGTCGAGAAGATCTTCAGGATTGTACCGGACGTCCTGAAGGAGCAGGGCAAGGCGAAGGACCCGTGGCCGAACGTGGACGCGGCTTCCGGCTCGCTGTTGTACCACTATGGCATGACCGAGTTCGCCTACTACACGGTCCTGTTCAGTGTGTCGAGAGCCATGGGCATCTGCGCCCAGGCCATCCTGAACAGGGCAATCGGCTCTCCCATCGTGAGGCCGAAGTCGGTTTCGACCGAGTGGCTGAAGAAGGCGGTGAAGAAGTAACGACCTGAAGCGACCGGGTCGGGCGGCCGAGCCTGTCCGGCCGGAAGGCAGGGACGAGTCGACACCCAGTCCGGTTCGCACTAGAGCGGCGAGAGCGCCGGGTGCTCTTTCGAGCGCCCGGCGTTCGCTTTTGTGAGCGAGATCTTTTTGGTTGCAGCAACTGAACGACAGTGATACACTTTCCGCAGCTAGGAGAGCACGTTACAGGCAAGACTCTCATGCCGGGTGCGGGTTGGCGCTCCGGAGCACCAAGCCGTATCCAGTATCCCGGTCTCGCAGGTCTTCTGACGGCGTCTGTCAACCGGGGCTGAACGGGGCCCCGAGGAGAGTGACCATGAGAAGCCTGCTCATAATGCTCGGTGTCTTGATGATCCCCGGCGTGGCCCTGGCTCGGAGCAACAACAACGTGGAGCCGTACGTGTACCTGGAAGTCCTGGGTCCCTACGCGGAAGAACCGACGGACCCGGGCCCGGTGCCCCCAGAGGCCTGTGTGCATCCGAAGCCGACCGAGTACCCGTGGACACTGAGGTGCTATGCGGAGAGACTGCCGTACCACTTCTACATTG
>JAFGJU010000155.1 GCA_016928935.1 Candidatus Eiseniibacteriota bacterium | reverse complement strand
TCGGAGTTCGACGCGGGCCTCAGCATGAGGAAGGCCATTTACAGGTCTTTCCCGCAGGCGGTGCCCGGAGCTTACGTGATCGACAAGCGGGGCACTCCTCCCTGCGCGGCCACGTGCCCGGCCGGCGTAAACGCCCACGGCTACGTCGCCCTTATCGGCAAGGGCAAGTTCAAGGAGGCGCTCGAGGTCCTGAGGAGGACCATGCCGTTCGCCGGGGTGTGCGGCAGAGTATGCACGCATCCGTGCGAGGGGGAATGCGAGAGGGGCAAGGTAGACGAGCCCATTTCCATCATGAGGCTCAAGCGCTTCATGTCTGACTACGAGCTGAAGACGGGCCGCGAGAAGGCGACCCCGATCGGCAAGACCAAGACAGAGAAGATAGCCGTGGTCGGTTCCGGCCCGGCTGGAATTGCCTGCGCCTACGACCTCGTCCGCCAGGGTTACGCGGTTACGGTGTTTGAGTCGGCTCCCAAGGCGGGCGGACTGCTCAGGTACGGCATTCCCGAGTTCCGTCTCCCGAAGAACATCCTGGACAACGAGATTGCCTACGTCCAGGAGCTGGGCGTGGAGATAAAGACCAACACCTCCGTGAAGAACCTGCGTCAGGTGCTGGACCAGGGTTACAAGGCCGTCTTCCTGGCCACCGGAGCCTGGATAAGCCAGAAGATGGGCATCCCGGGCGAGGAGACTCCAGGGGTGCTGCACGGCCTCAACTTCCTGTACCAGGTCAATTCCGGCGCCAAGGTCCAGATCGGCAGCAAGGTGGCGATCGTGGGAGGCGGAAACGCCGCCGTAGACGCCGCGCGCACTTCATTGAGGCTCGGCGCGAAAGAAGTGACCGTGATTTACCGCCGTTCGAGGGCCGAGATGCCGGCTCTGCCGAGCGAGGTCCACGAGATGGAGCTCGAGGGCGTGAAGATCCACTTCCTGGCCGCGCCGGTCAAGGTGAACGCCAAGGCCGGAAAGCTCGCCAGCGTCGAGTGCATACGCATGAAGCTGGGTGAGCCGGACGCCAGCGGCCGTAGACGCCCGGTGCCGGTCAAGGGCTCGGAGTTCACGGTCGAGGTGGACAACCTCATCATCGCAATCGGGCAGCTGGTGGACAAGAACACTCTGCCCAAGGAGGTCGAATACACGCGATGGGGCACGGTGGTCGTGGACCCAGTGACCATGCAGACCAACATCGAGGGTGTGTTCGCTGGAGGCGACGCCGTGTCGGGCCCCGCCGACGTAATCGGCGCCGTGGCCGCCGGCAAGGAAGCCGCTTTGTCCATGGACAGATGGCTCCGCGGGCTTGACCTGAAGGAAGGCCGCCCGAAGAGGCCGGAGAGAGTCAAGGACGTCTCCAAGGCCGGTGTGACCCGCAGGGCCAGGGCAGCCGCGCCTGTGCTGGACCTCGCCAAGAGGTCCGGCTTCGTCGAGGTCGAGCTGGCCTTCGACGAGAAGACTGCGATGGAGGAGGCGAGCCGGTGCCTGAACTGCGGCGCATGTTGCGACTGCCTCGAGTGCGTCAAGGTGTGCGAGCAGGAGGCCGTCCGCCACTCGATGGTTGACGAGATCGTGGAGGTCGACGTCGGCGCCATCATTGCGGCCACGGGCTACGACATTTTCAACGCGGCACGCGCGCCCCAGTTCGGATACGGCAGATACGACAACGTGCTCAGTGGGCTGGAATTCGAGAGGATGTGCCACGCCAGCGGGCCGACGTCCGGCGAAGTGCTGCTCAAGAACGGGAAGAAGCCCGAGTCGGTCGCCATACTGCACTGCATAGGCAGTAGAGACCGCAACTACAACGAGTGGTGCTCGCGCGTCTGCTGTATGTACTCCATGAAGTTCGCCCACCTGGTCAGAGAAAAGACGGGCGCGAAGGTGTACGAGCTCTACATCGACATAAGGGCCTTCGGAAAGGGATACGAGGAGTTCTACAACCGGCTCATGGAAGAGGACGTCATCTTCATACGAGGAAAGGCGGCGGAGGTCACCAACGCGGCCGAATCCCCCGAGGAGCAGGGGAAACTCGTTGTTTCCTGCGAGGACACGCTGCTGGGACTCGTGAGGAGAATCCCGGTGGACATGGTCATCCTCGGGAACGGCCTCGAGCCCAGAGCCGACACGGCCGACATCGCCAGAAAGCTCAACATCGGCTGCAGCCGCGAAGGTTTCTTCCTGGAGAGGCACCCCAAGCTCGGGCCGGTTCAGACGGCGTCCGACGGCATTTTCCTTGCCGGCGCTTGCCAGGGGCCCAAGGACATACCCGACTCGGTGGCCCAGGGAGCTGCGGCGGCGGCCAACGCACTGGCGCTGATAGACCCCGGCAAGGTGACTCTGGAGCCGATAACGTCGTTCATAGACAAGGACATTTGCAGCGGATGCAAGACGTGCATAGCTCTCTGCCCGTATTCGGCCATTGAATTCGACGAGGAGGAGGGCGTCTCGGTGGTGCAGGAGGCAGCCTGCAAGGGCTGTGGCACCTGCGTCGCGGCGTGTCCCGCCGGAGCAGCGACACAGCGCGGGTTTGAGGACGACCAGATCTTTGCCGAGATCGAAGGGGCATTGACGGTCACAGAATAGCGCGGCCGCAACCGCGGCCGGAGACGGACGGCTCGCGTTCGTGCTACGGAAAGGTTTGGGGGGGCATCTTTGCGGGCTACGATGTGGCTTGCTCGTCGCTGCAGTGATTGGAGCCGTCGCGGCAGACGGGCGACCGCCGCATCCGCTGGCCACCGCCGACCGGGTACCGACTTGTAAGAGGGACATCCCAAGGAGCGGGATAAGAGGACGTACCCGTGGACGACGAAGTCAGAAAGGCCGCGGCAACGATGCCCGCCCCAATTGCGTCGCGGCGGACCGGGTACAGACTGCAGACCTACGCTTGGCAGCCAGGCCTCTTCCGCCGCAATGGGACGCCCCCAACCATAAAGCATGACCAATCCTGTAATGGCGGCTTGTGACGCGTTCAAAGCGGGAACCCGAGGCGAGGAATAGTATGAGGGGGTGATCTGACCCTCGGGGCCCCGCTTCTTGTTGTCTCCGTGGGTTGACGGTGGTATGATGGAAGGTTCTCGACGTCCCTCGAGAACCCAAGGCGGTTGCCGAAACAGCCTCCTTGGTGACTGCAACAGTCCTAACTGAAATCGGTTCAAAGCCGAAAGGAGTGTTCCGTGAATAGCGCGAACTTTGAACCCAGGATCGTCGGTTTCCTCTGTCGTTGGTGCAGTTACACCGGGGCGGACCTCGCCGGCACCAGCAGGATGAAATACCCGCCGAACGTTCTGCCGATAAGGGTCATGTGCTCCGGCCGCGTCGACCCTACTTTTGTGCTGAAGGCACTCAAGGAGGGCGCGGACGGCGTGCTCATCGCCGGCTGCCACCCCGGCGATTGTCACTACACCAGCGGCAACTACAGGGCTCTGGGCCGGTACACGCTATTGAAGAAGATGTTGGAGCAGCTGGGTATCGAAAAGGAGAGGGTCAGGCTCGAATGGGTCTCGGCGTCCGAGGGAGAGAGGTGGGCGCACGTGGTGAAGGACATGACCGAGTCCATACGGAAACTGGGGCCGCTCTCCTGGCCGAAGCAGCTTGAGAAGATAGACAAGGCCGAGCACGTGCACGCGAAGTGCGCGTAGCCGGCGTTGCGTACGATTGTCCAATCACCACAAAACCGGAGTGAGGCGATGGCAGAGAAGTTGAAGATTGCGCTCTACTGGGCGGCAAGCTGCGGTGGCTGTGAAATAGCCGTGCTCGACATCAAAGAGAAGATTCTGGACGTTGCCGCTGCGTGCGACATCCTGTTCTGGCCCGTTGCGGTGGACACCAAGTACAAGGACGTCGAGGCGATGCCCGACAAGCACATCGACGTGTGTCTTTTCAACGGAGCAATACGCACGGAAGAAAACGAGCACATGGCCAAACTCCTGCGCCAGAAGTCCAAGGTGCTCGTCGCGTACGGCTCTTGCTCCAGCGAGGGCTGCATACCGGGGCTCGCGAACCTGTACCCGAGGGAGGAGCTGCTCGACACCGTTTACAAGAACTCGCCCTCGATCGATAACCCTAACAACGTGCGGCCCCAGCTCTCCACCATGGTGAAGGAGGGAGAGCTTTGTCTGCCCGAGTTCTACGAGAGAGTGAAAACCCTGGCCCAGACCGTCGACGTGGACTACTTTGTGCCGGGTTGCCCGCCGGTGGCCGACCAGACGTGGGCCGTTCTGGAAGCCGTGGTGACCGGCAAGCTGCCGGCGAAGGGCTCGGTAGTGGGCGCGGGCACAAAGACGGTTTGCGACGAATGCGAGAGGAAGCGCAGCGAGAAAAAGGTGAAGAAGTTCTTCCGTCCGTGGGAGATCATCCCGGACCCGGAGATATGTTTCCTCGAACAGGGCATCATCTGCGCCGGACCGGCCACGAGAGACGGATGCGGTAGGCCTTGCATAAAGGCCAACATGCCCTGCAGGGGCTGCTACGGGCCTCCCCCGGAAGTCGTGGACCAGGGAGCCAAGCTCCTCAGTGCTTTGGGTTCAATCGTTGATTCTACCGACCCGGCCGAGATAGAGAGAGTGTTGAATGAGATTCCGGACCCGGTCGGCTACATGTATCGCTTCGGCCTGCCCAACTCTATGATGCGGCAGGCGAAGACGAAGATAGAGGGGAACGGGAAGAAGGGTTGAGACGGGCTGAGTAAGACGGCCTGAACAGGAGAAACAAACATGAAGAGAGTAACGATAGACCCGATAACAAGACTGGAAGGACACGGAAGAATAGAGCTCTTCCTGGACGACAAGGGCAACCTGGCTAACGCGTACCTTCAAATCCCGGAGCTGAGGGGGTTCGAACAGTTCTGCGTCGGCAGGCCCGTCGAGGAGGTCGCCCGCATTACGCCCAGAATCTGCGGAGTCTGTCCCGAGGCGCATCACATAGCTTCGACGAAGACTCTGGACGCGGTTTTCCACGTCGACCCACCCAGCGCCGCAAAGAAGCTGAGAGAGCTTCTCTACAGTGCGTTCTACGTCGCCGACCACTCGACCCACTTCTACATCCTTGCCGGCCCCGACTTCGTGGTGGGGCCCACGGCGCCGGTCGCCGAGAGAAACATCCTGGGCCTCATTGCAAAGGTCGGCCTGGACGCCGGAAAGACAGTGATACAGGCGAGGGCGATGGGCCATGAGGTCGTCGCAATGCTGGGCGGAAAGGCCATTCACCCGGTCTGCGGGCTGCCCGGCGGCGTGAGCAAGGGGCTCACCAAGGACGAACAGCAGAGATGCATCGAGATCGGGAAGCAGCTTGTGGAGTTCGGCAAGTTCACGTTCAAGGTGTTCGAGGACGTCGTGCTCAAGAACAAGGCTTACGTGGACCTCATCCTGAGCGACGCGTTCACGCACAAGACATACTACATGGGCCTCGTGGACAAGAACAACAAGGTCAACTTCTATGACGGCACGGTGAGAGTGGTGGACACCACCGGCAAGGAGTTCGCGAAGTTCGACGCGTCGGACTACGTCAACCACATCGCCGAGCACGTGGAGCCGTGGACCTACCTTAAGTTTCCGTACTTGAAGAAGGTCGGCTGGAAGGGGTTTGTCGACGGGCAGGACAGCGGAGTGTACAGGGCCGCCCCGCTCGCCAGACTGAACGCAGCCGACGGCATGGCCACCCCGCTCGCCCAGGCCGAGTACGAGAAGATGTACAAGACCCTGGGCGGGAAGCCGGTGCACCAGACTCTTGCGACCCACTGGGCCAGGGTCGTCGAGATCATGTACGCGGCCGAGAGAGTACTCGAGCTGGCCCAGGACCCGGAGATAACGAGCACAAACATACGCGTGATTCCGAAGGAGACGCCGACTGAGGGCGTGGGCTGTGTGGAGGCGCCGCGCGGCATCCTCTACCACCACTACAGGACCGACGAGAAAGGCATCGTGCAGAAGGCCAACCTCATCGTGGGCACGACCAATAACTACGCGCCGATCAACATGTCAATCAAGAAGGCGGCGCAGGGCCTCATAAAGGAAGGCACTCCGGTCACGGAGGGGCTGCTTAACATGGTGGAGATGGCCTTCAGGGCCTACGACCCGTGCCTCGGCTGTGCCACGCACGACGCCATGGGCCGCTCGCTGATGGAGGTCAGGATCTACGACCACAGACGCGAGCTGGTGGAGGTAGTGAAGAGGTAGCCTGCTCGCAGACCCCGCGAAAGTGACGGCTCCTCGGGGGCACTCCCGGGGAGCCGTTTTGTTTGATGTGCCCGCAGAGAGCGCAGCCCCGGCGAACGCAACCTGTCGAGACCGGCGGGGTTCAACCGGCAGAGGCCTTCGGGAGGAAGAGAAAACTGGGTACCGATAGAGCTCACACATCCTGAATCGACTCGGCAGACTGCCGTGCGGTTCCCCGCACGGCAGTTTGTTGTTGACCGCAGAGAGGTACGGGCCCGGAATGTCACCGCAAGGTGTCGGTGCAGTGCGCCACGATGGCATGTGACGCGATACGCGCTGTCACCTTGGTGCGATTGCTCGGAGATCGAGACCCAGATTCCGTGACAGGCGGAAATCCCAGGAGTGAACGTGCCGGTTTCAACCGTGGGCCGGCCACAAGCTAACCAACTGTTTCACACTGTGTTCCGAGTATGCCGCGCTGTCATGTAGGCTTGCCCGGACTGATTCAAAAGAATAGGGACTTGACTCGAATGCCGTTAATGACGATAATAATGGTAGTCATCCCCAGCTTGGCTCACTGAGCCGGCTGGCCCCCCTTGGGTTGCGACCCAGGGGGTTTTTGTTTGTGAGATTCTCATGAATAGAACGGTTTTTCTCGTAGACGGGTTCAACCTCTACCACTCGGTACGGTCTGCGTCAGAGGACTTGGGAGGCAAATCAACCAAGTGGTCGGACATTCGTTCGCTGCTGTCGTCTTACCTTCCGGCAATAGGCGCGGGCGCGGTCCTTCACGGTATCTACTACTTCTCCGCTCTGGCAGTCCATCTAGAGCAGTACAAGCCTGACGTTGTCGCAAGACATAGGCTTTTCCTGGACTGTCTCGTCGCGGCTGGAATCGTCCCGATTCTAGGTCGATTCAAGTTCAAGACGGTTCGCTGTCACGCGTGCAACAGGGACAACCCCCACTACGAGGAAAAGGAAACAGACGTGGCCATATCGATGAAGTTGATTGAGGTTTTCCAGAAGGACGAAGCGGACACGGCAGTTCTGGTAACAGGCGACACAGACCTGGCGCCAGCCGTGCGCACGGCCTCTTTGCTGTTTCCAGCGAAACAGATATGCTTTGCGTTTCCGTACAAGCGCAAGAATCGCGAGCTCTCAAGACTCGTGCCTAAGTCCTTGTACATCAGGAAGGAGCGGTACACCACACACCAATTTCCAGACCCGTTTACGATGCCCAACGGACGGAAGATATCGAAACCGGTTTCCTGGTGATAATCGTCGTGTGATTTGCGTCCGATTGTGCTCCACTGAGGTTCCGGCAGAAACGTCGAGCCGACCGCAAAGAGCGACGCGAGTTCTACATGTCGATACCACAAGAAACTTGCCGAGGCGCTAGAGCCGGGAGACTATGTTGTAGATTTCAACTGGGACTGTTTAATGGCAGATGCCCTTCTCTACAGTTCTTGCTTGTGGTCTCCTGCGACGGGCCTTGGGCTATCTCATGTCTTCCCGGCGATGCCACGATCCCAGAAGATGTCCGAAGTGAGATCTTTGGTTCAACCACAGCAGCCTGTCCCAGCCAGAAATTTCGGCTGGCAAATCAGCCTTGTCTGAATCATACTTTCCCCGATGAAGAGTCTGCTCCGGCCGGCTGGCGTCGGGAGTCCCGACCGCGCGGTGAGGGCCATCCGGGGGCGGCCTTCCGGTCGCCGGTGTGCCGGACACGGTGTTACCGGTCCGAGGCGCCGTCGGTGAGAAGCCGGCTGCGTCCACACAGGCTCTGTTTCGCAAGACCTTGCTCGCTGAGGTAGATCATGGTTGGCTTCACCGACCCCGCAATTGACGTTGCTGACGAAACCCGGGTGAAGACCCTCATAGACAAGGCGGTCTGCACGTCCGTCCTCGAGCGTGAAGACATCCTGACCCTGCTCCGTGCCAACACCTGGCAGGCGGAGAGTCTTTTCTCCGCCGCCGACAGGGTCCGAATGGAGGCGGTCGGCGACGTGATCCATCTCGCAGGGGTCGTCGAGTTCTCGAACTTCTGCGGCCGCAACTGTCTTTACTGCGGTATGCGCGTCGGCAACGCCCTTGTCGAACGCTACCGGATCCCAACTGACGAGGTCGTCCGGATCTGCGAGAATATACGAAATCTCGGCCTCAAGACGGTTCTGCTGGAATCGGGCGACGACCCTTCTTACACGGCGGACGCACTCTGCGAGATGGTCGAGGCCGTACGAAAGAGCACCGAGTTGGAGGTGTCGCTCTCGGTCGGAGAGAGGCAGCTGACCGAGCTCGAGGCGCTCAAGGAGGCGGGCGCCGGCATGTACCTCCTGAAGCACGAGACTTCGGATGCCGCGCTCTACGAGCGGCTCCGTCCAGGGATGAGTCTCTCGGAGAGGGTGCGCCGCCTAGACGACTTGAGGAACATCGGGTACGAGGTCGGAGGCGGGAGTTTGGTCGGGCTCCCCGGCCAGACCATTCACTCACTCGTCGAGGACCTGCTGCTCTTCCAGGGCTACGAAGTCGGCGTGGCCGCGATAGGCCCGTACATACCCGCGAGCGGCACCCCGATGGAGCTGGAAGGCGGCACGTGGCTCCTACGCCACGCTGCCGCGGCGTCCGTGTTCGACAAGAAGCATACTGTCGCCGAGTTCGTCCTGAAGCTCATCGCGCTCACACGGCTTCTTCTGCCCGAGGCTCGCGTGCTGTCCACCACCGCACTCGCTTCCTTGCTGCCGCAGGGTCGCGAAATGGGCCTGCTGGCGGGTGCCAACATGGTCATGCTGAACTTCACCCCCGCCAGGTACAAGGAGCTTTTCCGGGTGTACGACGACAGAATATCGATAAGGGAGAGCGCCGAGGACGCTCTGGCTGCCGTTCAAACCCTCGGCAAGAAACTGGGAAGGAGAGTGTGTTGACGCCCGTAATCGCCTACCTTGCTTGAAATTAACAGGAAGCCCCGCTTTGCCCTGAAGCCCCCGTTGAAACAGATGCCTGCCGGATTTCGTAGTACAGTCAGGGTCGCCTCTACTGCCGCCCCCATTGTGCTGTAATGCGTTGTCAGGATTGCAGATTAACCCTTTCCTGAGAAGGAGCGCCGACTCCATGCACAAGTTCGGTCGTGCCGCTGCCATGCGCTTTCTTGCGCTTCTCTGCCTTTCACTCGTGTTCACCGGCTGCCAGGGCAAGGGTGGCGGAGCCCGCGGCGCGACCGGCGCCGATTCCCTGTCCGCGCGCGCCGGGGGCAACGGCGACGCCATCCCGGTGGAAGTGGCCGAAGCTGCCAAGCGGGACGTGTCTTTGTACTTGACCGCAACGTCCACGCTGGAAGCGGAGCGCACGGCCCAGCTTCTGGCAGAGACAACGGGCCGCGTGACGGCCGTTCACAGAGAGGAGGGCGACGGCGTCGCCAAGGGCCGCGTCATAATTCAGCTGGAGAACACTCAGCAGAAGCTGGATTTCCAGAAGGCCGAGATAGACATGGAGGTGGCCGAGAAGGAATGGCGCAGGGCCGAGGAACTGGAAAAGAAGGGCATCGTCAGCGCGAAGGACTTGGACGAGGCCAGACTCAGGTTCGAGGCCGCCAGGCACGCCAAGGCCAGGGCCGAGTACGAGCTCTCGAAAACCGCCATAACGGCTCCGTTTGCCGGCATAGTGACCGAGAGAAACGTCAACATAGGTGAGACCGTGACCCCCGGTAAGGCAGTCGCGACCGTGGCCGATTTCGACCCGCTGGTGGCCAAGTTCAGGGTCCCGGAGACGGAGATCGGACCCGTGAAAGTGGGCCAACCGGTAACCCTCGAAATCCCCTCCAGGCAGAACAACACTCAGCATGCCCAGGTGTCCCTCGTGAGCCCGGTGATAGACGAGGGAACCGGCACCGTCAAGCTGACCGCCTACCTCAAGAACCCGGGATATGGAATAAAACCCGGGACATTCGTCAGGGCGCGGGTGGTGGCCGCCACTCATGATTCCGCGCTCACAATCCCCAAGAGAGCCCTCGTCAGCGAGGACGATTCGCACTACGTTTTCACCGTGGCCAGCGACACCACTCGCAAGGTGGCGGTCACGCCTGGGATAACAGACGGCCAGTATTTGGAGATACTGTCGGGGCTCTCCGCGGGTGACAGAGTAATAACAGTCGGCCAGGGCGGTCTCAAGCCCGGCGACAAGGTCAGGGTCGTGAAGTAACTCGAGGCCGTGGCTCTCGAGAGCGAGATAAGCAAGACATGAGGCTTACCGACGGTTCGATCAAAAGACCCGTCACGGTTTCAATGGTCGTGGTGGCAGTGACGGTGTTCGGACTTGTCTCCCTCGGCAGACTCCGGGTCGAGCTCCTGCCCAACATCACGTATCCATCCCTCACAATACAGACCGAGTATCCAGACGCGGCTCCGGCTGAGGTCGAGCAGTTCGTCACGCGGCCCATCGAGGAGGCGGTCGGAGTCCTCCCGGGACTGGAGCGCGTGAAGTCGGTCTCCAGGCCGGGGCAGTCCGAGGTCACTCTGGAGTACGTCTGGAAGACGAAGATGGACATCGCGGCTCTGGACGTGCGCGAGAAACTCGACCCGGTTGAGCTTCCCACCAGCGCTGAGAAGCCCATCATTCTGAGGTTCGACCCGTCGCTCGACCCCATAATGCGGTTGCGAATAGCCGGGCCCATGAACCTGCTCAGGCTGAGGCGCGTGGCCGAGAAGCTGGTGAAAAAGGAGCTGGAGTCGCTCAAGGGTGTGGCCGCTGCCAAGGTAAGCGGGGGACTGGAAGAGGAAATCCACATAGAGATAGACAAGGGCCGGCTTTCGGAGCTGGGCATCCCGATAACTGAGGTCACGGCCAGACTCGCCGGAGAGAACGTCAACGTGGCGGGCGGCAGTCTGACGGACCAGGAGTCGGAGTTTCTGGTTCGGACGACGAATGAGTTTCGGAGCGTGGACGAGATAGGAGACGTCTGCGTCGGCTACTCGCAGGGCAGACCCATCCTGGCCAGAGACGTCGCAAAGGTGGAGGCAGGACACAAGGAGCAGGGCACAATCACCAGGCTCAACGGACAGGAGTCGGTCGAGGTGGCCATCTACAAGGAGGGCGACGCCAACACGGTTTCGGTGGCCAAGGCCGTCAGGCAGAAGCTAAGAGGCCTTTCACTCCCGGCGGACGTCAAGGCAACTGTGGCGTCCGACCACTCCGTCTTCATACAGCAATCCGTGAACGAGGTGATGAACTCGGCGCTCTTGGGAGGCCTTCTGGCGATCCTGGTGCTGTTCCTGTTTCTTAAGGACCTCAGGACCACCATAACCATCGGCCTCTCCATACCCGTGTCGGTCATCGCCACCTTCGTCATAATGTACAGGATGGGGCTTTCCCTCAACATCATGTCGCTCGGCGGACTCGCGCTCGGAGTGGGCATGCTCGTGGACAACGCCATCGTGGTGCTCGAGGCCGTGTTCAGGCACAAGCAACGAGACTCGGACCTCGAAAGGGCGACCAGCACGGGCGCCGGCGAGGTGAGCCGGGCCGTTATCGCCTCCACTCTGACCACTGTCGCCGTTTTCGTGCCGCTGGTGTTCGTGGAGGGCATCGCCGGACAGCTTTTCCGGGACCAGGCCATCACAATCAGTGCGTCTCTTCTGGCTTCCCTGGTCGCAGCTTTGACCTTGGTTCCTATGCTTTCAGCGATTACAATAAAAGAAGGAGGGCGTCTGGCGTCGCCCTCCAACGATCAGAAAAATCGGCTGGGCAGGCTTTTGGGGAGGACAGAGCTGCGTTTGCCCCGCACTCCTGTTCGACTCAATAGGCAGGGTTGGCTGCCCAGCCGTTCTCAGCATTCTGCGGATGCCGAGAACTGGCGATTTCACTTGTTCCGCTCTCTTTATACGCCGCTTGCCCGCTTTGGTTCCGCAGTCATAGCAACTCCCGCGCGATTTGTTGGCCGTCTTCTCCACCTTGTCTTCGTCGGATTCCTTTGGCGCACGGTGTGTGTAACTGCCGGTAACATCCTGCGAAAACTTACTTTAGGGGTTTTGTGGCCCTACGTGGGGAGGCCGGTGACCGGGTTTCTGTCCCGATTCTTCCGCATTCTCGGCCGTGCGCTCGTGAGAGTTGTGAGGTTCGTCGGAAGGCCGGCAGGCAGGGTGCTCAGGCTTGTGCTGAGCCGCCTTATCCTCTTTATTATGAACCAGTTCGACAGGATGATGGAGCGGGTCTACGCCTGGTATCCTGGTGCTGCAAGGTGGTCTCTGAAAAGGCGCCGGAGAGTCATACTGGCGGCCGCTGGGGTCCTCGCCGTTGCGTTGCTGCTGAGTCTCCGTCTGAACATAGAGCTCATACCGCCGGTCTCCCAGGGAGAATTCACCTTCAACCTGCGCTTCCCGGAGGGGACCTCCCTCCAGTCCACCGATCGTGTAGTCGCGGAGATAGAAAAGCAGGCGATGGCGCTCCCGTCCGTGGAAACCGTGTTCAGCAACTCGGGCTCCACACTAATGGGGCAGTCCACGGCCCGCATAAAGGAAGAGAACATCGCGCAGGTGAGCGTGACCCTGAACCGCAAAGGCAACCCGGAGACGGAGGAGGCGACCATAGAGAGGATGAGAAGGATACTGGACCGGGTGCCCGCACTCACCTACGACGTGACCCGACCCAGCTATTTCAGCTTCCGTACTCCAATAGAGGTCGAGGTGGCAGGGTACGACATCCAGACGCTCAGGGCTCTTTCGTCGGAAGTCGAGCAGCGCTTGAGCCGGATTCCCTCGATAAGGGACATTCGCAGCACGATGAAAGCCGGTAATCCGGAGGTCCACATTGTCCTTGATAGAGAACGTATGGCTTCGCTCAACGTGGACCCTGCTCAGGCCTTCAGAGCGCTCACCAACGCAGTCAGGGGGGACGTGGCGACCAAGTTCAGGAGGGAAGAGGACAAGATAGACGTTCTGGTCAGGAACTCCGATGAAGTCAGGCGCTCCATGGAGGAGCTCCCCAACCTGGTCGTAGGACACAACAGCGGCACGCCCATCCCACTGTCTTCCATCGGCAGGATAGTGACCGAGGAGGGACCGGCGGAGATAACGCGGGTGTCTCAGCAGCGTACGGCCATCGTCACCGCGAACCTTACCGGCCACGACCTGGGCGGCGCGGCCAGCGAGATAAGGGACGCGCTCCGGAGGGTCTCCATGCCGGAGGACTTCTCCGCGGCTTTGAGCGGCCAGAGCAACGAGCTCAGCGTATCGTTCAGGAGCCTCCGCTTCGCGCTCCTCCTGGCCGTGTTCCTTGTGTATCTTGTGATGGCCTCACAGTTCGAATCTTTCCTCCATCCGTTCGTCATAATGTTCACCCTTCCGCTGGCCGCAATCGGCGTGGTGTTCACCCTGCTCCTGACCGGAACGTCGGTCAGCGTTATGGTGCTGATAGGAGTCATCATCCTGGCCGGAATCGTCGTGAACAACGCGATCGTGCTAATAGACTACACTAACCAGCTCCGCAGGAAGGGCACGCCCAAGCTGGAGGCCCTCGTGCAGGCGGGCTCGGTTCGCATGCGGCCGATACTGATGACAACATTCACGACTGTACTGGGGCTTATCCCCATGGCAGTCGCGGGCGGCGAGGGAGCGGAGCTCAGGGCTCCGCTCGCAATAACAGTGATAGGCGGACTCGTCTTCGGCACTGCCCTCACTCTTTTTGTGATACCCGCCGTCTACGCCGTGATAGACAGAAGGGATTGAACGGGTCCGGCCGAACTTGGGCCGGACTGCTGCCGGCCTTGACCGAGCGGCAGGCTGAAGCTTGCGGCCGACGTCACGTGGCCCGGCGGGTGTTACGGGCCAGCGGGCGGCGCATCCGGCACGCCGGGCCCTAGTGGACAAATCGCTGCTGAACGGTTCGCTGCCGGCCGGCTTGGTATCGAGCGAGTTGCCGTCGAGCGAGTAGAGATTCCATGAGCATCGCCAAGTACGTCATACGCTCTCCGGTCACGACGATTGTGGCCGTCTTCTCGGTTTTCGCGGTAGGCCTCATATCCATCTCTCGCGTGCCGCTGGCGTTCCTGCCGGACGTGGATTTTCCTCAGCTCAACATTTACGTGCCTTACCCCAACGCCGTGCCCTCCCAGGTGCAGGAGGAGATCACGCGGCCACTGGAGGAGGCCCTCAGCACGATGACCCACATCAAGCGGATGTACTCTTACTCGGACGCGAACAGCTCGAACATCTACATGGAGTTCGATTGGGGGATGGACATAGACGTGCTCAGGGTGGAGGCCCGGGAGAGAGTCGAGAGAATCCGCTCGGACCTGCCGAGCGACGTGGAGCACATCTACGTCCAGGGGTTCAAATCCACGGACATACCCGTGCTGGTCCTCCGCGTGTCATCGGGCAGCGACCTGTCGAAGAGCTACGACCTCATAGACAGGAAGATCCTGACTCCGCTCCGCCAGGTGCCGGGCGTGGCCCAGGTGGTGTCGTACGGGGTCGAGAAAAGAGAGATCTCTGTCGAGTTCGACCTGGACCGGGTGAAGAAGCACAACGTGGACGTGGGAGAGCTTCTGTCGCGCCTCGCGGCCAGCAACAGGAACGTCAGCGCGGGCAGGATCGAAGAGGGCCCAAACAAGTACTCGGTCAGGGTGCTGGGGGACTTCAAGACGCTCCAGGAACTGGAGAGCTTCCCGGTCCGCGACAACCTGAGACTGCTCGACGTGGCGAACATCAAGTACCAGGAGCCGGTCCTGAATTACGGCAGGCACCTGAACAGAGAGAGCGCCATCGGCATAGAGGTGATGAAGGAGTCGGGGTACAACACCGTCAAGGTGGCCGTCGACGCGAAGAAGAGACTGGAGGAGATAGCGAAAGACCCGGCCCTGCGCGGGATGTCGATACTCACGTTCCACGACACCTCCGAACAGATCATGAACGGGCTCAACGGGCTTTTGCACTCGGGGCTGATAGGCGCGCTGCTGGCGTGCCTGGTGCTCTTCTTCTTCCTCAGGAATGTCCCGGCTACCCTGGCAGTGGGCCTGGCCATTCCCTTTTCCGTTGTGTCGGCATGCGTGTTCATCTACTTCGTGGTGCGCTCGCTCAACATCCTGTCGATGATGGGCCTGATGCTTTCGGTAGGAATGTTGGTGGACAACGCCGTCGTGGTGCTCGAGAGCATCTACAGGCACAGACAGGCCGGCGAGAGTCCCGAGGAATCGACCGTGGTCGGGACCCGGGAGATACTGCCCGCAGTCATAACGTCCACTCTCACCACCATAATCGTCTTCCTGCCTCTCACCGTAGGCGGCAAGACCGAAATATCGGTGTGGATCGGCGAGACGGGCAAGACCATATTCGCCGCCATAATCTGTTCGCTCGTCGTCTCCATCACGCTCATCCCACTCTTCATGCACAGGTTTGGCCACCTCGTGCACAAGCGGCCATCCGACCTTATCGCGAACCTGACGCAGAGGTACTCGCGTTTTCTGGCCTGGTCGCTCGCCCACCGGTGGAAAATGGCCGGCATCATGGGACTCGTCTTCGTCAGCATCGTCATCCCGTTCACGAAGGTGGAGAAGAGCGCCTTCTCCGGCATCAACGTGGAATCCGTGCAGATCGAGTACGAGTTTACCGAGAACGTGAACTACGTGGCAGCCGAGCGTTTCGTGGACGCGGTCGAGAAGTACGTGAACACAAACGCGAAGGAGCTCCACCTCAAGTCGCTGTACAGTTACTACTCCGACAACACTGCGTTCACCTCCATCTTTCCGTTCCCCGAGTACACCGACGACGACGGCATGAAGGAGATTCGCGGGAAGCTCCGGAAGGGTTTGCCGAAGCTGCCGGGCGTGAAGCTCAAGCTGGGCGGTTATGACGAGGGAGGCGGAAGCGGCAGCATCAACGTCAACATCTTCGGAGACGCGGGCCCCACGCTGGACGCCCTGGCGGAAGAGGTCGCGCGGCGGCTGGCATACATCCCCGAGCTCAAGGACATAGATACGGAAAGGCAGAAGGGCCGCGAGGAAATCCAGGTCGTGGTGGACAGAGAGCTGACGGCACAGAAGGGATTGTCGTCCACCCGCGTGGCGGACGCGGTGGCCATGTACTTCCGGGGGATGCCCATAAGCAGGTACAGAGGGCCTGAGGGCGAAGTGGACATATGGGCACGGGTGCGGGAGGAGGACAGGAAGAACCTGGGCAATTTGAAGAGTCTCACGCTCGTCAGCCGGAATGGCGACGCGGTCCCGATCGCATCGGTGGCCAGTTTCGCGATGGAAAAGGGGCCGGCGACAATCCTGAGACAGCAGAGAAGGACGGTGGCCGCGGTCAACGCTCACTACGAGGCGGCCGACTCCCCCAAGATACGGGCCAAGATATCGCGCGTTCTGTCGGGCATGAGTTTCCCGGCCGGATACTCGTGGGGTTACGGCGCCTTCTTCGAACAGGAGAGCGCCACTCAGAAGGAGCTTCTCGTCAACATGCTCCTGGCTCTGGTGCTGGTCTACGTCGTCATGGCCTCGTTGTTTGAGTCGGTAGTGCACCCGTTCGCGATAATGTTCGCCCTGCCGTTCGCGTTCGTGGGAGTCATCTGGCTCCTCTTCTTGACCGGAACCCCGTTCAACCTCATGGCCCAGGTCGGGCTTCTCATTCTGATCGGGATTGTGGTGAACAACGGCATCGTGCTGATTCACCACGTCCACCAGCTCCGGGAGGCCGGTATGGAGCGGTCTGAGGCCATAGTCACCGGCGCCACGCGACGGCTGCGGCCGGTCTTGATGACCGCCGCCACGACGGTCCTCGGGCTGGTTCCGCTGGCCGTGGGACGCAGCTCGGTCGGCGATGTCTACTATTACCCGATGGCAAGATGCGTGATAGGAGGCCTCATCGCCTCCAGCTTTCTGACCGTGATAGTCGTGCCCGGCCTCTACGCCGCGCTGGACGACGCGGCGATCAAGGTGAGGCGCGTAGTGCTGAAGCGCCGTTCCCTCTAAACGCGCCGCCCGAAAAGCCAGGCTCCCTGCCTGCCGGCGTCCGGCCATCCGGGCACTGCCCCGGCCACCACCGCCGCGACGGCAATCCGCCCCAACCATCCCAACCCGGTCTCCGGTATCCCAAGAAAGGCCAGGACCAAAACCACCGCCAGGCCGTCGACCACAATGAGCAGCGCTCTGTGCCAGGCTCGCATTCTCGCTCTGCCGAACACCGCGCCCAGGAGAGTGTAGTCCGCCGGAAGCGGAGCAGCACCCGACCCCACCACAAACACGAGCGCCCTCCACGCGTCGCCCACCGGCAGCCAGGACGGCGGGCTCAGCGCCCCGCCGGCCAGCCCGCCGAACAGTATGGAAGCGACCAGCCTGAGAACTCGAACGAGTGTGGTCATGCCGTACCTCCTCTCGTTACACGCAACATCAGTCGGAAGCGCCCAGCAGTTCGGCAAACGCGCACGACACGAGCGCGGACAGGATGGCCCAGCCGGTGCAGGCTATCAGGCACTCAGCGTATGCCGGGCCCGCCGGGAGGCATTTCAGGGTGCACAGTGTCGTCCCGGCTACCGCGCCAACGCCCACGCAGTTCCAGAACCCCTCCTCACCACCGGCGCCTCCGGTGTCCACCGAGACCGCCTCGAACGGAAGAGCGCTCCCGCCGTCCCGGAACGCGTACTCGGTCAGTGCCACGGGCGCAGTCTCGGACAACACGCTGCCGTCGGTCGTCCTCGCGACACCTGCACAGACGCGAGACTCTCCGTTTCCCCGGAGTAACGCAACGACTCCGGCCGCCGTGGAGTCCGAGCCCACGAACACCATGACAGTGACGGTGGCAATAGCGCCGTCACTGTTCGTGCCCTCCACCGTAAAGCTCGACGCAGGCCGGTCTCCGAGTCTTCTCGACTCAAACATCCGCCGGCATGACTCAACTCGACTGTCGGCCGTCGCTTGCTTGAGGATTGCGTCGTGCGCATCCGCAGGAAGCACCCGCAGCCCGGACTGTTCGTCAGTTGTCCGGCCGGCCGTCGGGCTTGTTCCTTTGTCTCTTGTCGTACAGCCCGGGACAGTATTGATGAGAATGAGAACCAGCGCAAGCGCAACCTTCCAGAACGACACCCGTCTCACGGCAATCGCCTCCTTCCTGGACCCTCATGTGGGTCGCCATATTGTGACTTGGGAGTGGCTGGGGAGTGGTCGGGACGCGACTTGACTCGGCGCCTCCTGAACTGGTCCCAGTCTGCTCGCAAATAGAATGCCAAGACGGCGACACCCGCGTCTGGTCGCGCGCGCTCCGCGACGGGGCGCGCCGTCTCGTGTGGGGGCGTGCCGGGTCTGCTGCGGGGCGCGCCGTCTCGGGCAGGGCGGCGGCTGCCGCGTCTTGCGGCGCTGGCGCGCTCGCGGCCGGCAAGCCGGCGCCGTCAACGACACGGTCGAATTGTCGCTCAGTGTGGGCAGTTCGGGCGGAAGGCGTCCGGGTCAGCGGTTGCGGGCAATGATACCGTCCACGGCGCGCTCTATCTCGGGCAGCGCCTGCCTGACGGCCTCGCTGAGGCCGATCTCCACCTCTATCGATTCGGGTTCGACTCCCACGATGAAGATTTCGGGCAGTTTTCCGAACCGGGCGCCGAACTCGAGCGCACTGGCCAGGTTAAGGCCGTGCACCGAGAAACCCCTGTTCCTGTCGGGCACGATGTCCTTCGGTTCGAACACGCGTACTGTACCGGGCGGCTCCCCCATCCGCGCGCAGTCGACTATGACGACGAGCTTGTGACCCTCCATCAGCAGGAGGAGGTCCAGGCCGCGCGTGCCGCCGTCTATCGCCTCTACGCCCGAGGGTAGGGTCTTCCCTTTGAGCATTCGGATGAAGTGGATCCCCACTCCCTCGTCCTTGAGAAGCAGGTTGCCGATGCCCAGGATTAGAATGGGGTTGGCTTCGGGGTTCGTATAGAGGTTCTTGCGGGAGTATGCGTCCGGTCCCATGAGTCTATTGTATCACGAATGCTGTATCGACAAAACCGCTCCAGCGGTCGGTCGAACGGGGCTCTGCCGTTCGCTTTGGCGGGCCCGAGAACAGCGCTGCGGCGCGTCGCCCGCGGGCCGCCAACGGCACCCTTCCTTGACACACCCTGCGCCGGCTGTTAGCATTCTAGCTGGTATTTATGCGGTAAAGATGCCGGAGTGGTGAAACTGGCAGACGCGCCGGACTCAAAATCCGGTGGGGCTCAAACCCCGTGACGGTTCGACTCCGTCCTCCGGCATTGCCTTGTCAGAGGGCCGCCCTCTCCACACGTTTCCCGCCAGTCCAGAAGCCTTATACATGTACCCAAAATGAGTACGTTTGTACCCGAAATGGGTACAGCAACCGCTACTGATTGCCCTTCCTCGATCCTCTTCGCTTGTAACCCACTCCATCGCAGTGCCCGGCCGCCGGCTGCAACCAGTCGTGCGACTATCCGGCGTTCGCCATGTGACTGCGAATGAACGTTTCTATCGCCGGCACGACGTGTTCCGTCAACCGGGGCGGGCTTTGCGCCACCCAGACAGTAAAGTTGTACAACTCCTGCGGGTCAACCCGGAGCCACCTGCCATTGAGGTCCAGGAATGTGAGCAACGTAGTGATGGCTATCCTCTTGTTACCATTCTGAAATGGATGATTCTTGATCATGAGATAGAACAAGATGCTGGCCTTGCCGACCAGCGTCTGATACAGGCTCCTTCCAGAAAACGTCTGGAACGGTGTCAAGACACAGCTCTCAAGCACGTTCGGAAACCGCGTCGAAAAGTCCGGTATCGGCTCGTCGAACGACAAGTGCTCTCTGGCAAGCCGGAACGCGAGATACTCCACTTCGGCGATGGTTATGATCCTCACTATTCCCTGCCCAACTGCTTGAGGACTTCTCCGTACTCCTTGACCGTCTTCCGGACGGCGGCGTCTATCCGGCTCTTTCCTTTGGTCGAGACCCCCTTGCCGAGTATGTACGCAACCGTCTGGTCCGTGATCACGTAGGTTCGACCGATTCGCGCTGCAGGAATCTGTCCTTTCTTGACTCGCCTGTAGACTGCTATCCTGCTTACCCCCAAGAGCCTTGCAAGCGCAGGGATGGTCACGTATTCCTTTGCAGTCATTCGGGATACCTCCTGTCGCCTTTATGTTAGCCTAACATGTCTATATTAACACAGGTTAATCCACTCCGCAACGGTTTACTTGGGTCCGTCGGAAGGAGACAGATCCGTGACGGTTCGACTCCGACCTCCGGCATG
>JAFGJU010000154.1 GCA_016928935.1 Candidatus Eiseniibacteriota bacterium | reverse complement strand
TGCTGTCTCGCCGGAAGCAAGCTCGTCCCTCTCGCGCAGGGCAGCGGTGAGGTGTGCCGCGTTTTCCAGCAGGTCCTGCCTCCGGTTCCTCCAGGCCTCCGCCACAGACAGGAGCACGCGGATGAAGGAAGGCATTCCGAATCGCGGTGTCGGCGGAAAGTACGTGCCCCCGTAGAACGGAAGCCCCTCGGGCGTTAGGAACACGGACAGGGGCCAGCCGCCGCTCCCGGTCATGGCGGTAACTGCACTCATGTATATCCTGTCCAGGTCAGGTCGTTCTTCACGGTCCACCTTGATGCTGATGAAGTGCTCGTTCATTATCGCGGCCGTGGCTTCGTCCTCGAACGACTCGTGCGCCATCACGTGGCACCAATGGCAGGCGGAGTACCCCACGCTGAGAAAGATGGGCTTGTCTTGGGACCAAGCTGCGCGGAGCGCCTCCTCTCCCCAGGGGTACCAGTCCACGGGGTTGTCGGCGTGCTGCCGCAGGTAGGGACTTGTTTCTTGGGCGAGTCGGTTGGGCATGTGACGTCGGGACTGGAGCCACTCCGCTCCAGCGCGGGCCCAGGGTGTCCACACGTTTCTGAGCAACCCACATTCTAGCCTGCGGCGGCAGGGGTGTAAAGCCACGGGACGACGGTATGGGACCCCAGAAGGGGGAGCGCGGGCGTGTCAGAAAACCTAGCCATGAGGACGTGATATAATGTATGTTCAGTGTCATGATCCAACCAGGGAAGCTCACATGAAGGAAGACCAGCTCGGTTGCTTTGGGTTCCTGGGGTTGTCGGGTCTTTTGGGTCTGGCGCGCAACATGTACGGCCCTTTCGAGCCCTTTGGGTTGTTTGCGGTCTTCTCGTGCTTCAACGTAAAGAACTGGCGGTTCTGTTCAGAGACGTGGAGAACTGGCGGTTCTGGTCAGACAGTGAGGTGACTGAGACGCCGGACAGGCCCGCGGGAAAGATGCCTGCACCGGCCTGCGGCACCGGGTCGAATCGAAGGAGGATGGAGATGGCGAAGTACGACAAGTTCGGTCCTGGCGAGGCGAAACGCGTGGGCGACATCATAGGCGTCAACTGGAAGAAGTATCCGCTCGAGGAGTTCCGGATGGGACTGCACGTGGAGTTGGAACACGGCGCCAGAGACTCTCAGACCAACGTGACTGACGACGACATAATAATGACGGGTAAGATAGCGCTGGCGCATCTCAAGGAAATCCCCGACTACTATACGCGTCTGGACGAGATGGAAGAGGAGGGGGAAAGATACTGGGAACGGAAGAAGAAAGCCGGCGCGGGCGGCAGGAGGAAGGGCAGGGCGAAGGCCGCGAAGCCCCGCAGAACGGCCGGGGCCGCCAAGTCCCGCAAGGCGTCGAGGCCCAGGGCAAAGCGGAGGACCGCCGGGCGGTAGGGCTTGAGCGCCGATAGCGGCGGTCTCCTGCTGCGGCTTTTGGAGTGCGAGACGGCCGGGCGGTAGTGAGCAAACGCGGCGGGAACGCGTTCCTGGTTTGGACTCCAGTGACACACCCGGTAGCATCTCGCGAGCAAAGGACCGTCACATGAATCCTGAGGAGTTCCGGCGGCACGGCCACGAAGTCGTGGACTGGATCGCCGACTACTACAAGGACATCGAGAAGTTCCCCGTGCTGTCAAGGGTGAAGCCGGGCGAGGTCCGTTCAAAGCTGCCCCCGAACGCGCCCGAGGAGGGCGAAAGCTTCGAGGCCATCCTGAGGGACGTGGAGGAAATCATACTGCCCGGCATCACGCACTGGCAGTCGCCGAATTTCTTCGGGTTTTTTCCCTGCAACGCCTCGGGTCCCGCCATCCTGGGAGAGCTTATGTCCGCAGGGCTGGGTGTTCAGGGGATGCTGTGGACCACGAGCCCGGCATGCACCGAGCTGGAGACGCACGTGCTGGACTGGCTGGTCGACATGCTCGGGCTTCCGGCAAAGTTCAAGTCCGACGGACCGGGTGGCGGAGTCATCCAGGACACCGCCTCCAGCGCCACCCTCTGCGCGCTTCTGGCAGCGAGGGAGCGTGCCACTGGTTTTCAGACCAACGAGCTGGGCTGCGACGGCTGTCTGGTCGCATACGCGTCCACGGAGGCTCACTCCTCCGTCGAGAAGGCAGTCCGGATAGCAGGAATAGGCCGCCAGAAGCTGCGCCTCATCGGCACGGACGATAACCTGGCCCTCAGGCCAGCCGCGCTTTTGGCGCAGGTCAGGAAGGACAGAAAGGCGGGGCTCGTGCCTGCTTTCGTTTGCGCAACCGTCGGGACCACGTCCTCGAACGCCTTGGACCCGGTGGCTGAGATTGGGCGGATCGCGGCCGGGGAGGGCATGTGGCTGCACGTGGACGCGGCGATGTCCGGCACTGCGGCGGTCTGTCCCGAGTTCAGGCACATCCACGACGGCCTGGAGTTCGCCGACAGCTACTGCTTCAACCCTCACAAGTGGATGTTCACGAACTTCGATTGCGACACTTTCTACGTGGCCGACCGTGCTGCCCTGATACGCACGCTAACCATCCTGCCCGAGTACCTCCGCAACAAGGCCACGGACTCGGGCGCGGTCATCGACTATCGAGACTGGCACGTTCAACTCGGAAGGCGGTTCAGGGCGCTCAAGCTCTGGTTTGTGATACGGCACTTCGGCGTTGAGGGCCTGCGGCGTCGGGTCCGGGAGCACGTCGAGCTGGCCGGGCAGTTCGCCCGTTGGGTCGAAGACTCCGTCGGTTTTGAGCTCGCGGTGCAGCCGCCCCTGAACCTCGTGTGCTTCAGGCACAAGGCGGGCGACGAATTCAACCGGAGGCTCCTCGAGCGCTTGAACGAGGGCGGGAAGCTCTACCTGTCGCACACGATTGTGAAAGGCAGGTACACGCTGCGGCTCTGCGTCGGGCAGACGAACACGGAGGCGCGGCACGTGGAGGGGGCGTGGAGGGAAATTGAGCAAACGGCGGCATCGCTCGAGGCCGGCGCGAGCTGACGCGCGCGGCAGTGACGTCGCGGCGCGGGGGAGGGCCGCGATGCAACGACGGGCCGCGAGGCTGGGGAGGGCCGCCACGCACCGACCGGACGCGAGACCGTGGGGCAGGAGAGAGCCCGGACGCAGCCAGTGGCCGTGGCGGGCTGAAAGAGAGGCAGGAAACGGGGTAGGACAATGAGCGACGAATCGATTGACCAGTACCGGGAGTTTCTCAAGGATACCGTCCGCCTGGTGACGGACTTCACGAAGACGGACCAGAACACCGGCGTACCGATGCCTCCCGTCGAGAAACCCTTCGCGCCCGGCGCGAAGCTGGTGGACCTACCGGGCAGGGACGAGTGGCAGACGATAGGGACCGTGGACGTGGCGACTGCAATCGCCAACCGGAGAAGCCACCGGGTCTTCAGGAGAGAACCGCTCAACCTCGAGGAGGTGGCCTTTCTGCTCTGGGCCACGCAGGGCGTGCGCGAGAGGCTCCAGAGCGGCAACGTCCGGAGAACCGTGCCCTCGGCCGGCTGCCGGCACGCCGTGGAGACGTATCTGGGTGTGCTCAACGTGGGCGGGCTGGAGGAGGGTGTCTATCGCTACTTGCCTCTCGAGCACAAGCTGGTGCTGGAGTTTCTTGAAACGGGGCTCTCCGGCAAGTTGTCCAAGGCCACGTTCGACCAGTCATTCGTGGGGAAGGCGCCGGTCACCTTCGTCTGGACTACAATACCTTACAGGATGGAGTGGCGGTACAGTACCGCTGCTCACAAGGTCATAGCTCTCGACACGGGTCACATTTGCCAAAATCTGTACCTCGCGTGCCAGGCGATAGGCGGGGGAACGTGCGCCATCGCCGCGTATAACCAGGTCTTGATGGACAAGCTTCTGCGCCTAGACGGAAAGGACGAGTTTGTCATCTATCTTGCGCCAGTGGGCAAGGTCTGAAAGGAGGTACGCCATGCAGAAGAACATGGGAGCTCTCGACCGGCTTATCAGGTTCATAGTGGGCGCCGTCCTGGCGATTCTGGTCATCTTCAGCGCGGTGACCGGCACGGCCGCTGTGGTCCTGGGTCTGATAGCCATAGTGCTGCTTCTGACCAGCATCATTGCGTTCTGTCCGTTGTACGTGCCGCTCAAGATATCGACTCTCAAGAAGAAGCCGCCGGAGAAGTGAAGAAGACCAGTGCGGAGGTGAAACGGACGCCATCAAGTGCGTTCACGCGAGACGGAGCATACGGGAGTACGAAAAGCGCGCGGCCGTCGGA
>JAFGJU010000153.1 GCA_016928935.1 Candidatus Eiseniibacteriota bacterium | reverse complement strand
TCAGCAGCCTAACTTGTAGGCCCGACCTATCTCGGAATCTGCAGGACCTGCTTCGGGTAGATAAGGTCCGGATCCTTTATCTGGTCCTTGTTGGCCTCGTAGATCCTGGTCCACTCGCTGCGCTTACCGTAGACCTCCTCGTAGCCCGCTATCTTGGCCAGGAACTCGCCTTCGTAAACCACCCATTCAACGGGCAGGCCACGCGGCACAGTCAGGACCCAACCCGGGTAGATGAGGTCCGGGTCCTTTATCTTGTCCCTGTTGGCCCTGTACAACACCGGCCACTTGAGCGGGTCGCTGTAGACCTGCTCTTTGCCGGAGATCTCGTACAGGCAGTCGCCGTCGACAACGGTGTACTCATCGGCCGTGGGCTTGGCCGCCGCCTTGGCCTCGAGGTCGCTTATCGCGGCCTGGAGCTCGGCGATCTTGGCGTCAAGAGCCGCCAGCTCGCTTTCGAGGTCGGCGATTTTCTTGTTGGCTTCAGCAAGCTTCTGGTCTGCGTCAGTCACACACATGTTCTGCTTCTCCAGCTCGCCAGCGAGCTGGTCGCAGTAAGCCGCCCTCTGCGCCTTCGAAAGGCGCTGGAATTCCTCGGCGGTGTAGTAATCACCCGCTGACACGTCAGCTGTGCGGAGCACCCGCTTACCGCAGCCGGCCAGCAGGACCAGAGCCAGAAGGGCTACAGCCGTAAGCACTATGTAACCCTTTTTGCTTCTCATAGCTTCCTCCTCAGCTCCTTTCCGGTCTCAGTCACTGATTGCTAGGACAGACGCCCCTACTTTGCCGGCGCCATGGCCGCCTCGAGCTCGGCCTTCTTTGCCTCCAGCTCCTGTATGGTGGCCTGCCTGCTCTGGATCTGGGCCTCCAGCTCGGCAATGCGTGCGTTGGCCTCCTGGAGCTGCTTCTCCGCGGCCAAGCACTTGGCCCTCGCCTGTGTCGCCTGGTCCTCGCCGACGGGGCAAGGAAGGTTTGCGGCGCAACCGGCGATCAGGCCGGCGACAAGGAGGACTGCTAGCGAGAAACACGTGAACTTGACTGACCTCTTCACCTTCGAATGCACCCCCTTTCCTCAGATACAGACTCTGTTGACCCTTCTAACTTATTTAATAACAACTAATTGACAGATGCATACCGGTTCCCAGACGCGCAATGTAGCATACGCCTGGAGAAACTGTCAAGAAAATTCTGCGGGAGCGCGCTGGGCGTCCGACCGCGCAGTGACACATCGTCCGCTTGGGAAAAAGCAAGTTCCATACCATGTTAGACAAGCTTTAGGCCCAAGTCCGAAATGTCCTTGCTGTCGACTTCGGACGGGGAGCCGTCCATCAGGGAGCTGCCGCTGGTCGTCTTAGGGAATGCAATGGTGTCTCTTATAGTCTGCCTGCCGCTCATCAGCATGACCGTCCTGTCCAGGCCCAGGGCAATTCCACCGTGAGGTGGAGCGCCGTATCTCATTGCCTCCAAGAGGAATCCGAACCGTCTGTCGGCCTCTTCCCGGCTTAGGCCCAGGACTTTCATGACCCGCAGCTGGAGCTCGGGCAAGTGGATTCTGATGCTCCCAGAGCCCAGCTCAACTCCATTGCACACAAGGTCATACACGTGCGCCTTCACCCTGCCGGGGTCGTTCTCGAGGAAAGGTATGCTGTCGTCGTACGGCATGCTGAACATGTGGTGCGCCGGCTCCCACCGGTTCTCCTCCTCGTTCCACGAGAACAAGGGGAAGTCCCGCACCCATGCGAAATTATACCCGGTGTCTGCAATCTGCATTCTCGAGCCCACGACAGTCCGGACCATGCCCAGGGCCTCGAAGGCGCGCTTGCCGGCGGCCAGGAATACGACGCCGGGCTTGCCGGATGCCAGCGCAACAATCTTTGCTGCAAGCTCCCGGCTCAATGACTTGGACACTCCGCCCTCCAGGCCGGAAGGCGTCAGCCGGGCCCAGAACAGAGGCTTCACGCCGACAGAGGCAACCTGGCCTTCCAGTGTCGCTATCTCCTTCCTGGAGAACTCGGCGGCCGCGGCCAGGCACGCAACCCTCCCCCCCACCTGGGCCGCTTCAACGAAGGGGGCAAAACCGCCGCGCACCGCTTCGTCGGTCACGTCAGAGATTTCCAGCGGGATTCTCATGTCCGGCTTGTCCGTGCCGTAGCGCGTCATGGCCTCCCGGTAGCTCAGTCGCGGAAACGGAGTCTCCAACCTGAGCCCCATCGTCTCCTCGAAGACCGCAACGAACATCCTCTCTATTACTCCGAACACGTCGTCCTCGCTGGGGAAGCTCATCTCGACGTCCACCTGGGCGAACTCGGGCTGCCTGTCGGCCCTTGGGTCCTCGTCCCGGAGGCATCTGGCCAACTGGAAGTACCTGTCGAAGCCGGACACCATCAGGAGCTGCTTGTAGAGCTGCGGCGACTGGGGCAGCGCAAAGAACTTTCCCCTGTGCACACGGCTGGGCACGAGGTAGTCCCTGGCGCCCTCGGGCGTCGGCCGCACGAGGAGCGGCGTTTCTATCTCCAGGAATCCCTCCCTGCTGAGCGCCTTGCGCACGCTCTGGTAGACTCCGTGCCGAAGGGCCAAGATGGCCTGAAGGGGCTCTCGCCGCAAGTCTATGTAACGGTACTTGAGCCGAAGCTCCTCGCTAGCCGCGGGCTCGTCTGCAGGGAGAAACGGAAGCGGCTCCGATTCGTTCAGTATTTTGAACTCACTGACGAGGACTTCCACCTCGCCGGTTGGAAGCTGAGGGTTGCGCGCGCCCTCCGGCCGGCCCTGAACCGTGCCCCTCGCAGCCACCACGTACTCGAGCCCTATCTGCCGCGCCAGGTCCATTCTTTCCGCGGGAAGGACCTCGGGCCTGAACACCAACTGGGTGACGCCGTGTCTGTCCCTCAAGTCCACGAATATCACGCCGCCGTGGTCCCGCACGCTTCTCGCCCATCCCATCAGGGTCTCCACGCGCGAGGCATGGGAGCCCCTCAGCTCTCCGCAGGTAACCGTTCTTTTCCAGTCGCCCAGAAGCTCAGCCATTGCGCCTACCTTCGAGTCATTTTCCCAGCACGCGCTTCAAGTACCCCGACACGTCCACCTCGGGCACCTTCTCCTGCCGGCCGCTCGTCATGTCCTTGACCGTGAGCACGCCGCTCGCCATCTCGTCCTCGCCTACTATTACGGCAAACTTGGCCCCGACGGAGGCCGCCGCCTTCATCTGCGACTGGAGACTCCGGCGACCCAGGTCCAACTCCACCCTGTGGTCCTCCCTCAGCCAGGCCGCTATTGAAAAGCACTTGTCCCTCGTGGCCTCGCCGACCGCCACGACGTAGGCGTCCACGTCGGCCCCGGCAGGCACCCGGATCCCTTCCTCGTCCACGGCCAGGAGGATCCTGTCCAACCCGGCCGCGAACCCCACTGCCGGAGTCGGCTCGCCGCCGTAGACGGCTATCAGGTTGTCGTACCTGCCGCCCCCGCCCAGAGCGCTCTGCGCGCCCAGACGGCCGTGATGGATCTCGAAAGCCGCCCTGGTGTAGTAGTCGAGGCCCCGGACCATGCCCGGGTCCTCCTCGAACTCTATTCCCACGGACCCGAGAAGAACTTTCAGCCGCTCGTAGTGCCTGCTGCAGTCGGGGCACAAGCTGGCTGTGATGGGAGGCACCGTCGCGGCGATGCGGCGGCAGCTCTCGACCTTGCAGTCCAGTATCCTGAGTGGGTTCTTCTGAAGGCGCTCCACGCAGTCCTCGCACAGCTCGGCGGCCCTCGGCCCCAGCGTCTCCCGTATGAGGTTTGAGTAGGCAGGCCTGCACTGGGGGCACCCGACGGAGTTGACTTTAACCGTGAACTGCTTCAGGCCGAGCGCCCTCAACAGCGACACGTGCAGATGCACGCTCTCCACGTCGCCCTCCGGTCCCGGCGCGCCGATGAGCTCCGCGCCCAGCTGGTCGAACTGCCTGTATCGGCCCGCCTGGGGCCTGTCGTGTCGGAACATGGGGCCGAAGTAGTAGAGCTTCATCACCTTCGAGCGCCTCAACAGACCGTGCTCGATGAGCGCCCTGGCCACTGACGGAGTGCCCTCAGGCCGCAGAGTCACGCTCCGGCCTCCCCTGTCCACGAAGGTGTACATCTGCTTCTGGACTATCTCGGTCGTTTCCCCGGTGCCCTTGTTGAACAGCTCCGTGTATTCGAAGATGGGTGTGCGTATCTCCGAGTAGCCGAAGCGAGCGAGGACGTCCCTCAACTTCCCCTCCATCCAGAGCCACTTCGAGCTCTCGGGAGGCAGGATGTCCCGCGTTCCCCTCACGGCCTGTATCCTCACGCCCGTCGGTTTCTGTTCCACTAGCTTTCTCCGCCGGCGGCCGTCCGTCCGACGCCCCTGTTCCAAAGTCTGTCGCCCAGTAAGAGGACGGCCAGTCCGGCCATCGCGCCTATCGCGTCCGCCGTGAAGTCCGTCCGACTGCTTTCTCTACCCGGCACCGTGCTCTGAAAGGCCTCGTCCAGCAAGCCGACCGCCATCGTCGCGATTATAGCAAGTCCGAACCAGAACTTCGTGACAAAATGGGGACTCGCGCGACGGAAGGCCCTCCCCACGAGGAGGCCCAACACTCCGTACTCGGCCAGGTGGGCCGCCTTGTCCATGTGCGGAAAGAGCTTCTGTGTCGGGAGGTCGGACAGCGAGGAGAGTGCAAAGATGAGAGTGATGTAACCCAGGACCGGAAACCAGAATCTCAAGAACAACGAAAGGTACTTCAGGTCCCCTGTTTCAAGCTCTCGCAATACGATCTCCCCGGAGGACGACGATGGTGAGTCAGAAAGACAGGTTCAGTCGCGGGCCGCGCCGAGCTAGCCCCCGAGCCACAGTCTAACAGAATCGCGGGCGATTTCAATAAGCGGCACCGGGAAGAGCCCCAGCGCGAACGTGAAGAAGACCATGATGACGAGGGCCGTCCTCATCGCAGGAGTGGTGGCCACGGGCGCGCTCGCCATGGTCGGGGACGGGGGCGCGACGGCAGGCGCGCGCGGGGGCGGCGTCGCGGCCGCGACGCCTGCCTCGGTCGCTGCCGCCGGCCTGGCGAAGTACATGGCCTTGAGAATCTTGGCGTAGTAGAAAAGGCTTATGACGCTCGTCAGCACGCCGATCACCGCCAGAGCGTACAACTGCTCCCGGATGGCCACCGCGAAGATGAAGAACTTCCCGACGAACCCCGCGAGCGGCGGGATGCCCGCCTGAGAAAGCAGGAACACGGCCATCCCGGCCGCAAGCACCGGAGAGCGCCCGTTCAGGCCTGCGAAGTGGCTCAGCTCCTCGCCTCCCGTCGCGCGGGAGACCGCCGTAACCACGGAGAAGGAGCCGATGCTCATGAACAGGTACACGACCAAGTAAATCACTATGCTCTCGGTGCCGGCGTTGGTGCCCGCGCAGACTCCTATGAGGATGTAGCCCACGTGCGCTATGCTGGAGTACGCCAGCAGCCGCTTCACGTTGGTCTGCACCACCCCTATCACTGTCCCGACTATCATCGTCAGCGCCGACAGCACCGACAGCACGAACGTCCAGTCCATGTTGAGCGCCAGGAAGCCCGGCTTGAACGCGGCCAGGACGCGGATCAAGACCACCAGCCCGGCTGTCTTGGACACCACCGAGAAGTACGCCGCCACCGGCGTGGGGCTTCCCTCGTAGGTGTCGGGCACCCACATGTGGAACGGAACCACG
>JAFGJU010000025.1 GCA_016928935.1 Candidatus Eiseniibacteriota bacterium | reverse complement strand
GCGGCTCACCACCGACCTCTTCGCCTTCTGCAGGGACGAGATGCCGGCGTGGAACACGATAAGCGTGAGCGGCTACCACATCCGTGAGGCGGGCTCGACCGCCGTCCAGGAGGTGGCGTTCACGTTCGCGAACGCAGTCGCGTACGTCGAGGCGGCGGTGAAGCGCGGCATGGCAGTGGACGAGTTCGCCCCCCGGGTGTCTTTCTTTTTCAACTCTCACAACAACTTCTTCGAGGAGATAGCCAAGTTCCGCGCGGCGCGAAGGCTGTGGGCCAGGATAATGCGGGACAGGTTCGGCGCGAAGGACCCGGCGTCGCTGCGCCTCAGGTTCCACACGCAGACCGCGGGCTCCATGCTTACGGCGCAGCAGCCGGAGGACAACGTCGTGAGGGTGGCGTACCAGGCCCTGGCGGCAGTGCTGGGCGGCACTCAGTCGCTCCACACCAACTCCTACGACGAGGCCCTCAACCTCCCGTCGGAGGGGTCGGTGCGCGTGGCGCTCCGGACCCAGCAGCTCATCGCGCACGAGACGCGGGTGGCCAACACCGTCGACCCTCTCGGCGGCTCCTACTTCGTGGAATGGCTGACGGACAGGATAGAGGAGAAGGTCGAGGAGTACCTGAAGAAGATAGACGAAATGGGCGGAGCAGTGAGAGCCATAGAACTCGGCTTCATGCAAAAGGAGATCCACGACAGCGCGTACAAGTACCAGAAGATGGTGGAATCGGGCGAGCTGAGCGTGGTGGGAGTGAACAAGTACCAGCTGGACGAGCCGACGCCGGGGGCGGGGTTCGAGCCCGACCCGGAAATAGAGCGGACGCAGCGCCGGAGGCTGAGCGCCTTCAGGGCCGCGCGCGGGGTGGAGTGGAAGGACGCTCTCGCGGCCCTGAGCAGTGCTGCCGCGGGCCGGCCGCCCACCGACCGTGCCGCATCTGGAGGCGCATCAGTCGAAGGGGCGTCGATTGGCGGCTCGGGCAGCCGACCCGAGAACCTCTTCCCTCACGTCCTGGCCTGCGTCAGGGCTCGCGCAACACTGGGC
The DNA here is from genome assembly GCA_016928935.1 of Candidatus Eiseniibacteriota bacterium. Taxonomy (GTDB): domain Bacteria; phylum Eisenbacteria; class RBG-16-71-46; order JAFGJU01; family JAFGJU01; genus JAFGJU01. Next base: position 15,163 of record JAFGJU010000025.1, on the reverse strand, counting down.
GAGATCTGTGACACGCTGCGTGCGCTGTGGGGAGAGTATAGGCCGGGGAACTGAGGGCCGAAGCTTCGTCGCGGCACGCTCGCGCCTGACGGCGCGGCGGAAGGTTGCACGGCAAGGCCCGCGAGGGGAAGGCGCGGCAGGTCTCCGCGGCCGGCCCGTCGGGGCTCGACCGTCCGTTGAGCCCGGTGGCCCGTTTGACGGCCCCACCGCGCGCAGAGGCTCTGGCGCGCTCAGCGCACCGATTTCAAAGGAGAGAACCGTGGACAAGAACGCGAAGGACGCTTCCCTCTTCCGCGGAGTGAGACACATCGGAATCGCTGTCAGGGACACCGACGCGGCCGTCAAGCTCTATACGTCCCTCTTCGAGGCGAAACACGTGGAAACGATGGTATCGGAGGAGCACGGCCTTAAGCTCACGTTTCTGCAAGTGGCAGGCGTGAACGTGGAGCTCTTGGAGCCGATTCGGGAGGACGTCCCGGTCGCGAAGTTCCTCAAGACCAAGGGTGAGGGGTTTCACCACATCGCGCTGGAGGTGGCGGACATCGAGAAGGTGCTGGCGGCACTAAGAAAAGCGGGCGTGAAGCTGGTGGACGAGACTCCCCGGCGCGGCGCCCACGGGAACCTCATCGCCTTCGTCCACCCGTCGTCCACACACGGCGTGATGATCGAGCTCTGCCAGCCTGTGTAGGCCGGGCCGCACCGACGCGGCCCAGTTCGCGGCCCGCCTGTCGCCTCCGCCGGAAGGTCCTCTAATACCTCTCGAAGAGCTTGCCCCACTCTGTCTTCATCATCTCGGCTATCCGCTTCTTGCCGATGAACGGATACCAAAAGACGTCGTGGTATAGCCGGGAGGCCAGGTACGACCACGGCACTATCGGGCTTCTCAGGAGCGGTTTCTCAAGACACTTGAGGCAACCGTGATAAATCATTTTTTGGCCGCGACTTGCAAACGTGTCCTCGTCTCCGCGGAAGTGGAAGTTGACGCCGCTGATGTCCTCTCCCCTGACCTCGATTTCCCGCACGTCGCCCGAGCCCAGGCCCTTCTCATGCGCCAGCCGGATGAAATCGAGTGACAGCGGATCGAACCCCATCATCTTGGCGGCGACGGCGTCTATGGCGACGGAATCGCCGCTGGCCAGTATGAAGTTCTTTACGTGAGGCCTCATTGCTCGCGGCCCGGGCCCGTCGCCCGCTATGGTACCGTCCATGACCGCGAACACGCCCTTGTGTATTTCCTGCTGGATCTCCAGGAGGTCCACCAGCGTCTCGTGTATCACGCCGTGGGTCCAGTGCCGCCTCTCCTGGAGCAGGCCCCCGAAGGCGTTTTTCATGGCGCCGGTTATGGTCGTGAACACGTGGGTTTTCATGGTGGGCATCTGAATGATGCTCCGGCCGATGAGCGGTTCCGGGATGTAGATGCCGTCAGTGAACACCTTGTCCAAGGCCAGCATGGGCTTCTTGGGCTCGTAGCGAATCCACTTCACAGGCGGGTCGTTGAGGAAGATGGGCACGAGGCCGTACCTGTTGAGCACGAGCTCTTGCTTGTTGTTGGTCTGCCCGACGTGCGGGTCCACGACAACGGTGCTGTTGTGCGCCGGTATCAGGTTTTTCGCTTCGTGGCCGTCAGCCAGCAGCTTCTTGACGACGCCCTCCAGCTGCCAAGGACTCGTGGAGCAGCCGGGGTAGTAGTACTGCCAGGAAACGTTGATCTTGAGTATGACCCCGGCGTCCCTGGGGACAAACTTGTGATACTCGGCCAGGTCCATGAGCCTGCCGAAGTCCTCGACCACAGTCTCGGGCCTTGTCTTCAGAACCGACACTATTGAACGAGTCACTCCCCTCTCCCTCCGTTTCCAGACTGAGTTCGGGCACGCGTCCCACCGCACCGACTCCGGCAAGACGCAGACGGCAGAACCCGCGCGGGCACGTCGCGCCCCGCGCCGGTGCCGCCTCCCCGCCGTAAGACCCGGGCACAAGCGGCCCGTGCCGCCCACAGCGGACGTCGGGTCTCCGGTCCGCCACGCGCCCTACCGCCCGCGCCTAAGCCGCCGCACCCGCCGCCTTACTCTTCAACTCCTCTATCAAAGCGGGCACGACCTTCTTGAGGTCGCCCGCGACCGCGAAGTCCGCAATCCTGTGAATGGGCGCGTCCGGGTCCTTGTTTACGGACACTATGAGCTCGGCAGACTGCATCCCGGCCAGGTGCTGGATGGCGCCGGATATGCCGCAAGCGATGTAGAGCTTCGGGCGCACTGTCTTTCCTGTCTGGCCGACCTGGTGGGAGGAGTCTATCCAGCCGGAGTCTACGGCCGCCCTGGATGCGCCCACCTCGCCACCCAGGAGGGCGGCCAGCTCCTCGATGAGGGCGAAGTTCTCAGGACCACCGAGCCCTCTGCCGCCGGCAACTATCACGCGTGCCTCCTCGAGGTTGACGTGTCGTCTTTCGCCCCTGACTATCTTCACTATCTCGGTGGAAAGGTCGGCCTTGCGGAGCTTGACCTGTTTTTCGATGAGCTCTCCGCGCCTGCCCGGCGTCCTCTCGGGCAGAGTCATTACTCCCGGCCGCACGGTGGCCATCTGGGGCCTGTTCCTGGGACACAGGATCGTGGCCATGATGTTGCCGCCGAAGGCAGGCCGAGTCTGCAGGAGCGCTCCGGTCTCCGGGTCTACGTCCAGCTTGGTGCAGTCGGCTGTGAGTCCCGTCTGAATCCTGTTCGCCACCCTCGGCGCCAGGTCTCGTCCGATTGTGGTGGCCCCGAATATGACTATCTCCGGCCTGTGCTCGACTATGAGCTCGGAAAGCACGCGCGAATACGGGCCGGTGCGGTAGCGCTCGAGCTCCTCGGCCTCGGCCAGGTACACCACGTCGGCTCCGTGCTCAAAAAGGTCGTCCGCCAGATGCCGGACGCCGGCCCCCATCAGCACCGAGCAAAGCCGGTGGCCTCGCGTGCCGGCCAGGTCTCTACCCTTCCCCAGGAGCTCCCTCGACACTCGCAACAGGGCAGCGTCTCTCTGTTCCGCCACCACCCACACGTCCCTGAACTGCGACAGGTCCACCGTCTCTCTTGCCCGCCGCGTGCCCTCGAACACAATGGCGCCGACCTTGCACGAGTCAAGGCAGGCACAGCAGTCCGTGCACTTGTCGTTGAGCGTGGCCACGTTGGCGACCATGTCTATCGCGGCGTACGGGCAGGACGCGACGCAGAGCTTGCATCCCGTGCACTTCTCGGCGATTATCACTACTCCCATTGCGTTGAACTCCCTGTTGTCCTGGTCCTTCACAAACGGCCGGCGCGCTCATCCACGGGACTCCCGCGGCCATGTTGCCGCTCCGCTGATTAGGCCGCGACACCGCTGCGCAAGGGCCGTCCCACGGCACGGCCGCGGTGCCGACCCACTCGCCCGCTCCCCCGCTCGTCCGCCCCGATGCCGCTGCAATCGCATCGCCACCAGGACGAACCGTCCGGCGTCGCTTCGACTACAGCAGGTTCTTCTCCGTGAACGTCTTCAGCAAGTCCTTCGCCACGTCCCTCGGCGTACCCTCCAGCCTCTTGCCGGGCGCCTTAGGCGGAGGGGTGAACGTCCTCTTCACCCACGTGGGTGAACCGTCGAATCCTATCCGCCAGGGCTCCGCGTCGAAGTCGGTGGCCACCCATCTGTGGACGACGTCCTCCGTGCAGGCCCTTCGTATCCCCGCCATGCTGGGGTACCGGGGCCGGTTCGCCTCTCTCATGACAGTGACGAGCGCCGGCATCCTGGCCTTGACGGTCTCAAACCCATCCTCCAGATGCCGCTCCACCACCACGCTGTCCTCAACCACGTCCAACTTGCACGCGTACGTCACCTGCGGGACTTTCAGAAACTCAGCCATCTGCGGCCCCACTTGGGCGGTGTCGCCGTCTATGGCCTGCCTTCCGCACACGATGAGGTCGAAGTCGCCGAGTTTCGTAATGGCCCTGGACAGACAGTACGCCGTTGCAAGCGTGTCCGCGCCGGCCAGGGCCCTGTCGGTCAGAAGATAGGCCTCGTCTGCCCCCATTGCCACGACTTCCTTGAGAGCGTCTGCCGCCTGGGGCGGCCCCATTGACAGCGCTATCACCTCACCGCCCAGGCGCTCCCGAAGCTCCAGAGCGGCCTCGATGGCGTTCAGGTCCTCGGGATTGACGATGCTGTCCACGCCCTCTCGTATCAGCGTGCCGGTCTTCGGGTCGATCTTGACGTCGTTGGTGTTGGGCACCTGCTTGATTGGAACGATGATTCTCATGAGCAGACCCTGTGTTTGTTCGCCTCGCGAAGCGCGGCGCCGCCGCGCGGCCCCGCGGTTCCGCCTGCCGGAACGGCCCGCGCGTCCGAGACGGCCGTGCGGGCTTCCCGACTGCCGCCCCCTCTCGACGCACCGGCCCCGCCGCACGCGCAGCGAGGCAACTCCCCTACTGTGCGAACTCCTTCAGAACAGTGGCCGCGATCACCAGCTTCTGCACTTCGGAAGTGCCCTCATAGATCTGGGTGATCCTGGCGTCCCTGTAATTACGTTCCACCGGGTAGTCTCTGGTGTACCCGTAGCCGCCGTGAATCTGGATGGCCTTGGACGTGACGTCCGACGCCATCTCGGACGCAAACAACTTCGCCATCGCGGCTTCCTTGGAGAAGTACTTCTTCGTGTCCTTCACGAAGGCAGACTTGTAGACCAGGAGACGCGCAGCTTCGATGCTGACGGCCATGTCCGCGATCATCCACTGGATGGCCTGGAATTCGGAGATGAACTTTCCAAACTGCTGACGCTGCTTGGAGTACCTGACGGCCACCTCAAACGCCGCCTGCGCAATGCCCAGCGCCTGAGCAGACACCCCGACTCTTGCGCCGTCCAGCGCCCTGAGCGCGATCTTGTAGCCCTCCCCGGGAGTGCCCAGCACGTTCTCCTTGGGGACCTTCATGTCCGTGAGGACCAGTTCGGCGGTGCTCGCCGCCCTGATTCCGAGCTTGTGCTCCAAGGAACCCACCTTGAAACCGGGCCATTTGGTGTCCACTATGAATGCGGTGACTCCCCTCGAACCCTTGCTCTTGTCGGTGCTCGCCGTCATGATTATGTAGTCGGCCATGTTTCCACCGGTCACAAATATCTTGGTCCCGTTGATGACATAGTTGTCCCCCTGGAGCACCGCGGTCGTCTGCTGGTTGCCCGCGTCGCTTCCGGCGTTGGGCTCCGTGAGCGAGAACGCCCCCAGCTTCTGGCCGCTTGCGAGCTGAGGCAAGTACTTCTTCTTCTGTTCTTCCGTCCCGAATTCGTAGAGCGGGTAACACACGAGGGAGTTGTTGACCGACATTATGATGGCCGTAGACGCACACGCCTTGGCCACTTGCTCCACGGCCAGAACGTAGCTCAGGGTGTCCATCCCGCCGCCGCCGTACTCCGTGGGTATCGTCATCCCCATGAAGCCGAGCTCGCCGAGCTTCTTCACGATTTCGGCGGGGAACTTCTCCTCCCTGTCCAGCTCGGCCGCCACAGGAGCGATTTCCTTCTGCGCGAAGTCTCTAGCAGCTTCCTGGATCATCTTCTGTTCATTGGTCAACTCGAATTGCATTGCTCCCTCCATTGTTCGAGGACCGGATGTCTTGCGGCTCGCCCCGGTTCGGTGAAATGCGCGTCGCGCGAATGACGGCGGCCGCCGGCGCCGCGCGGCGAGCGCATGTCTTACACTGCTACGTGTAGCTGTAGAACCCCTTCCCGCTCTTCCTCCCCAGGTAACCCGCCGCCACCATCTTTTTCAGCAGCGGGCAGGGCCTGTACTTCGAGTCCGAAAAGCCCGTGTACAGAACCTCCATAATGTTGAGGCACACGTCCAGGCCTATGAGGTCGGCCAGTGTGAGCGGCCCCATCGGGTGCGCCATGCCCAGCTTCATCACAGTGTCTATGGCCTCCTTGGTCGCGACCCCCTCCATCAGGCAGTAGGCGGCCTCGTTTATCATGGGCATGAGCACGCGGTTGGATATGAAACCGGGGTAGTCGTTCACCTCCACGGGCGTCTTCCCGACTTTCGTGCTCAGGTCGAACACCAGCTTGAAGGTCTCCTCGCTCGTGGCTATTCCCCGGATTATCTCAACCAGCTGCATCATCGGCACGGGGTTCATGAAATGCATGCCGATGAACTTGTCGGTGCGCTTGGTGACGGCCGCGAGCTCGGTGATGGAGATGGAGGACGTGTTGCTGGCGAAAACGGTCTCGGCGGGACACATGGCGTCCAGCCTTTTCCAGAGCGTCTTCTTGGTGGGAGCGTCCTCGATGACGGCTTCGACCACGACCTGACAGGGCTTGACGTCCTCGAGGTTGAGGCTCGTCTTTATGTGCGCCAGCGTCGCGTCCTTGACTTCCTGCGTGATCTTCTGTTTGTCGACCATGCGGCCGAGGTTCTTCTCGATGGTGGCCTTCGCCTTGTCCAGGAACTTCTGCTCCACGTCCACCAGGACGACCTGGAAGCCGCTCTGCGCGAAAACGTGCGCTATGCCGTTCCCCATCGTGCCCGCGCCTATTACTCCTACAGTCGTGACGTTCATGGTATCACCCCATCTCGACGCTGAGGGCGACAGCGTTGCCGCCTCCCAGGCAAAGTGTAGCCAGACCCGTCTTGGCCTTTCTGTCCATCATGGCGTAGAGCAGAGTCGCGAGCACCCTTGCCCCGCTCGCCCCGATGGGATGGCCGAGGGCCACCGACCCGCCGTTCACGTTGACCCGGTCCCAGTCCCACTCCAGGGCCTTTCCGTCTGCCAGAGCCTGCGCACTGAACGCCTCGTTCGCCTCTATCAGGTCGAAGTAGTCGATCTTCTTGCCGAGCTTCTGCAGGAGCGTGCGCACCGCGAATATCGGAGCCTCGAAGAGCTCGCTCGGCGGCGTGCCGGACGTAGTGTAGCCCGTGACCCTGGCCAGCGGCTTCACGCCCAGCTTCTGGGCCCTTTCGCCGGACATGACCACAACCGCCGCCGCCCCGTCGTTGGTGGAGGGCGCGTTCCCCGCGGTAATCGTGCCGTCCTTGGCGAACACCGGCCTGAGCTTGGCCAGCGATTCCACGGTCGTGTCCGACCTGGGTCCCTCGTCCGTGTCGAACTTGACGGGGTCGCCCTTCTTCTGGGCTATTTCGATCGGCACGATTTCCTGCTTGAACCTTCCCGCTTTTATCGCGCTGACGGCTTTTGCGTGACTGCCGTACGCGTAGCGGTCCTGCTCCTCGCGAGTCAGGTTGAATTTCTTGACGGTGCCTTCGGCCAGTACCCCCATGTGGCAGTTTCCGTGCGGGTCCCAGAGGCCGTCGAGCACCATGGAGTCGTGCAGCGTGCCGTGACCGAGCTTGTAGCCCGTTCGGGCCTTGTCCAGGAGATAGGGGCAGTTGCTCATGCTTTCCATTCCGCCCGCCACGATGATGTCGGCGTCCCCCGCCTTTATGGCCTGGGCCGCGAACACGACCGCCTTGAGACTGGAGGCGCACACTTTGTTCAACGTCACTGCGCCAACCGTGGGCGGAATCCCCGCGGCCAACATCGCCTGCCTGGCAGGTGCCTGGCCCGAACCCGCCTGCACCACCTGCCCCATCAACACCTCTTCCACCTGTCCGGGCTCGATTCCGGCTCTCCTGACCGCCTCCTTGATCACGGCGGCGCCCATCTTGGGGGCGGTGACACCCGAGAGGCCGCCCAGAAACCTCCCTATTGCGGTCCGTGTCGCGCTCGCTATCACAACGTCTTTCGCCATGAAACTCCTCCTTCGTTGAGGACCCAGGTCAGGAACCGAGTGCGTGTGAGCTCAAGAAAAGCCCTTGGCCGTGCGAGCGGGAGCTCTACCTGAGCAGCTCTCTCGCGATGACGAGCCTTTGTATCTCCGAAGTGCCCTCCCCTATCTCAGTCAGCTTGGCGTCCCGGAAGTATCTCTCGACCGGATAGTCCCTCATGTAGCCGTAGCCTCCGTGTATCTGTATCGCCTTCGTGGTCACGCGCATCGCAGTCTCGCCCGCAAACAGCTTGCACATGGCGGACTCGAGAGTGGTCCTCTGGCCCCTGTCCTTGAGCCGCGCCGAGTGATAGACCAGGTGTCGGGAACATGCGATCTCGGTGGCCATGTCGGCTATCATCCACTGCACGGCCTGGAAGTCGGCGATGCGCCTTCCGAACTGCTTCCGCTCCTTCGAGTACTTGACGCAGGCGTCCAGCGCTCCCTGCGCGATTCCCAACGCCATCGCGCCAATGCTGATCCTCCCGCCGTCGAGCGCGTTCATGAAAATATGGAAGCCCTCCCCCTCACGACCCAGCAGGTTCTCCTTGGGAATCCGGCAGTCCTCGAACACGATCTCGCTCGTGTCTGCGCCGTGCAGTCCCAGCTTCTTCTCTTTCGTGCCCACCGAGAATCCCGGCGTTCCCTTCTCCACCAGAAACGCGCTTATGCCCCTCGTGCCCTTCCCCTTTTCGGTGACGGCGGTGGCTATGCACACCTGCGCCACACTGGCGCTGGTTATGAATATCTTCGTGCCGTTCAGCACGTAGCTGTCGCCGTCCTTGACCGCCGTCGTCTCGGTCCCGGCGGCGTCGGAGCCGGCGTTGGGCTCGGTCAGGCCGAAGGCGCCTATCCATTCCCCTTTGGCCAGCGGGACCAGGTACTTCCGCTTCTGCTCTTCCGTCCCGAACGCGAATATGGGATGTGCACCAAGAGACACGTGGGCGGCAAGCGTTATCCCGGTCGAGCCGCACACTCGCGAGATTTCTTCAACGGCGATCGCGTAGGATACGGTGTCGAGCCCCGCGCCGCCGTACTCGGGCGGAAAGCAGATTCCCATGAGACCCATCTCCCCCATCTTCTTGACTGTGTCCCACGGGAACTCGCACGTCTCGTCGATTTCTTTTGCCCTGGGCTCGACCACCTCGAGAGCGAACTTGCGAACAGACTTTCTGACCATTTCCTGTTCGGGCGTAAGCTCCATACAGTTCTCCTTGTTGGTCCTTCATCAGCAGAGCAGCGCGGGCTCGTCACGCGTCAGAAACTCGCCCCGACGCCCACGGCCACGCTTACGAAAGTCAACTCCTCGGCGGGAACCATCGAGTCCTCGGCCGCGCCGGACACCTCTCCGAGTCCCCCGTAAGACACGTCCATGAAGGCGTGGACGGGCAACGACTCCAAGTTGAGCATCGCGCCCAGGGTCCCGGCGTAGCTCAGCCGAAACTGCCTGTCCGACACGCTCTGGCCGCTGATGGCGCCAGAGTATTCCACGGACGTGATGCCCGGGCCCAAGCCGACCCCGAGATAAGGGGCCACCCGCTTCTCCCTTCCCGTGGGGTAGTACTTCGCGAACGCCCTGAAGGAGGAGTTTCTGACCTGGTGATCCACTGTCTCGTTCAGTGTGCGGCCGGGCACGCTCCCCTCGAAGCTCGTGGTCCTTCGGCAGTAGTCCGCCGACGCGCCGACGAGCCAGCAGCCGCCGCCGAAGCCGACCGAGAACGCCGGGAGCGTCGTGTCCTCGAACCACGGCGTGCCCTGCGCCTCGCTCACAAACAGATAACCGATCGAACCGTCCACCTGCCACGACACTTCCGCCGGCGCTGGGACGGCAGGAATCATGAGCGCCGCCACGAACAGCACGCCGCAGCAGGACACGACGGGCGTGAAGCCAGGCCTACGCAGGACACCCGAAATGCTCCTCACTTTTCTCTTCCTTTCAGTTGCGGCGAACGATACGGCTCGCCTTGTGCTTCAACACGCTCGCTTCAGACGCCGGCCCTCTCCGAGGTCTCGAACCAATCCTTTATGTACGAGGCTATCTCGCTGGTGGGACAACCTGGTCCGAAGATCCTGGCGATGCCCGCACTGGCAAGCTCCTCCGCGTCCGCCTCGGGGATGATGCCTCCTCCGACAACCAGCACGTCGTCCACGCCCTTCTCTCTGAGCAGCTGCACGACCCGGGGCAGCAGAGTCATGTGCGCGCCGGAAAGTATGCTCAGGCCCACTACGTCCACGTCCTCCTGGACCGCGGCCTCAACTATCATTTCCGGAGTCTGATGGAGACCCGTGTAGATGACTTCCATACCCGCGTCGCGGAGGGCGCTCGCGACCACCTTGGCGCCCCTGTCGTGACCGTCAAGCCCGGGCTTCGCGACCAAGACTCTCACCTTTCTTTCCATGTCTCTCATCCGCCTTTCGTACCGGGAGGCGACTCGCGGCGTACCCGCACCCGCCCGGGAGCGCCTTCGGCAGTCCGCGCGGCACTCCCGCCACCCGGCTGCTTGCTCAGAAGATCGGCCTTTCCTTGTACTCGCCGAACACTTCCTTCAGAACCTGTATTATCTCTCCCAGGGTGGCGTACGCCCGCGCCGCCTCCAAGATGAGCGGCATCAGGTTGTCCGGGCCGGCCGCGGCCTTCTTCAGGGCTTCGAGGCGCGTCTTCACCAGCCCGTTGTCCCTTTTCTCCCTCAGCGCCCTGACCCGACCGACCTGGATCCGCTCCACCTCGGGGTCGATCTTCAGGATGGGTATTTCGATTTCCTCGTCTTCGATGACGTATTCGTTCACTCCGACCACGATTGCCTTCTTCTGTTCTATCTTTTTCTGGTACTCGTAGGCGGCGTCAGCGATCTCCTTCTGGAAGAACCCCCTGTCGATGGCCTTGACGACTCCGCCCATGCTCTCGATCTTGTCGAAGTAATCGTAGGCTTCCTTCTCCAGCCGTTCGGTCAGGGCCTCCACGAAATAGGAGCCCGCCAGCGGGTCTATCGTGTTCGCCACGCCGCTCTCGCAGGCGATTATCTGCTGAGTCCTGAGGGCGATCTGGGCGGCCTTCTCGCTCGGCAGAGCCAGAGTCTCGTCCATGGAGTTCGTGTGAAGCGACTGCGTGCCGCCCAAAACCGCGGACAGAGCCTCGTAGGCGGTCCTCACGATGTTGTTCTCCGGCTGCTGCGCCGTCAGAGAACAGCCCGCCGTCTGGGTGTGGAACCTGAGCAGCCAGGACTCGGGTTTCTTGGCCTTGTACTTCTCCTTCATCTCGCGCGCCCAAATTCTGCGCGCGGCACGGTACTTGGCTGTCTCCTCGAAGAAGTCAAGATGCGCGTTGAAGAAGAACGACAGCCGCGGGGCGAACCTGTCCACGTCCAGGCCCGCCTTGATGCCCGCTTCCACGTACGCGAACCCGTCCGCCAGAGTGAAGGCCAGCTCCTGGGCGGCGGTCGAGCCCGCCTCCCTTATGTGATAGCCGCTTATGCTGATGGTGTTCCATCTGGGGACGTGATCGACGCAGAACCCCATGATGTCCGTGATGATGCGCATGGACGGCTCGGGCGGGAAGATCCAGGTCTTCTGCGCTATGTACTCCTTCAGGATGTCGTTCTGGATGGTGCCCGAAATCTTGTCCGAGCTGACGCCCTGCTTCTCCGCCACGCAGATGTAGAAGGCCAGCAGTATTGAGGCGGGCGCGTTGATGGTCATGGAGGTGCTGACCCTGTCCAGGGGGATCCTGTCGAACAGCACCTCCATGTCTTCCAGCGAGTCTATCGCGACGCCGCAGCGTCCAACCTCCCCCAACGACCTGGGGTGGTCCGAGTCGTAGCCCATGATCGTGGGCATGTGGAAGGCGACGCTGAGGCCTGTCTGGCCGCGGTCCAGCAGGAAGTGATACCGCTTGTTCGTGTCCATGGCGGTGCCGAAACCGGAGAACTGTCTCATGGTCCACAGCCGGCCACGGTACATGTTGTTCCTGATCCCGCGGGTAAAGGGAAACTGCCCGGGAAACCCCAGGTCCCGTTCGTAGTCGAGGCCTTCCACGTCGCACGGCGTGTACAGGTCCCTGACTGGCTCGCCCGAGATAGTCTCGAACAGCGCGTCTCTCTCGGTCGCGGAGGGCCTCAAGCGCTCGCGCCATTTCGCCCCGGCTTCTCTTATCTTCTCGCAGTCCGACATCCTACTCGTCCCCCCGCGGCGCTCCGACGCCGCGTCGCGGCCCGTAAGTCTCGGCAACCTTTACCCCGCGGCCCGCTTTTAGTCCAGCCGCGGAGGTCTCAACGACTGCGGCTCGGCGGCTCACCCTGACGCGCGTCGCGGCCGCGGTCGACCGTCTCCGTCACTGCCCCGTCTTCCTCAGGATTTCCGCGGCCGACTTGTACGGCGTTGAGCCTCCTGCCATCACGCTGACCACCTCGGCGTCTATCAGCCTGCCCAGCTTGTTGCGCTCCCACGCCGACTGGATTATGCGATTCCTGAGAATCTCCACTATCTTGGCTCGGACGCCTTCCATACGACGGTGCTGTATGCTGCCCGACGTGACCAGCAGCCTCAGGTGCTCCTCAATCTTCCGGTGAAGCTCTTCGACGCCCTCTCCCTTCAGGGCCACCGTGGAAAGCACGGGAGGCCTCCATCCATTCTTGACGGGCTTGAGCTCCAGGGCCGAGTCCAGCATCCTTCTCGCCGTGTCGGCGCTCTCGCGGTCGGACTTGTTTATGACGAAGATATCGCCGATCTCCATCAGTCCGGCCTTCATCGCCTGGACTCCGTCGCCGGACTCGGGCACGAGCACCACGACGGTGCTGTGCGCCTCGTCTGCTATCTCCAGCTCTCCTTGTCCGACTCCCACCGTCTCGACGATTATTCTATCAACTCCGAAGGCGTCGAGCACCTCGCAAACCTCGAACGTCTTCCACGCGAGGCCGCCGGAGCTGCCGCGTGAGGCCATGCTTCTGATGAACACGCCGTCGTCCAGGTTGACGCTGCTCATGCGGACTCTGTCGCCCAGCAGGGCGCCTCCGGAGAACGGACTGGTGGGGTCCACCGCCACTATGCCCACCTTCTGAGAATCGGTTCTCATCCGGGCCGCGACGTGGTCGACCAGCGTGCTCTTCCCCGCGCCGGGAGGGCCGGTTACGCCCACCCGCAGAGCCTTGCCCGTGAAAGGATACAGCGTGTCCAGGATGACCGGCGAAGACGGGTGGTCGTTTTCAACGAGGCTGATCACCCGGGAAAGGGCGACTCTGTCGCCTTCTCGAAATCGCTTGAGCAGTGTCTGAACGTCTAAAGGCACGGTTGGTGTTTGCTCTCGATTCCAGCCTTGTGTTCCGTCCGGCGCCGTCGCGGCCGGTGCCTCACTCCAAGGCACCCGACCCGGGCGCGGCCGCGCGCGCCCCACGCATACCGCCCACATGCGTCCCACCGTTACACCCACGCCTCCGCCCGGACTCGGCGCCTAGTACTCGATACCTTCCCTGGCCTCTATGCCCGAGGCGAAGTGGTGCTTTATGTCCAGCATCTCGGTGACTGTGTCGGCCACCCTCTGTATTTCCGGATGCGCATACCTGCCCGTGAGTATGAGCTCCACGTGTGACGGCTTTCCCTCCACGAGGTCGAGCAACTCCTCGAGGCCGACGAGGCCGTAGTCCACGGCTATGTTGACCTCGTCCAGTATTACCATGTCGTACTGGCCGGAGCCCACGGCTTCGCACGCCTTCTTGAAGCCGATGCGGGCCAGCTCCTTGTCCTCGGCGGCCGGGTTGTCCTTGTCCACGAACTCGTCCCGGCCGAATTGCAGAATCTCGAACCGAGGAACGTGTTTGACTGCTTCCAGCTCGCCGTAGACTCGGCCCTTCATGAACTGGAGCATCAGGACGTTGAGGCCCCGGCCGGCGGCCCTCAGGCCGCAGCCCAGGGCAGACGTGGTTTTGCCCTTGCCGTTGCCTGTCAGGACTTGAACGGTGCCGATCCTGAGCCTTCCTGGCGCCATGCTGTCTGCTCCTTTCCAAGTCGCGTCGGCGCCGATTGCGGCCGGGCCTGCTGCGTGTAACTCGGCGCTCCGACAAAACATATAACGCTAGCACGCCGGGGGCCGGCGCGTCAACGTGCATTTGGGGCGGGCGCGGAGCCAAAGGAGCGGTGCGAACCCAAAGGGACAGTGTCCGGATGCTGCGCCAAGAGGAGCAAGAGGAGAATGCCACCGCCTGCGGAGCCGTCGCTGCGGCGTGGGAACGCGGGGCCTCAGGCGGCTGAGCGCGCCGGCGCCGGAGGCGGTTGACCCCGCCCACTGGGTCTGCTAGCATGCCGTCCCGTGGAGACAGAGGGAAAGCTCACTGCAGCCGAGGAACGGTTCGAACGCTGGCGGCGCACCATAGGTCTCTTTGTGGGGCCGTCGGCCGGCGTCGTCGTCCTGCTGCTCCCCACGCCCGGCCTCAGCACGGAGGCCCACCGCCTGGCCGCCATCATCGCCTGGGTCATTGCCTGGTGGGTCACTGAGCCGGTCCCCATTCCCATCACCGCGCTCCTCGGAGCCGTCCTGAGCGTGCTCATGGGCGTGGCGAGCGCCAAGACGGCGTTCGCCCCGTTCGCCGACCCCATCATCTACCTCTTCCTGGGAAGCTTCGTCCTCGCCCGGGGGATGATGGTGCACGGCGTTGACAAGCGCTTCGCCTACCAGTTGATGTCGACACGATGGGTGGGGAGCTCCGCCGGACGCATCCTCTTCATGTTCGGCGCCATAGCGGCTTTCATCTCGATGTGGATAAGCAACACCGCCTCGACTGCCATGATGTTCCCCATCGGCCTCGGCATCGTCTACTCCATGTCCGAGGTGTTGGCCAGGAAGACCGGGAATCGTGTCGACCCAAGCCACCTCAAGTACGGCACGGGCATGATGCTGATGGCCGCGTACGCTTCGTCGGCCGGCGGCATAGGTACTCCAGTCGGGACACCACCCAACCTCATCGGCCTCGCGATGATGGAGAAGCTGCTCGACCTGAAAATATCCTTCTTCCAATGGATGCTGTTCGCCGTGCCCTTGCTCGTGGTGATGTATCTCCTGCTGTTCGCGCTCATGCGAGTCCTACACAGGCCGGAGGTTGGCCGCATAGAAGGGGGCCGGGAGTCCGTGAAGGAGGAACTGCTCAAACTCGGACCTTGGACGCGCGGCCAGAAGAACGTGCTCTTCGCGTTCCTGGTCGCGGTCACATTGTGGGTGACCCCGGGTTTGCTGGGGCTCATCACTGGCACGGACGCCCGGGTCTACGTCGACTACAGCGGCCGCGTCCCCGAAGCCGTCGCCGCCTTGACGGCCGCGGCACTGCTGTTCGTGCTGCCGGTCAACTGGGGCGAGCGCCAGTTCACGCTGACCTGGAGGGAGGCCATTCACATAGACTGGGGGACTCTCATCCTTTTCGGAGG
>JAFGJU010000152.1 GCA_016928935.1 Candidatus Eiseniibacteriota bacterium | reverse complement strand
GGGCTCCTCGACTTGGTCAAGGACAGCGAGCTCGACTGGAAGCCCGCCACCGGAAAGAACTGGATGACGCTGGGGCAGCTTCTGATGCACATCACCGGCGCCTGTGGGGCGTGCTGCAAGGGCTTCGTGACGGGCGACTGGGGTTTCCCCGAGGGCGTGGACCCGAGCAGTCTCCCTCAGGATCAGATGCTGCCGCCTGCCGAAAAGCTCCCCGCAGTCAAGAGCGTGGCTGAGGCAAAGAAGCTCCTGGCCGAAGACAAAAAGCTCGCCCTCAAGATGATAGACGAGGCAGGCGAGAAGGACTTGGACGCCCGCATGGTGAAGGCGCCGTGGGACACAACTTCCGCCCAGCTGGGATGCCAGCTGCTCAGCATGATAGGCCACCTCACCCTACACAAGTCCCAGCTTTTTTACTACCTCAAGCTGCAGGGAAAGCCCGTTAATACAATGACCCTGTACGGAATGTAGGGCCGGCACTGGCCTGCCGCCGGCAACAGCCTGCCGCAGGCATCCGACGCGCCCATCGAGACCAGAAGACAGGCGCCCGTAATTACCGGGCGCCTGTATGATTATGGCCTCACGCTCTCTCAAGCTAACGTTCATCTCGCGACCATGAGTCGGGGTGGCCGGGCACACGGACCCGAGGCTCTCGCCCGACTGAGGCAACCTTCCGGCTCCCGCCTGCATCATTTAGGCAGGAGGATCGAGACATGCTTACGGTAATACAGGCCGTACTCTTCATGATGATAGTGGGTTCTATCGCCGGGCTTCAGAACGTCACGAGGCTGGCAACCGGGGTTCTGATGAGCCATAATCAGGCCCAGTGTGTCGAGGAGCTGATCAGCATTATGACCCAATCGCTTGACGACCTCGCTTTGCCGGGGCTCGTAACGAGGGCCGCGGACGGAGATGAGAGGGCTCTTGAGGCCCTCTATCATCGCTTCAAGACTCCCGTCTTCAACCTGGCCCGCCGCTACACCGGCAACCCGGCTGCCGCCGAGGACGTGCTCCAAGACGTCTTCGTCACGGCCTTCACCCGCATCGGCGACGTCAGAGACGCGGCCCGCTTCCCGGGCTGGCTGTTTCGCGTGACGGTGAACACAAGCCTCGCCCACCTCAGGTCAAGCAAGGTCCGCGGCCGCGCCCAGATTCCCATCCAAGAAGTAGAGAGCTCGCTGGCCGCGCCCGGCGACCTGGGCTCGGCGGTGGCGGCGCGAAGGCCGCTGGAGCAGGCCATAGAGGTGCTGCCTCCCCGGTTGAAGAGCGTTTTCCTCCTCCACGACGTCGAGGGATTCAAGCACGAAGAGATCGCCGACGTGCTCGGTTGCACGGTCGGCACTTCCAAGTCGAACCTTTTCAAGGCCAGAATGAAGCTGAGGGAGCGCTTGACAGAGCTGGGTATGATGCCTCCAGCGCCGGTGGCGTCCCCGGGACCGGCAGAGCCCGCGGCGCCCGCAGCGAGCGCCGTGCGCGGGGCCCCGGCGTCGCCCGCGGACCCGTTTCAGAATTGTGAGGGGGGAGAGTCATGAGGTGCGGCCGCGCTCGAAGATACATCAGTGACTACGTTGACGGCGCGCTCGCTCCCGAGCTCCGGGACGCGCTGCGCCGGCACACCGACAAGTGCGCCGAGTGCCGGCGACTACTCCAGGATTTTCAAGCGATGGCGCAGGAGGCGAGACAACTCGAAAGACTGACCCCGCCGGACGACGCCTGGCTCAAGATAAGGGCCAGCCTCCGTGAACCGAAGGCACGTGAGGCCGGGGAGAGCCGGACGGAGCGGTCGAACGCGTCGCTCTTAGGGTCGCTCTTCCCGCGGCTCCGACTCGCTCCGGCGTTGGTTACGGCCGCCGCGACGGTGGTCGTCGTGCTGGCGGTCGGCGTCCTGTACCTGCAGCCGTGGCAGACCGCCACCTCGGCCGAGAAGGCGGCGGTGGATAGTTTCACTCTGACTAAGTTGGACGAAGCCGAAAGGCACTACGAGCAGGCCGTGAAGGCGCTGAACGAAGCGCTCGCGGCCCAGAGGGGCGACCTGGACTCCGAGGTCACAAAGGTGTTCGAGACCAACCTCGCAGTGGTGGACGCATCCATACAAGCTTGCCGCCAGGCGGTGCGTCACGACCCGCGCGACCTGGAGGCACAGTACGCCCTGTTGGATTCTTACAAGGAGAAAGTCCGGCTCATGACGGAATTCATCTCACTCCGGAGAGAATCCCGACAGTTGGAGTCGCCTACCGTGGGCCTTTAGGAGTTGTTTGAGCCGACTGACTGATGCAATCCGCGTCGCGCCTGACACTGAAGAGGAGGAGCACCATGAGACACGCAGCAATCGCTTACCTGATCATCTTGTTGGCCGTGGCCCTGTCGGGCGCACCGGCCGCCGCCGACGAGGCGGAATACGAAGAGGCCTATTCCGCAGTCAAGACACTACCAGCTGACGGCAAGGTCTATCTGACCAACGTATCCGGCGATGTTCACATCAAGACCTGGACCCGGAACGAGGTCAAGATCGAGGCCATGAAGCGTTCCATTGCCGGCTCCGCGGAGCAGGCGAAGAAGAACGCCGACCTGGTTGAAATCCAGGTCCGCCGCGAGGACGGTCGCCTCAAGATTGAGACTGAATACCCCGAAGGCCCAATCGTGCTCCGAAAGTTCAAGGTGTCGATTGATTACACCCTCACGGTCCCGGTCGGGGCCGACGCGACCGTCGCCACAGTCAGCGGGGACGTGGTCGCTCGCGACATGGCTGGGTTTGCTGAACTCACCACAGTGAGCGGCGACGTCCGCGCAGACAACATGAAGAAAGGCGGCGAGTTCAGATCGGTGAGCGGCGACATCGCGCTCAACGACATAGTGGGTGACGTACAAGCCGCCGACGTGTCCGGCGACATCGCGGTCTCCGGTATCTCCGGGTCCCTGGAAGTCGAGTGCGTGTCGGGCAGCATCATCGCCAGAAACCTGTCCGGTGCGGAGTCCGTCAACATAAGCGTGCACAGCGGAGAGATCGAGTTTGACGGCGACGTCGACCCGGACGGCCGGTACTCGTTCAAGACCCACAGTGGGTCCGTGACAGTGACTCTCCCGGCCGACGCCGAGTTCGACTTCGAATGTGAGACATTCAGCGGCGACATCGATTCCGATTTCAGGGCCCTGTACTACGAAGAGGACAGCGACAGGCACCGCGAGCACGAGATACACGGCACGGTGAACGGCGGCGGCGCCGACGTCACCATCAAGACGTTCAGCGGCTCAATCCAGCTGAGGAAGGCGGGACGGTCGGAAAGGGAGAGCTCGCGCGCTCGAAGCCGACACTCTGACACAGAAGACGACTAACGACAAGGCCGGAGCTGCCAGAACTGCCATACCGCAGCGGACGGGTTCGAGAGTCCTAGACCTCGAACCCGTAGCTGTATCTCGCATCCGCAGACCTCACGAGCGACCGGAGCACCAGGAAGTCCAGAACCCCGAAGACGCCGGTCGTCACGAGCGCGACCTCCCACGGCGCCAGCCCAGCCATGATAAGCCCCACGGCTGCTGCTCCGACTGCCGCGATTGTGAGAAAGTCCACGCCCATGACTATGAGGACGTTCATGTTGGACTTCATCGCCTGCTGGGGGTGAGACCAGTTGAGGACCGGCCGATGCACGTCCACGAGCACGCCTGCGCCGCCAAAAAACACTAGAGCCGCGAGCCCCATGGGGATGACGTAGAAGAGCGAGGACGGGCTCATCTCGAATATGGCCATGAGCAGGATGAGGTCCAGGAAGTAGGCGCTGAGCGTGAACTCCAGACCGAACAAGAGCTTGGCCGCTGCCTGCACCCCGCCCCTCACCGGCAGAGTCAGCGAAAGCCCGAACAGACCGCCCTCCCTGGACACGCTGGAAGGGTAGATTGAGGATATGCCGCAAAGCACCACGGCCACTGCTCCGCAACAAAGACTCCACGCGTCGCTTTCGCGAAAAGACGCGGGCAGGGCGTCAAGGGGGTTTTCCGACGAAAGCCGGAAGATTACGAGCAGCAGCGGCAGCAGTACGACCTCGCTGAAGGATTGAAAGATGAACGTCGAATTGGACCGCATTATCGCCCATTCCCGGGACACGAGCGCCAGAATG
Source organism: Candidatus Eiseniibacteriota bacterium (assembly GCA_016928935.1). Classification (GTDB taxonomy): domain Bacteria; phylum Eisenbacteria; class RBG-16-71-46; order JAFGJU01; family JAFGJU01; genus JAFGJU01. The sequence continues at coordinate 3,801 of JAFGJU010000152.1, read as the reverse complement.
CTCGACCGCAGACTGAGAAAGCCCGAGCGCTCCATCAGCCGCGAGAGCCCTCCCGCGTCCCCGACTCGCCGCGGTCCCTCCGCCACCTGCGACTGGATTACGAAACCCTTGTAGAAGATGCGCTCGCCCAGCACCACCATCCCCAGGCACACTGCTCCGGACATCAGCACCACCCCGAGGAGACTGAGGCCCGACGCGTCGCCACCGGCAATGCTGACCGCTATCAGCTTCGCCGGAGGCATCAGTCTTCCCAGAAGACTAAACAGACTCCCCTTCTCCAACAGCAACTTGGCCATCTCCTGCGGGTCGCCGCCCGCCAAGACACGCGGAGAGACGAGCTGGAACCCGACCAGCACGGCGAGGAAGAAGGAATTGCCCAGAACCTCGAGCAGTGTCCGATGCCGGGAGAAGCTTATCAACCGGTTCAGCACGAACACGAACATCACGGCGACTGCCGCGGGCACCACCGGAAGCAGCAGCAAGTTGACGAGGCCGGACAGAATCACGTATGCGGAAGAACCCATCCTCGAGCAGTAAACGAACAGAGTCGGTAGGAAACTGAACACACACAGGATGTAGCTGTACAGAAGCAGCACCACGAACTTTGCACCGATTACTTCCCTCGCCGGTATGGGCAGTGGGATGAGCCCGGGGATGTCGGACGAGAAATAGAACACCGACATCACGACTGCGATGCCGAGGAATACAAGCACGAACCAGGTGAACAACGCGGCAACGAAGAACACGAGCTCGGGAGTCTCGGTCATTATTCCGAGCTCGAGGATGCCCGCGTACATGCCGACCAGCACAGCGACGAACGAGACGCCCAGGCCGCCGAGGCCGACTATACCCAGCGGGAGCATCCACGCACGGCCCCTGCCGCCGGGACCCGAGAACGCCATGCGCGAGAAAGGGTTCGAGCTACGGACGGTAGTCAGAATCAGGGCCAAAAACCTGTTCCGCATGAGTCAGCTCCAGGAAAATCTGCTCCAGGGTTGCGTCCTGCTCGCCGAGCTGCTTCTTCAAGACAGGGAACGGGGCGCACGCCACGAGCTCGCCCTTGCTTATGATGCCCACGACGTCACAGATGCGCTCCGCGACCTCCATCACGTGCGTGGAGAAGAAGACGGTCTTACCCCTGGCGCAGTAGCCGCGCATGATCTCTTTGAGCTGGAAAGCAGACAGGGGGTCCAAACCCGAGATGGGTTCGTCCATTATGAGCACGTCCGGCTCGTGTATCAGCGCCGCCATGACAGCGAGTTTCTGTCTCATTCCATGCGAATACGAGGCCACGAGGGAACCGACGGCGTCCTCCATCCCGAATTGTTTGAGAAGCGTCGGGACCACGCGCTCGCGCGCCTCGACCGGCATCCGAAACACGTCAGCTATGAACCTGAGATAGGCCATTCCCGTCATGCGGTTGTACAGAAACGGAGAGTCCGGCACAAATCCCACGAGCCGCTTCACGGCAAGCGGCTCCTTGAGCGCGTCCTTTCCGCATACGGAGATGGTGCCGGAGTCGGGGTGCAGCAGCCCCACTATCATCTTGATGGTGGTGGTTTTCCCCGCGCCGTTGGGCCCCAGGAAGCCGAACAACTTCCCGGGCTCGACGGTCAGCGTGAGGCCCTTGACCGCCTGCACGGCGCCCCTGTTGTACGACTTGCTGACACTGGTAAGCTGGATCATCGAAGGCCTCCTCCGGGCCCGGGGTTGTAAAAGGTCCACTGCCGGCGCCGTCAGGCCGGAAGACACGTGCGCACTGCAGGCTGCGGTCCACCCCGCACGCGACGACCGACGACAGTTCGACGCCCGCGCAATAGAGTCAGGCCCGTCGCCTAGTCGAGTATCGCATTATGGGCCGCGTCTCGGACCGGCGCGCAACCTCTTTGAACCCGACACTGCGGAACAAAGCAGCCGGCCCGTGGTAGATGAAGAGGTCGGGAGCCCGGCCCGCAGCCGGCTCCACTGCGTAACCTTCCACGATTTTGGCATCGTGACTCCCGGCGTAGTCCACCGCAGCCTCCAACAAGCGCTTGGCTATCCCCTTGCCTCGATGCGGCCTGGCAACGAAGAAGCAGACCACCGACCAGACTGGCTTCTCGTCCACGGGCTTGAGTATTCTGGAGCCCTTGAGGCGCGGAAATTCCTCGCGTGGCGCGACGGACACCCAGCCGACCGGCTCATTGTCCTCATAGGCTATCAGGCCGGGCACGCGGCCTGCGTGCACGAGGGCTCTCATCGCTCTCCGATTGGCTTCGCCCTTCTTGGCGTTGAACTCCCTGGCCGTCTGGCGCCACCACATACACCAGCAGCCGCCGGAGGCGCCGTGCCTGCCGAAGAGCTGCTCGAAATTCGCCCAGCGGGAGGGAGTCAGGGGAGAAACCCGGTAGGCGGGCCTGCCTTTGGCAGGGGCTCTGAGCTTGTTTGTTCTCTCTGACTTGCCCATTGTTGTGAGCACCATTGCTTGCCGTGAGGAATCGCTTAAACCAGAAGCCCGCGAGGCGCAGCGATAACTCGCACTCCCCTCGCGGGCCAGGAATCATACGTCTTCAGCCGCAGAAGAGCCGGCGTAACACCGAGTCTTCGGGCCGGTCATCGTCAACCCGTCGCCTTCTCAGCGGCCTCCTTCAGCTTCTCGTTGGCGTAGACGGCAACTTCCACGCGGCGGTTGAGCTGACGGCCTTCATCAGTGTCGTTGGTCGCTATCGGCTGGCTCTCGCCGTAGCCCATGATGGTAAGCCTGGTCGCCGTCACCGCCTGGCTGCTCAGGAAGGCCGACACCGACTGGGCCCGCAGACGGGACAGGTTAAGGTTGTACTCGTCACTGCCCATCGCATCAGTGTGGCCCTCGAGCAGGATGTTGGTGTCCGGATACTTGTTGAGTATCACTGCCAGTTTTGTGAGCTCTGCCTCGCTCGCCGGCCGCAGCGTCGCCTCGTCAAAGTCGAACAGGATGCCCGAGTCGAACGTAATCTTGATGCCCTCTCCGACGCGCTCAATCTTGGCGCCGGCGAGGTCCTGGTCCAGCTCCTCGGCCTGCTTGTCCATGTAGTTACCGATGTAGGCCCCTGCGGCGCCTCCGACGGCCGCTCCGAGGATCGCCCCTAGAGCGGTGTTGCCGGCCTTGTCGCCGATGATGCCGCCTATCACCGCGCCGCTTCCCGCTCCTATCAGAGTACCCTTGCGCTTGGCGGACCACTCGGCGCAGCTCAGGCATGACAACACCAGCAACAACACACAAGCCAAAATCACGAATCTCTTCATGAAAGTTCACCTCCCTCTGGTTGATTGGTCGACGGGAAATTACCACACCAGCCGGCGGACGCGCAAGACAAAACTCAGGGCGCACAGCCCGGCCACGATGCCCGATATCTGAGAGCCGACCTGCACCGTGGTCACAGGGTCCAGCGTCCCGGTGGCCGTCACGGTGCTGGAGATGCTTCCGCGCTGGACAGTCGCGGTCTTGTATCCGCCCGCGCAAAGGCGCCGCCTGGACTTGAGAATGACGAACGCAGCCGCAACGACGGCGATAACGACTATCATCATAGCGAGGAACAGGTTGCGCACTTGAGCTAACCTCCGTTGCCTGGCGAGAATCGGGGCTCCTGGGAAGGGACAGGGCGGACGACTAAGTGAACTCACACATTCTGCCAAAGTAGAGGGGCGGGTGGCAAAGAGGGGCGGACGAGCCGAGAGGTCAAACGCTAATGCGGCGAAGTCGGGTCTTATAACTTCAGTTATTCTATTGAATTAGGACGTTATATCCGCACCTGCTTGCCGTTCTGCTGTGTCGGTCTGCCT
>JAFGJU010000151.1 GCA_016928935.1 Candidatus Eiseniibacteriota bacterium | reverse complement strand
GCCCTGAGCTCGGGCGGCGCGTCACTGCGGACGACATCCAGGAAGATCTGAGAGACTCTCACGCGGGGGTCGTCCTTCTCTTCGGCCAGAATCTGGTGCCCGACCTCCGCCAGCTCTTCCTCTGTCAGGGCCACGTCGAGCATGAACGCGCGCTTGTATTCCAGCAGCGTGAAGTCGGGTTCGACGGCCAGCCCGTAGACCTCTTCCTGCGATTCGCCCTCCGAGGCAAGTCCTGCGCCTGTCGCGTCCGCTCCGGCTCCGCGCATCGGCCCGGCCGTCTCTTCGTCGGCGGATTCCAGATCCAGGTAATCGTCCACCGCAATGTAGGTTATGTGTGCCAGCTCTCGCTCCCATATCTGGGTGACTACGTCGGAGTCCGAGTCCTCGCAGTCCACTTTGGAGCGACTGAGCGCCCTCAGCAACCAAGTGATGTCGTCTACATCTATTCCCTTGTGAAAACTGAGAACCCTCACCCCGTCCCTGTAGAGCTTGAACACGAGGCTCTCGCGCCTGTCAGGGTTTGTGTAGATGGGCTTTCCGTGGTAGCAAAGGTCTGTCTCTGTAAGAGTGTAGGTGAGCGTTTCGCTGTCTTCGAGGAAGGACGTGAGGGCCGAGAACAATCTCTCTATGGACTCGCGCGGAACAGGGTTGTTCGACCCGTAGAAATGAAGGTTCTTGTAGGCCCGGGCCAGGTGCGTAGCGACGTCGCCCGCCGCCCTGGCGGCCTTCACGGCCTCCGGGGTCTGCGCCGACGAGCCGGCCCTCTGAACGGCCTGTTCGCTGCTCCGTGTCGTGTTTCCTGTCACAGCCGCTTCACTCCAGTCGAAGCCCCGCGATACGCGACAGGCAGGCAGTGCGCGTGAGATTGCAGCCCGATGGGTGGGCACGGGGTCCGTGAGCGAAACTTGTAGGACCTCTGGTCACGCGCCTTCGACCACGCACCTTCGGTCACGCGCCTTCGACCCGTGTCGGGTCGCTGTCCGTACGCGGAACTTGTCCTTCTCTTCTATCGGCAACAAAACGGGCCGCCTTAACAAAGACGGCCCGGTGTGATGTTTTTTCTGTATGTCCGACCGGCAGCTACCTCAACAGAACCATCTTCCTGGCCTCTGTCTTTCCTTCTCTCTCCAGGACGTAACTGTATACACCGGAAGCAGTTGGCTTGCCCGAGTAGTCCCGGCCGTCCCACGAGACGGCCTGCATGCCGGACTCGCGCGGACCGTCCACGAGAGTCCTCACCAACCGGCCCGAGACGTCAAACACCCTGAGGGAAACCCTGCAATCCCGGTCCAGACTGAACGCAATGCTGGTCACAGGGTTGAAAGGATTGGGATAATTCTGGTAGAGGCCGAACATGGCCACGGGCGGAACCTCACTCGTGTCTCTCGGAGCCGGAATCCTGAAGAGGCCGTCGCTCACGTCCTCGGCCCAGTTGAGCCAACTGTCGAAGGCCACCACCTTGACGGCGCAGCTGTCAGACGGAGTCGCCGGGACGGTCCACGCGTACGTGGAGTCGTTTTGCTCCCGCACCGCGACGGTGTCGAGGAAGCTGAACCCGCCGTCGTAGGAGCAGACGATGCTGACCGAGTCCACGTGTACGTTGTCAGTCGCGACCCACGTGATTTCTTGCTCGGTCCCGGAGACCCACTCTTCTCCTCCGTTCGGACTCGTCACTTCCACCGCAGGGGGCTGGTGGTCCTGCGGCAGCATCAGCCACTCCATCACTCTGTCGATGACCGTGGCGCGGTCGTCAGGAGCAGTGCCGTCAGCGATTGCCTCGAACGGGTACGCGAAGAACACGACTTTGTAGGGCGCAGTCCCCACCGCCGGGAAGCGCAGTGCCCCGGGATAGCCGGTGTCGTTCATGAACACCGCGGCCGAGCGCTCGTCGGGAGTAATGTCATCGGAGTAGTTCATCAGGGGATACGCGTAGCTCATGCCGAGGCTCATCCCGTCGCTTATCGGGTCTCCCGCAACGCCGGTCTCGGTGCTGCTGGCGGTCCACTCCGTGAAGGCGGTCACGTGCAGCATGTCCTGCGCGAAATCCTCGAACCTCTCCATGAGGTAGTCCTGAGACGACAGGAACAGAGCGCCTCCCTGGTTCAGGTAAGCGGTCAGGTTCCTCTCGTCCAGTCCGGTGAGCGTCAGGTCGCGCTCCAGTGAAGTAAACCAGATGACTGCGTCTCTCTTGGTGAGCTCGCTCAGCGCCGGTGCGCCCTTCGTATTGACGTTCCAGTAGTAGTAACCGTACCCGGCCGCAGTGAGCGCGTCCTGGTAGTATGTCTCATAGGTGTAGCCGTTGTCGTCGTCAACCAGGAGGATCGGCTCCAGGCCGATCTGGATGTCGAAGCTCGCCGTCGTATCGTACCCGGAGCCGGTGATGTTCAGCGTGAAAGTCGCCACGTGCGCCGACGGGGTGCCCGCGGCGGCGCTGAACGCATACGGTGAGACGCAGGTGGCGGTCTGGTCGAGGATCATGTCCGAGAAGTCGGAATAGTCGCCCGTTATCGTGACGTACGGGTCGGCCGTCGTGATGGTTGCCGAGACGCCCGAGACAGGAAGCCCCCAGTTCTTCAGCGTCAACGGCATCGTGACGCTCTCGCCGGGGTCGAGCATGCCGTTGTTGTTGCCGGCCGGGTCCTGGATTGTGTGGGACAAGTACTTCACGATCGGCCCGCTGAGCCAGCCCACCTGCCCCGGGGTGTAGGCACACAGAGCGTCGTCGTTTCCCCTCATCATACACGGCACGGACTGGGGGTTACAGTATTCGCAGTTGCCGTTGTTTATGCCGTGACTGCACAGGCCGCAGCTCATGCACCCGCCGTAGCCCGGCTCGTAGTATTCGTCACAGGCCTGGAAGATGTGGCCTGTTTCGTGCGAGAAGACCGTATTGAAGGGCCAGCTGAAAGACCTGTAGAGAAGGTTCGTGTACGGGCCTCCGAAGTAGGCCCAGGCCGCGTAGCCGTCAGTGAAGGACGCCGCCGCCGGGTACGGGTTGTATTCTATGAAGCTGGAGAACGCCCAGTCAGTCCCGTAATTGGACCTGGCCCACGTGTTATATGCAGTGACGCGGTCGTAGTGGGAGCCGGAGGAGTACCCGAAGCTCGCCATGATTTCAGAGACCCAGTAGGGAACGTCGGAGGACGGGTGCAGTATGGGCTCGTAGCCGGTCTGACAGCGAACGTCCGTGCCGGGAAAGTAGTACACTGTGAACGACAAGGTCTTGCCGTATGTCGAGGCCTTGTCGACCCACCACGTCAGGCCCGAGACGGCGCTGCTCACGGTGCTGTTGAGCGCGCTGGTGCCCCAGGTGTACGTGTCGGCGTCCATCGAACCGTCGCTCTCCACAAAAAAGAGCGTGACGGTCACGGTGCCGGTCATGTCGTCGGTGTTTCCGAGCGCTTCGAGCACGCTTCCGCCCCCGGAGAGTCTCTCCTTCTCTCCCGCCGCGTCGTAGCCCACCGACTTCAAGTTCTCGAAGTAAGCGTCCAGGTCGAGCTCCGGCGGCTCGAACGAATCGTTGATGAGCGGTTCGCGCTCGAGCGGCTCGCCCGCCGGAGAGAACAGGGATTCGTGCCGCCGCGTCAGGAGCTCCTGCCTCCAGGCGCCCGAAGCGACAGAGTTGAAGAAGAGCGCCGCCGCGGCGTTGGTCTCGTCCCGCCTGCGGAGGTCTTCCACCGCTGCGTCCGACACGGGAGTCCGGTGAACGGCTTCAACGCCCGGAACGGAAAGCACTTCCGCCTCCACCCCGCGCGGCACCCAACCCAGCACAACTCCAGGCGGGACGGCCACTGCCACCCTCGCCCCGGTCGCCTGTATGGCGTCCCGGGCAGCGGCGAAGGAGCGGGCGTCTGCTGTCGAAAGGAGCACCAACGTGTATCCCTCTGTCCAGCTGAACATCTCTGTGTCTGTCTCGGCATTTGTCTCTTCCTGAGCCGCGCGCGCCGGGCAGAGCAAGAGGAAGAGGCCCAACGCCGCAAGGACTAACGCGCGGGCCAAAGGGATCAATGCAGCGTGCACGAAATACCTCCTGGTCACGGCTCACTTGCCGCATCCGAGCAGGAATTATACCAGTTCCAGGGGACGCTTTCCAGAATCGGCGGGAGAACGCGGGAGGAAGAAGGCGGGCGCGGGGACGAACCGGGCCGGCCGCGGCCGGCGAGTGCGTGCCCGTCGCGTGCGGCGAAGCCCGGCCGATTGTGTGCTGCCGAGCCCCGCCGGCTCCCCGGTCAGGAGCGCGTAGCGAAGGCCATAGTATGCCGGCTCGGCCGTGCCGAAGCAGACGAGCCGCAGCGACGACACCTGGTGGCGTTCCGCCTAATCCGGCGTCTCCCAGAGGAGACTCCGCTAGTCGGCACGGCTCGCTCCTCTCGGCGAGAGCATGTCCAGGGCGACGGCCATCACTTCTTTCTCGTCCAGTTGCCCGAGGTCCTCTCCCGGCGCCCGGAGCGACCTCACCGCCGGACTCAGCGGCGCCCAGCGCGCCGGGTCGGTCGGTCCGAACAGGCCGAGCGTCGGGCAGCCGACCGACGCGGCCACGTGAAGCACGCCGGTGTCGTTGCACACAAGAAGGTCCAGTCGCTTCATAACGGCCGCCACCCTGCCGATGGTCTCGCCCGTGAGCAGAACCGGCTTGAACTTGAGGCCGCTCAGCATCTCGTTGAGCACGTCCGCATCCGAGGGCCCGGCAATGACCAGAACTTCCGCGCCGGGCAGAGCCTTCAGAGCCCGGGCCAGCTCCGCGAAACGGCCCGCGGGCCACCTGTTCTTCTGCTTCCCCGCGCCCGGGTGAATCGCGACAAGTGTGGACGG
>JAFGJU010000150.1 GCA_016928935.1 Candidatus Eiseniibacteriota bacterium | reverse complement strand
CCGCAATCCCGGCAAGCTTAATCCCCTGGAACCTCGCTACTCACAACCTCCGCGAGAACATCCACAAAAGACTAGCCGCCGGAGTCGTGCGCCTCCAGCGGCTGAGTCTTTCTTGGGCTGATCTTCAGCGCATAGAAGACAAGTGCCGTCTTCCTCGGATATATTATACCATGTGAGCCGGCTAATTGCAAGATTTGAATCAAGTTAAGTGTGTCTAATGCGTTGCGCGGAAACACGATGGCCGTGTACGACAGCTCCACCAACTGTGTGATGCCCGGGCGCCAGCCGCCAATTCAATTGACTGCGAGCCCGAAATCTCATTCTATTGTTGGAGTGCGGCGTCGGGTGCGCCGCCAGCCGACGGCCGAGGCGGAGCCACGGAGGTCGCCAATGCACAAAGAGACCGTTCTGGTCATCGAGGACGACAAGAACATAGCCAGACTGGTCAAGTACAACTTCGACCGCGCGGGCTTCGCCTGCCTCGTGGCCGCGACCGGAGAGGACGCCCTGCACCTGACCGGCAGGGAGCGGGTCGACCTCATTCTGCTCGACCTCATGCTTCCGGGAATGGACGGTTTCGAAGTCTGCCGCCGCCTCAAGAAGGCCGGAGCGCGCACTTCTTCGACTCCCATCATCATCCTCACCGCCAGAGGAGAGGAAGTCGACAGGATAGTCGGGTTCGAGCTCGGAGCGGACGACTACGTGGTGAAGCCGTTCAGCCCGAGGGAGCTCGTCCTCAGGGCGAGGGCCATACTGAGGCGCAGGAAGCAAGAAGAGCCCGCGCCGGACGTCCTGGAGGCCGGGAAGCTGGCCGTGGATGTGGCCAGGCGCAGGGTAACCGTGAGCGGCAAGGATGTGGAACTCACAAAATTGGAGTTCGACCTGCTGGCGACCCTGCTGAGACGACGCGGACGAGTCCAGACGCGGGAGACGCTGTCCGCCGACGTGTGGGACATGTCCAGTGACGTCGCCACTCGCACCATAGACACTCACATCAAGCGCCTTCGACAGAAGCTGGGCAAGGCGGGAGCTCAGATAGAGACGGTCAGGGGTCTGGGCTACAGGTTCAGCGAGGACACAACGCGATGAGGTCCGGGAGGCAAACGTGAGACTGGGCATTCACTACAGGACTGCGGTTGCGTTCGGCGCCGTCGTGGCAGTCATTCTGTGCGTGTTCTACGCCTACCTGTCCAGCACCCTGGAGAAGCACGCGTTCCAGCGCACTGAGGCCGACCTTCACAAGGAAGCATTCGTGGCCAGGACGATGCTGGAGAAGGAGGTGCTCGCGCCTTCCGAGGGCGGCGGCCCCGACTCGCTCGCAAACGAGATCGGCAGACTCCTGCACTCGCGCGTCACAGTAATCGATCTCGAGGGAAACGTGCTCGGAGATTCCGAGCTGGACGGCGAACGACTACTCCAGGTTGAGAACCACCTGTACCGGCCGGAGGTTCAGGAAGCCCTCCGCCGCGACACCGGAGAGAGCGAGCGTTTCAGCACGACACTCCGGAAGCACATGCTGTACGTGGCCGCGAGGTTCCACAACCCAGGCATGGAGGGAGTCGTAAGGCTGGCGATGCCGCTGTCCGACGTGGCACTGGTTTCTCAGCGCTTGAGGCAGGTCCTGGCAGGGGCCCTCGCCCTGGTCTTCCTCGCGACTATCGCCATGAGTTTCGTCGTGTCGGCTTTCGTCTCGAGGCCGCTCAAGGAAATGTCTTCAGTGGCGCGCTCCATTGCCACAGGCGACTTCTCCAGGTATCCGTCCGTCACGTCCAGGGACGAGGTGGGCGACCTGTCGAACGCCCTGAGACACATGTCGGACCAGGTGCGACTGAGACTGCAGGAGGTCGTGTCAAGCAGGTCGCGGCTGGAGGCCGTCCTCCTCAGCATGTTTGACGGAGTGATGGTCGTGGACGCTTCGGGCACCATCCTTCTCATGAACGAAACGCTGCGCTCTCTCCTAGGAGTCGTCGGGGACCCGGCCGGCCGCAAGCCGCTCGAGGTGGTTCGGAACGCCGACATCCAGGAGGTCGTGGACACGACTTTGAGGCATGCCGGCGGGGTAGAGGCCAGGGAGCTCACGCTGGTCGTGCCGGTGGAGAGGACGCTGCTTGTGCACGCGACTCCGGTGGTCCAGGAGGGCAAGTCGGAGGGAGCCGTGCTCGTGTTCCACGACATCTCAGAGCTGCGGAGACTCGAGAAGGTCAGGCAGGACTTCGTGGCGAACATCTCTCACGAGCTGCGCACGCCCGTCTGCTCCATAAAGGGCTACGCCGAGACTCTGCTGGATGGCGCGCTGGACGACAGGGAGCACGCGAGGGACTTCCTCAACATAATCCATTCGGACTCGGAGAGACTCGCCCGGTTGATAGACGACATCCTGGACATCTCCAGGATAGAATCCGGAGGGCTCAGAATGGAGCCGAAGCCCTGTTCCCTGGGCGAGATACTCCGCCGCGCAGTCTCCGCGCTTGAGAAGCCGGCCGGGGAGAAGCGAATCCGCCTCACCGTGGACGTGCCCGCGAACCTGCCCGCGGTGATTGCCGACCAGAACAGGATTGACCAGGTGCTCTCGAACCTCCTGGACAATGCGCTCAAGTACACCGAGAGCGGAGGAACCGTCACCGTCACGGCACGTCAACACGATGGACACGTCCGCGTGGACGTCACCGACACCGGCGTCGGCATCCTGGAGAAGGACCTTACCAGGGTGTTTGAGCGCTTCTACCGCGTCGCCGGACAACAGTCGTCCGAAAGGGCCGGAACCGGGCTCGGGCTCTCGATCGTCAAGCACATCGTCCAGGCCCATGGCGGGCAGGTGAGTGCACAGAGCGTGTACGGCCGCGGCTCCACGTTCAGCTTCACACTGCCCACGGCGGGCAGGTGAGCGCGCAAGAGCGTGTACGGCCGCGGCTCCACGTTCAGCTTCACGCTGCCCACGGCGTAGCCGGGGTGCGCCACCCGCCGTGCGTCCCCGTCGGCCGGGATCGCTGCCTTTTCGTATACTCGTAAGCTCGTATGCCAGTATGCTAGTATGCTCGTAAGCTTGTGTGATTGCGCGCCGTTCACCGCGCCTGCTCACGCCGGTCGCAGACGCGCCCCTCAAGCGACCCCCCACGTCTGAAAACGACGCCCCCACCCACGCGACCCCTGCTCCCAACGCTCCGTACATTTCACCCAGAGTTCACTTGCCCTCAACTCGCTGTTCACATTGGGAATCTAGACTACCAGCGTAGATTCGACTCGCCCCGAGGCCCTCAGGCGCGATCGAGTTGGACCAGACTCACAAATTGAGAGCCGGCGCGAAACAGGAATCCTCGGGGTGGGTTGAGCTCAGTCGCACGGCGGCACGGCCGGCGTTCTCCGGCGGCCGAGAGCGGGGCGCCGCTGAGCGCGCGGACCCGGTCCGGTCCGAGGGACGATGCGGACCGGCTTACTTCGTCCAGTCACGCGGGAGGTTCTGAATATGTCATGCGTCAAGAAGACCCTGCTGTTGGCTTCTCTTCTGTGGACGTCCTCGCTGTCGGCCGCCTGCGGGTATGTCACGGCGGCAGAAATAGAGCTTCTTCTCGACAAGCTGGTCGAGAAGGAGGTCCTCACGCCCACAGAGGCGCGGATACTCATCGAGGAGACGAAGCAGGAGGCAGCAAGACAGGTGGTTCGTGGCGCGTCTTTCTCGATTCCGGTCTGGGCCCAGAAGATGAACCTGAAGGGGGATGTGCGGCTTCGCTACGAGCTCGATAAGGCACCCGGTACACCTGACCGCAGCCGCGCGAGGTACAGACTGCGGTTCAGCGCAGAACCAAACCTGATAGACCGCTTCAAGGTGGGCTTCCAGTTAGCATCGGGCGGGGCCGACCCACGTTCGACGAACCAGACTCTCCAGAACAGCTTCGAGAGCCCGGACATCCGGCTCAACTACGTCTTTGCGCAGTACCTGTCGACGCCGTGCCTGAGCTTTCTGGGCGGGAAGTTCAAGCGTGAGACCGCGCTCTGGCAGACCACGGACCTGCTGTGGGATTCGGACATAAACGTAGAGGGAGCATCGGCCGTGTATTCGCGGGTCCTCGCAGCCGCGATCGAGCTTTTCGCGAGCGCCAATGCCTGGGTGTTGGACGAGTCGGGCACCGACAGCGCCGACCCGATGGCCTATGTGTACCAGGCCGGTGCGGCGTGGGACCTGACCCAGACGTTCAGTCTGCGCGCCGGTCTTGCCTACTACGACTTCGAGTGCGCCACAGGGAAGGCCCTGGACTACACGGGAAAGACAAACACTTTCGATTCCGACGGTCGTCTCGTCTACGAGTACGACGCCTTGAGCCCCAGTCTGGAGCTCAAGAGAGAGGACCCGGCGGGCGGCGCGCTGTCGTACGTCGCCGTCTTCGGAGAATACATCGGCAACCCTGACCCACCCGGGGCCAACACCGGCTACGCGGCGGGGCTCGGGGTCGGGTCCAGCAGGGTGAAGGAGCGGGGCCAATGGCAGCTCCGCTACCTGTACAGGTATCTCGAGAGGGACGCGTGGCTGGACATACTCCCCGACAGCGACTTCTACGGAGGAACGACCGACGCGCGCGGTCACGAAGTCGTGGCGCAACTGGGGCTTTTCGCCAATGTCAACTTGACCCTCGACTACTACAGGGCCGAGCGGATGACGGGGCCCAGGGCAACGAGGGACCTGTGGCAGGTCGACCTGTCGGCAAATTTCTAAAGGAGAAGTCACGCCAAGTTCACGGACTGTTCACGCGTCTGTCACATTCGCCGGTTAGACTGCATTTAAGGCAAGAGGTAACAGCAGCGAGGTGAGAGGCGCGAGGTAAGAGGTAAAAGCTGAAGGGTGAGAGGT
>JAFGJU010000149.1 GCA_016928935.1 Candidatus Eiseniibacteriota bacterium | reverse complement strand
GGAGGCGCCCACACCGACCTCTCGTCACCGGGCCCCCACCGACCTCCTCTCGAGCAATGTCCGGACGGTCTTCTTGAGCTCGTCCAGGTTGGAGGACTTGACGACGTAGGCCTCGGCGTTCCAAGAGGCGAACTCCGTCTTGAAGGATGGGTACGCCGAGTTTATGACCACGGCCACGCCCCTCCTGGATTTCATGATCTCGCCGAGCGTTTCCAGCCCGTCCATCTCCGGCATCTTTATGTCCAGGATGACGAGGTCGTAGTCCGTGCCCTCCAGCATCTTGAGCGCTTCCTTCCCGCCCGACGCCGCCTCGACTGCGTAGCCGTCCTCCGCAAACTCGGCTTCGTACAGCTTCCGCACGTTTGTGTCGTCGTCCACCACCAGTAGCGATTTCACTGCTCTCACCTCCAGTGCTGGTTCAGACTAGAAGTTGTCGGCAAACGGCTTGCGCCTATCGACCATCCTTGCCCGCCGGTCTCCCATGTTCCGCCTTCTGTCTTGGTTGGCGCTGATGGGCAGACAGACGCAGAAAACGGTGCTCCACTCGTCGTCGCTCTTGACCTTTATCTCCCCCCCGTGCTCCTTGACTATCTGATAGGCCACGGCCAGACCCAGGCCGGTGCCGTCCTTCCCCGACGTGAAAAACGGCACGAACAGCCGGTCCATAAGCTCGCCCGGTATCCTCTCGCCCTCGTTGCCTACGATGACGTGCACGAAGTCGCCCGCCCTCTTCGTCTCTACCTTTATCTTGCCCCCTACCGGCAGGAACTTCAAGGCATTCTGCAGTATGTTGATGAGGACCTGCTTCATCTTGTCCGAGTCCAGCAGCAGTTTGGGCAGTTCCAGCGAGAGCCGCTTCAGTATCTTCGCCTTCTTGCGGAGGCTCTCTTCGCTGACCAGCACCAGCGACTGCTCCACTACCGAGTTCAAGTCCTCCATCTTGAGCCTTGGCCGCGAGAGCTGCGCGAACTGGAGCTGCTCGTTCAGGATCCTCTCCAGCCGCTCCGTCTCCTTGATGATGACCTCCAGATAGTCCTTGTTGGGGTCGTTGGCCTTGAGTGCTTTGCTCACGCGTCGGGCAAACCCGCCTATCGAGGTCAGCGGGTTCCTTATCTCGTGCGCCATCTTTGCGCTCATCTCGCCCAGGGCGGCCAGCTTCTCCGTCCTCAAGAGCAGGGTCTGCGCGTCCCTAAGCCTTCTCTCCGCTTCCTTGAACGCCTCGAAAAGCCGCGCGTTCTGCACCGCTATGGCCGCCTGGTCGGCCAGGATGGCCAGGAACTGCTCGTCCTCCTTCTCGAACACGTTCGTGTCGAAATCCGATCGCGCCATCTTGTCGTACACCGTGATGACACCTATGGTCGCGTCGAGCGCCTTGAGCGGCACGGCCATCAGCGACCGGGCCACGGCTTTCTCTTCGTCAGTGAACCTTACGTCCGACGCCGTGTCCGGGACCAGTATCGGCGCCTTCTCGGCCAGCGCCCACCTGGCCAGCTCCTCGCCCAGGTTCTGGAGCTTTCTCTCGACTATGGTGGTGCCCTTGCCGAAGCTGGCGCGCGGTATGACCTGCCCGGCGTCCTCGTCGTGCAGCCACAAGACGCTCCCGGTGGCGCCTATGACCTGCGCCGATATCCTTGCTATGAGCTCCAGCACGTCGGCCAGGTTCGTGGTGGAGAGGATACCCTTGCCCACCTCCTGGAGAGTCGACACCTCGGAGAAGTGAAGCTTCAGGCTCTCGTAGACGCGCGCGTTCTCGAGCGCGAGGCCCGCTTGATGGGCGAGGCTGGAGAGCAGGTCCACTTCGTCTTCCGTGATAGGCTTCCTGTTGAATTCGTTGTCGGCAATGACGGCGCCAAGCGCTCTTTCCTTGGCCATGATGGGGACGACCACGAACTCCGACCTGCCGAAGTCCTTCCTGAGCTTCTGGCTGAGAGGGCCCTCGAACGAAGAGGCGTCCTTCACGTGAAACGGCCTTTTCTCGAGCACCGATTGGACCGTCACGTCCACGCCGGGACTCAACGGAAACACCAGAGACCTCGCGACCCCCGTCAGCGGCTCCTCGGGACAGCGGGCGTTCTCGGTGGACATCTTGACGACGGCCTCGAAGGTGGCGCCGCTCGCCTCGAGGTCGCTCCAGATGCGGCTTGCCTCTTCGATGCTGGTGGGACCGGTTCCCATCCTCCCCTCCAGCACGCCGTTCTCCTCATCCACCAGGAATATCATCGCCCTGTTGAAACCAAGCGCGTTGCCCGACGTCACGGACGTGAGGATTATCTTGAGGATTCGCTCGAGTTCGATCGTCCCGTGCATCACGTTGCATATCTTGAACAGCATGGAGAACTGCTGATACTTCGAGCTCACGGCGGCGTGCTCGGACTCCAGCTTCCGGTGGGCCTTTTCAATCGCATCGTGGGCCGGGCAGTCGGCCCTACCGCACGGCCTCGTCTCCCAGCACTTGTCGTCCGAGGTCGCCTGGGCTCTCTCGATGTCCTGACTCTTGCCTTCTGTCACGACGCACTCCTGCACCGCGTAAATGTCAGCAATCTCCGTGCCATTCGGCACGTAACCCCTTGCCTCCTCAATATCTATCGTGCGACGAGTCTTGTCAACATAAATTGAACGAGATGCGGACTTGACTTGCCCTCGCGCCTCGACTAGCCTTCCTGTGACGGGCGCGGGTTTGCACACATTCTGCAAGGACGGTACTGCAAATGGAGAAGAAACAGCCGCCAATCAGCATCGAGTTGGGAGAGAAGGAGTCGGAGGGAATCTACTCCAACATGGTCCTCATAACCCACTCGCCGGCCGAGTTCGTACTGGACTTCGCGCGCGTGTTGCCGGGCTTGCCCAAGACCAAGGTGTTTGCGAGAATTGTGATGACCCCGGCCCACGTGAAGGGCCTGTTGGAAGCGCTGAAAGAGAACGTCGGCCGCTACGAGGCGCAGCACGGCGCCATCAAGACCTTCTCGCCGCCGGACAAGCAGAAGGGGATAGGCTTCTAGCGTCCCGCCCGGAGCCTGTTCCGGCGCGGCCCGTCTCGGCGGAAATCGCCGCGCACGGAGGGCCGAATCGCTCAGCTCCCGCGCCCGGCCCGGGCAGCCGCCACCCTCTCGGGTCTCGTCTTCCAACGCCTGTGGAGCCACAGCCAGTGGTCCGGCTTGTCTCGCACGTATCTTTCGAGGAGGCTCGTGTACTCCTGCGTCAGTCTCAGCGACTCCTCCTCGTCCCCCGCTCCCTCCACCGGCAGGAGCGGCGCTTCAAGTGTGACGCGGTGGCGCGAGAGCCCCTCCCTCACCATGAACCCACAGATTAGCGCCGCGCCGGTTCTGACCGCGAAGCTGGCCGGCCCGAAGGGCGTGGACGCGGGCCTACCCAGGAAATCGACGAACACTCCCCTGGACCCGGCGTCCTGGTCCGAAAGCATCGCCACGAACTGATTTTGCTTGAGCGCCTTGAGCACGTTCCTCATGGAGGCGCCCATCGATATTATGCCGATGCCTTGTGACTTTCTGAGGTCGTTCATCAGCTTGTCCACGGCGGCGTTGCTCTGCTCCCCCACGAGGAAGTTCACCGGGTAGCCCTGGCTCTTGAGTCTCGCCCCCATCAGCTCCCAGCTCCCGAAGTGGCCGGTCACCAGGACCGCGCCCTTACCGCGCTCGAGCGCCGCGTCGAAGTGCTCGAACCCCCGGACGCTGATCCTCTCGGCCATCTGCTCAGCCGTCGTCACGGGCAGTCTAGCGTACTCGACCAGCGACATGCCGAGGTTCCTGTAAGTGCGCCGCGCGATTCTCTCGAGCTCCGTCGCGGGGTGATCGGGGAACGCCGCGCGCAGGTTATCGGTCGCGATCCGGCGCCTCATGCGCGCTACGGAGAACGCAAACCTCCCCAGCCAGCTGCCGAAGCGCAGGGCCGCTCCGTGCGGCAGCGCCTGGGCGAGCTTCACGATGCCCAGGACGAGCAGGTAGACGAAGAAGTGGGACGTCTTGCGCCTCATGCGGTATCAACCCCGCGGCCGACCCTGGCCCTTTCGGAAAGGGCCGGCGGCCCTTCGCTCACGTAATTCTCCTGGCAAGCCAGCTCATGTCGAACTCGATGGCGTCGTGCGGACAGATCTCGTGGCAGCAGAGACAGGTCACACACTTCGCGTAGTCGAAATGAAGTGCGCTTCCGGTGTTTGTGATGGCTCCGACCGGGCAGCCCTCCACGCACATGTTGCACAACTTGCAGTCGGCCCGGTCGGCCCGGGGGTGAATCCAGATGTGCCTCCTCAGGATTCCCAGCAGGCCGCGAGGCACCAACCTGTGCAGGAAGTTTGACGGTATTTCGAAGTCCGTGATGGAGACCTCCGCAAGGTCGGCGCCGGTCACCTGTATGTCGGTGAGGACTGATGCGCCCAGCTTCCTCTCGGCGGCCACTCGATTGGTCGGTACCTCGCCGGCCCCGGCGCCTATTATCTCGCACGCCACGACGTCCATCGCCAGGCCGTCGGTGCTGAAGAGGACCAGCCCCATCTGCCTGGGTGTTCCGGAAGAAGGGCCGGGGCCCTCCATTGCCACGATGGCGTCCATCACGTTTAGGCCCGGCTTGGTCAGCGAGAATACGTCAACCAGCACCTCGGCGAACTCGTCGGGCTTGGGATGCGCCTTGTGCCAGCCCGCCTTCGCAAGGCCGGGGATGGCGCCGAACATGTTCTTGATTGCCCCGGTATAGACCTCAAGAGTGTGGGTCTTCAACTTGGGGACGTTTATCACAAAGTCCGCATCCAGGACCGGCCTGGATATCGTGTAAGTGCGGCCGTTGAGAGTCCTCGTGTGGATGCCGGCGACCTCGAACCCCACGATCTCGACTCCCTCCCGGTTGCACACGTCCTCCATCCCGGTGTTCTTGTAGACCCTGCTCACGCCCTTGAGCGCTCCGGCGGAGCTGTCGCCCAAGAACGGCACTGCCCCGCACGCCTTCACTTCCCGCGCCAGGACGGCGATCAACGACGGATGCGTCGTGACTGCCCTTTCGGGAGGTCTCGCCGAGAGTAGGTTGGGCTTTAGCAGAACGCGCCAGCCGGGCTTGACCAGTCTCTTGAGGCCGCCGAGGGCCTCCAGGCCCTTCCTCACCGCGGCCCGGACTTCCGCCTCGGAGTAATCGGGGCATCTCTCGATGTGGACTTGGGACTTCAACTACGTCTCCACTGACCTCACGTAGCGGTTGCCGGGCTCCTGCCTGACAAGTCCCCTGAGCTCCAGTGACAGAAGCACGGGCAGCAAGGCGGGCGCCTCCCTGCCGAGCTGCTCGCACAGCTCGTCCACGTGCACCGGCACGTGGGACAGGCACTCCAGCACGTCCTCTTCGTCCTGTGACAGGGGCTCGAGCGGAGCACTCACCCTCCGGACCGGTTCCAGCTCGGCGGCCACGGACGGGGCCAGCTCCTCGACAACGTCCCGAGCACAGGTCACAAGTCTCGCGCCCTCCTTGAGGAGCCTGTTTGAGCCGGCGGTTGAAGAGAGTGTCGTATCTCCCGGCACTGCAAACAGCTCCCGATTCTGCTCCAGCGCGTGAATGGCCGTCACCAGGGCGCCGCTCTCCTCGCTCGCTTCGACCACCACGACACCGGAGCTGAGGCCGCTGATTATCCTGTTACGAAGTGGAAAGTTCTGCCTCAAGGGAGGAGTGCCCATCGGGAACTCAGACAGCACCGCTCCCCGCTCTTCTATCTCTTCCAGAAGCCGCCTGTTCTCTCTCGGGTAGCACACGTCCACACCGGAGCCCAGTACGGCCACCGTCGTGCCGCCGGCTGCCAGCGCTCCCCTGTGCGCCGCGGAGTCTATGCCCCTGGCCATTCCACTCACGACCACGAACCCGGCGCTCGCCAAACCGCGGCCCAGCTTCTCCGCGGCGTGGAGCCCCGAGTGTGAACAGCGCCTCGACCCGACCACCGCCACAGCCGGGAGGGACACGACTGAGAGAGTGCCCCGCGAGAAGATGACGATGGGCGGAGATTGGATTTCCTTCAGCAGCGAAGGGTATTCGGGGTCGGTCAACGCGACGATGTCAACCCGAACCTTTCTCGCCAAGTCGAGCTGCCCGTCCACCTCTTCGATGTGCTCCGGGGGAAAGAACGGAGTGGACTCCGTGGAGAGATTCAGGGCGAGCCCCTCACAGTCGGGGGAGAACATCTTTTCCGGCGAGCCTGCCGCCTTGAGAAGCGCCGTAAGACGGGCTCTAGGCACTCCTCTGGCGAGAGCCAGTTTGAGCCTGACCCTACAGGCCTCTGTGCTCTCCAGCCTCACCGCCACCCTCTTGTTTGCCTGTATCGGTTGCGCCCTCCGAGCCAGCGGCGTTTTCACTCGCGTCAGCACCCTGGCCGGCGTCCCCGGGCTGGCCGGCGTAGCCGGCCTTCTGTCTGTCTTTGCTGGTGAGCTCCTCCCAGATCAAGTCGGGCGATTCGGACTTCTCGTACATCTCTTCGGCCATCTTCTCAACCCTGTCGGGGGGGGCCTTCATCAGCTCGCTGTCGCGCGTCATGGAGAAGAAGGAATCGGCCAGCTCTCTCCGGTTTTTCTCGAGCAGAGCCTGGATTGTCGCCGCGACGTCAAGACCCCTGGACACCGCCGCCCTCGCGACCCATACCGTGTCTCCGCCGGCACACATCTTGACCAGGGCCTTGCGAGCCGCGTCTTTCACGGTCGCGTTGCAGTCGTCCAGAAGGTCTATCAACGCGGGTATTCCCGCCCTGCTCTTGATGTTTCCGAGGACTTCCGCCGCGCAGGCCCTGGTGAACCAGAGAGAGCCGGGCAGCATGCTTATCACCGGCTCCTCGACAGCGCGGCCGATCTCGCTCAGGCCACGCACTGCCAGCTCCCGCAGGTGCCAGCTGTCGTCGGCAAGCTTCTCGGCCAACTCCCTGATGGAGGCGTCGTCCTGCCTGGACTTGAGCTCGGATATGACGCGCGCCTTCTCCTCGAGCTCGAGCTCCTTGATCCTCAGGTCGATCAATGTCTTGCTGAGCGGGATTCTCTCGTCAACCATCGGGCTTCCCCTTCGAAGCTGGAATGGTCACTGCCGCCGCGTGCGCCCCGGTCCGGCACTGCGTTGCTCCGGCCGGTCCAATCCGCGTCCTCCCGCACCGGGCTCGGGCCGTCAATCCTCGTGCGGGCCGCCGGCCTCCGACTGCAGGACCTTCCAGAGAGCCGCGGTAAGCTCCTTGAGCCCCTCGCCCGTGAGGGCGGAGATCCTGTGCACCCCGACGCCGTCCAGCTCGGCCGGCAACCGGCTCAACTGTTCGGCGTCCAACAGGTCCACCTTATTAAAACACAGAACCCGCTTTTTGGCCACAAGACCCTTGCCGTAAGCCTCAAGTTCCCTCGCCAGCAGCCTGTAATCGCTGCCCGGGTTCTCATCCGACGCGTCCAGCAGAAAGAGGAGCATCCTCGTCCGCTCGACGTGCCTCAGGAACTCGTGGCCCAATCCCCTGCCGGCGTGAGAGCCCTCGATGAGGCCGGGTATGTCGGCCGCCACGAAATCGCTGCCCTCGCCCGCGCTCACAAGTCCCAGGTTCGGGCTCAGCGTAGTGAACGGATAGCTGTCGATCTTGGGTCGGGCTCTGGAGATCTTGGACAAGAGCGTGGACTTCCCCACGTTGGGGACACCCACTATGCCCACGTCCGCGATCAGCTTGAGCTCGAGCTCCACGGTCCTGGCCTCCCCCTCGCGGCCTTCCTCGTGTCTCCGAGGCGCCCTGTCGGTCGGAGTGGCGAACCGCGCGTTCCCTCTCCCACCCCTGCCGCCCCGGGCAACGAGCACGCGGTCCCCGGCGTGGACCAGGTCCGCCAGCACCTCCTGAGTCCTCGCGTCCCTGACCACGGTCCCGGCCGGCACCCTTATCACGACCTCGTCGCCGCTCCTGCCCGACTTGTTGTTGCCCTGGCCGTGGTCGCCGCGCTCAGCCTTGAAGATGCTCTTGAACCGAAAGTCCAGAAGCGTGCGCATGTGCGGGTCGGCCACGAGCGTGATGCTGCCGCCGTGTCCGCCATCCCCGCCGTCGGGCCCGCCCTTCGGGACGTACTTCTCCCGCCTGAAACTGACGCACCCGTCTCCGCCGCGTCCGGCGCTCACTTCGATCTTCGCCCTGTCTATGAACATCGCCCGCGCCGGCTTTAATCCAGCTTGAACCCGCCGTGCTTCTCGATGTGCGCCAGAAGGCCGCCGTCATTCAGGATCTTTATCATGGCGTCGGGCAGCGGCACGAACTCGAGCTTCGCGCCGTTGGTCTTGTCCTCGATGACGCCCGCGCTCAGGTCTATGCGCAGGGTGTCGCCGTTCTCGAGCTTGTCAGTGTCGCACTCCAACACAGGAAGCCCGATGTTGATCGAGTTCCTGAAAAAGATGCGAGCGAAGGACTTCGCCAGGACGGCGCTCACTCCGGCCATCTTGATGATGGTCGGCGCGTGCTCCCTGCTGGAGCCCAGGCCGAAGTTGTTCCCGGCCACCACGAAGTCTCCCTTCCGGACCTTCTTCGCGAACTCCGGGTCCGCGTCCTCCAGGACGTGCTTGGCCAGCTCTTCCAGGTTGGAGCGAAGGTGGAACAACCTCCCCGGAGCGATGTGGTCAGTGCTTATGTCGTCGCCGAACTTCCAGACTTTTCCCTCGAGTATCATTTAGAGCACCTCCCTCGGGTCGGTTATCTCACCCCTCAGCGCCGAGGCCGCCGCGGTGGCGGGTGACGCCAGATAGATGAATCCTTCGGGGTTACCCATTCTGCCCTTGAAATTCCTGTTCTGTGTGGAGAGACAGACCTCCTTGTCGCCCAGCGCGCCCTCGTGGACTCCCACGCACGGTCCGCAGCCGGGCCCGAGCACGGTGGCTCCCGAGGTCACGAACGTCTCTATGAGGCCGGCCCTGAGCGCGTCCAGGTACACTTCCCGGGACGCCGGTATGACGATGACGCGCGTCTTCACGTGTCTCTTCTTGCCCTTCATTATGCGGGCCGCCACCTCCAGGTCCTCGAACCGGCCGTTGGTGCAGCTCCCGATGAACACCTGGTCCACGCGCGTGCCCTTGAGCTCGCGCGCGAGCTTCGTGTTGTCCACCGTGTGCGGGCACGACACGGTGGGCTCGAGCTCGCTCACGTCCATTCCTATCACTCTTTCGTACTTGGCATCGGGGTCGGGCCTGATTTCCGTGAAGTCGCCCTCCCTGCCGTACTTCTTCAGGAACTCGCGCGTCAGGTTGTCCGAGGCTATTAGGCCCGCCTTGGCGCCGGCTTCCACCGCCATGTTGCTGAGTGTCGCCCTCTGCCACATGGGCATGGCGTCTATGGCGGGGCCCCCGAACTCAAGCGCCCTGTATGTTGCGCCGTCGGCGCCGATCGTCCCTATGAGATGCAGAATCAGGTCCTTGGAGTAGACGCCCTTCCGGAACTGCCCTTTGCACTCCACTCTGAACGTGGGCGGAACCCTGAACCAGGTTCGGCCGAGGGCCATTCCGACGGCCACGTCGGTCGAGCCCATGCCCGTCGCGAACGCGCACAGCGCGCCGGCGGTGCAGGAGTGTGAGTCGGCGCCGATGACCACGTCACCCGGCTTGGCGTAGTCCTCGAGCACCCTCTGGTGGCACACCCCCTCGTTTATGTCGGAAAGCACCGCTCCCGTGTTTGCGGCGAACTCGCGCAGCAGCATGTGGTCGTTGGACAGCTCCCTCCTGGGACTGGGCGCCGCGTGGTCGATGAACAGGATCGACCGCTTGGGGTCCGCCACTTTTTCCAGGTTCACCTTTCTGAGCTGCCTCACGGCCAGGGGGCCCGTGCCGTCCTGGAAGAACGCCACGTCCACCTTGGCGATGACGAGCTCTCCGGCGACGACCTCCTTGCCGGCCTTAGCCCCCAAGAGTTTCTCGGCGAGAGTCTTTCCCATGACAATCCCCCTCGTTGAGTTGACGGGTAGAAACGAACTGAACGCTGCGCACGGCGCCGGCGGGATCTCTTTCCCGCTCGGTCGGCACGGCCGGTAGTAGACATCACTGCGCAAGCAGCTGAGGATAACAAAACAGCAAGCCGGATGTCAACGAACGGACGAAGCGTGACTTCGGGCATTCGAAGTTCGTCTGACCTCTCCTTGCCCCGGCGCGTTGCTCATTGACTGATTCGGACTGGCGGCGTAGTGTTCGGACACAGGCTAACGCCGTGCGTTTTCCCTTTGAAAGGAATGGCCGTTGGAGGGTCGGCTGCCTGGGCCGTGGAGAGGGATTGCTTTGCGCAAACGAGCTCCGGCCCGACCGACGGCGAAGGCAAGGTACTGGACGCCTGGTACGGCATAGAGAAGGACGACGAGCACATAACCGAGTACCTGCGGCGCTTCGGCCCGGACTAACGGCGGGTACTGTTGTCCTGGGGCCTCGAGGCGATGATCTTCCCCGGATTGAGTAGGCCCTTCGGGTCGAAGGCACGCTTCACGCCCGCCAGAACCTTCATGCCGGCCGGGCCCAGCTCCAGCGGCAGGTACTTGGCCTTGGAGAGTCCGATGCCGTGCTCGCCGCTTATTGTGCCGCCCAGGTCGAGCGTCACCCGGAAAAGCTCGTCCGCGCACTCCTCCACCCTCGCCACTTCCTCCCGGTCTCTGACGTCGGTCATGAGGTTGACGTGAAGGTTGCCGTCTCCTATGTGGCCGAAAGTGTATATCCTCACGCGATGCTTCTGCGCCAGGGCTTCAACAGTTCTCATCAGCTCCGGCAGCCTGCTCCTCGGCACGCACACGTCTTCGTTTATCTTTGTCGGTGCCACCCTGGCCAGGGCCGGCGAGACCGACCGTCTCAGGAGCCAAAGGCTTTCCCTTTCTTCTTCATTTGTGGCGAACTCAAACTGCCAACTCTTTATTTCTTCAAATATTCCAACGATTCTATCAGAAAGAACTTTAACCTCTTCCTCGCCGCCTGTGACCTCGACGAAGAGCACGGCCCCGACAGCGTCGTGAGACGGCCTTCCCAGGTAGTCTTCGACGCACCTGAGAGTGACCTTGTCCATGACTTCGAGCACTGTCGGAATGACGCCCCGACTGCTCAAAGCCACGACTGCCTCGGACGCCTCCTCCAGCCCCCCGAAGTGCGCCAAGAAAGTGCGCCAGTGGGTGGGCAGCGGGAGGAGCCTCAGGCCGATGGCGGTGAACACGCCCAGAGTACCCTCGCTTCCCACGAGCACGGAAAGCAGGTCGTACCCGCGCGATTCCTGACGAGTCTCCCAGACTTCCCCGTCTGGTGCGACCACCTTGAGATACGTGACGTAGTCTTTCGTGGAACCATACTTGAGAGCCCGCGGGCCGCTGGCGCCCTGGGCCACGTTGCCGCCCAGAGTGCATGCCTCAAGACTGGATGGGTCGGGGGGGTAAAAAAGGCGCTCCCCGGCCAAATACCTCTGAAGGTCCCCGTTCACGACTCCGGGCTCGACCACGCAGCGCAAATCCGCGGGCGAGAACGACAGCATTCTGTTCATGCGCTCAGTTGACAGCGCTATCGCGTCTTCTCCCGGCACGCAGCTTCCGGCGAAACCCGTGCCCGCTCCCCTGGGCACGACCGGAATGCCTTCTCTTTGCGCCAGCGCCGCCACGGCCGACACCTGCTCCGTTGTTTTCGGTAGGACTACCAGCGCGGGCACCGACGAGATGGTGGTGGCGTCGAAGGAGTAGCAGAGCCGGTCCTCCGGCGACGACAAGACACCCGAGGGCCCCACCATTCTCTCCAGGGCCCTCCGAAATGCGTGGTTCTTTGCCGCTGCGGCTTTCACTTCCCCCATACCCCGGGTTCCTGCGCCGCGCCCCCCCAGGACTGCGGTCGCCGCGGACCCTACTTGTCCGTCTTGTCCGTCTTGTCCGTCTTGCCCTTCTCAGCGTGCTCGCGCTTATCTTGAGCCGTCGGCTCCGTGCTTGCCTTCCCGTCCCCGTCAGCCGCCTTGCCGGCGCGCCCCGCGCGTCTGCCGCGCCCGGGGCCTTCGCCCTTTGCGCCCCGCCTGTAGCTTTCCGTCCTGTAGTCCGTGGCGTAGAACCCCGAGCCCTTGAAGATGATCCCGGCACCGGCCCCCGGAAGCCTCACCAGTTTCCCAAAGCACTTGGGGCACGTTGTGAGCGGCTCCGCCGTCATACTCTGAAACACCTCGAACACGTATCCGCATTTCTTGCACTCATACTCGTACGTTGGCACTTCGCTTCATCTCCAGTTTGGAAAACCACGCGCGACTGAGCTCGGGCCTTGGCTTTCGTGCTCCGACCGCCGCCCTGCTTCGCGACGAGTCCCCGAGGCCACCCATTCAGCCCCGGCCGGAGCCGCGTGAGCTGCGCTCAGCAACGTTCGGCTCACGCACCGCCGGAACCCAGCTTCGCCCTCAGTTTCTTCTCCACGTGAGGCGGAACGAACTCCGCCACCGACCCACCCATCCGCACAATCTCCTTCACCAGCGACGAGTCGAGGTAGGAGTACTGCTCGCTGGGCATCAGAAACACCGTCTCGAAGGACCCGCTAAGCCGCCTGTTCATGAGCGCCATTTGGAACTCATACTCGAAGTCCGATATGAAACGCAGCCCCCTGATGACGACGTCCGCCTTGCTCGCGGCAGCGAAGCGGACCAGCAGGCCCGAGAAGTGCGTGATTTCCACGTTCCCCATGCCCCTGGTCGCTTCCCTGAGCATCTCGAGCCTCTCCTCCACCGAGAAAAGAACCCCCTTTTCTTCCCTGTGCGCCACCGCCACTATGAGTCGGTCGAACTGTTTGAGCGCCCTTTCCATCAGGTCAAGGTGGCCGTTCGTCACAGGGTCAAAAGCGCCTGGGAAGAGGGCCGTCTTCATTCTATACCTCCTTTGAGGATCCTCAAAGCGGCCAGGTTCTCACGCCGGAGCAGGCGCACGGCTCAAGTCGTCACTCGTCAAAGGTGCGCGGACCGGAGCCCGCGGTCGTCTCCCGCCGGAACCCGCGGCTCGTCTAGCCGCCGAGTAGCGCGTACACCGAAACCACCGTGTCTCCGTATCTGTGGCTTGAGGTCAGACCCAGCGCGCCGAATTCTCCGCTCAACTCCTGCCTTTTCGTGTGCTCGACCACCACGAGACTCCCCGGGGCAAGCACCCCAGATGCGGCCGTCGCTCTCAGCGTCTCCTCCGCCGCCCGGCCTGCGTAAGGCGGGTCGGCGAACACGACCGTGAACCTCTCTCCGGCGCCTGAGAGCCGCTCCAGCGCAGCTGACGCGCTGCCTCTTATCACTCGAGCGCGGTCCTCCAGCTCGAGTTCTCGGAGGTTCTCGAGTATGGCCCTGACGGCGGACGGCGAGGCCTCCACGAACGCCGCGAACAGGGCACCTCTGCTCAGGGCCTCAATTCCGAGGGCGCCGCTCCCGGCGTAGAGGTCGAGCACTCTCGCGTCCGTTATTCTCCCGCCGACGATGTCGAAGACGGCCTCCCTGACTCTGCTGGAAGTCGGGCGAGTGGCCTTCCCTTTCGGAGCCCTGAGGAGTCTACCGCGCAAGCTGCCGCCGGTTATTCGCATTTGACCCCCTGAAACGGCTATTCTTGCAGACGACGGAGAGGCTGTCAAGCCGGCGGCCGCCGGGTGTGCTTCGCACTGCCGCCACGCAGGGCGCCCCGGACTTCCGCGGCCGCGTGACGACTCAGACTGGTCGGTTGGCCGCGGCGCCCTACGAGGCGGTGGGCCGGCCCCGGCGCCCGGCGTTGCCGCAAGCAGAAAAGGCCCCGGCGGGTCATGCCGCCGGGGCCGCCGTGTGAAAAAACCTGTTGGACTGAACTACTGAGCGGAGGAAAGCTTGGTCTCTACTATCCTCGGCGTCACGAATAT
>JAFGJU010000024.1 GCA_016928935.1 Candidatus Eiseniibacteriota bacterium | reverse complement strand
GTGCTGTCGCTTCGTGACATAAGGCGCAGGATAAGGAGCGTCCAGAGCACCAGGCAGATAGCCAGGGCCATGGAGATGGTGTCCGCGGCGCGCCTCAAGCGCGCCCAGGCGCGCCTGCTCGCCGCCCGGCCGTACGCGGAGAAGCTGGATGCGGTCGTCAGCAAGATCACACTCTCTGACGAAGTCGCGACGCACCCGTTCCTGGTGGCGCGGGAGGTGACCGCGGCCGCCGTATGCGTCGTGGCGTCGGACAGGGGGCTCTGCGGCTCGTTCAACTGGAACGTCGTCTCCCGGGCGGAAGAGGTGGCTGCGGAGCTGGCGCGAAGGCCCGGCGGCCCGAGCGTGCGGTTCTCGCCCGTGGGCAGGAAGGCCGCGAACTTCTACAGAAGAAGGGGAGACGACCTGCTCTGCCATTTTCCGGAGCTGGGTGCCTTCGCGGATACGGCGCTCACTCAGCAGTTGTCGGCGCAGCTGATGCAGTACTTTCTGAGCGGGCAGACGGACGAGGTCTGGCTCGTTTACACGCACTTCATTACGTCCGGTTCGCGCAGGGTCGTCGCGGAGCGGCTTCTGCCGCTCACGCGGCGTGAGGGGGAGTCGGCGGCGGGCGCGTACGGCTACATCTTCGAGCCGCCCGCGGGCCGGCTCCTGGGAGAGTTGCTCCCCAGGTACGTGGAAATGAAGGTGTACATGGCCGTGGCCGAGTCCTGCGCGTCCGAGCATTCGGCCAGAATGGTGGCCATGAGTTTCGCCACGAAGAACGCCGACGACATGGCGTACGAGCTCACCCTGCAGCGCAACAGGGCGAGACAGAGCGCGATCACCAGGGAGATCGCCGACATAGTCGGAACGGCAGAGGCGGTGAGATAGCAGCGGGCCAGCGCCCGAGCACGGAGGATTCATGGAAAAGGCCGCGACTGACGCCCACGCTTCGAAGAAGTTCGGCCGCGTCGTGCAGGTCATCGGTCCCACGGTTGACGTACAGTTTGAGGCGGAGGAGCTGCCGGAGATATACAACGCTCTGAAGATACCGGATGAGAAGCGCGGCACGGAGCTGACCGTGGAGGTGTCCCTGCATCTCGGGGACAACACCGCTCGCTGTGTGGCCATGGCCTCGACGGACGGGCTCGTCCGCGGCATGAAAGTCGTCGACACCGGCGGGCCCATCACGGTGCCGGTGGGCGAGCAGACTCTCGGCCGAATGTTCAACCTGGTGGGCGAGCCGATTGACAACCTGGGGCCCATCCCGCGTCCGGACAAGCGATACCCCATCCACAGGCCGTCGCCGCCGTTCGAGGCGCAGGAGACAAAAACGACTATCTTCGAGACCGGCATAAAGGTCATAGACCTGCTCGCACCGTACGCCACAGGAGGCAAGATCGGCCTCTTCGGCGGGGCGGGCCTGGGCAAGACGGTCATCCTGATGGAGCTCATACGCAACATCGCCACGGAGCACGGGGGTTACTCCGTGTTCGCGGGCGTGGGCGAGAGGACCAGAGAGGGAAACGACCTCTGGCTGGACATGCGGCAGTCGGGCGTCATCTCAAAGACTTGTCTTGTGTTCGGACAGATGAACGAGCCGCCGGGCGCGAGGCTCAGGGTCGGCCTCACCGGCGTCACGATGGCCGAGTACTTCAGGGACGAAGAGAACCAGGACGTGCTCCTGTTCATAGACAACATCTTTCGTTTCGTGCAGGCGGGCTCGGAGGTCTCGGCGCTCCTCGGAAGGATGCCCTCCGCAGTGGGCTACCAGCCCACGCTCGGGACGGAGATGGGCGAGCTTCAGGAGCGGATCACGTCCACGAAGACGGGGTCGATAACGTCGGTGCAGGCGATATACGTCCCGGCCGACGACCTCACGGACCCGGCTCCGGCCACGGCGTTCTCGCATTTGGACGCCACGACCGTGCTTTCCAGAAAGATATCGCAGCTGGGCATCTATCCGGCGGTAGACCCCTTGGATTCGACCTCCAGGATCCTGGACCCCAAGGTGGTGGGCGACAGACACTACACCGTGGCCAGGAGCGTCCAGAAGATCCTCCAGAGATACAAGGACCTGCAGGACATCATCGCGATTCTGGGAATCGACGAGCTTTCGGAAGAGGACAAGCTGGTGGTCGCGCGCGCCAGGAAGATTCAGAAATTCCTGTCTCAGCCGTTCTTCGTGGCGGAGGCGTTCACCGGCAGAAAGGGCAGGTACGTCAAGCTGGAGGACACGGTGAGGGGGTTCGAGGAGATAGTGCAGGGAAAGCACGACGGGGTTCCTGAGGCCGCGTTCTACATGGTGGGCACGATCGAGGAAGCGATTGAACAGGCCGAAGAGATGAGAAAGGCCACTGCTTAGGCCGCGGCGTGGGCCGCGGCTCGGTGGGACGCTCCGGCCGGCGGCGCAGCTGCGCGGAACCGCGGCGAACAACCCGCACGGGCGAGCTCGGCGTGACACGCCGCCCGGAGCCCGTGCGACACACGGGACAATCAAGGTGGCGGACCTTTACAGACTGAAAGTCCTGACGCTGGAGAAGAGCGTCTACGACGCGGACGTGAGGTCCCTCGTCGCGCCGGGCCTGGAGGGTTACTTCGGAGTGCTGGCGCATCACGCCCCCTTCGTCGCGGCGCTTCAGCCGGGAAAGCTGACGGTGACGGATGCCCAGGGTGTCGAGAGCATCTACGCGGTGAGCGGTGGTCTGATGGAGGTGTCCGGGAACGCGGCCACTCTCCTGGCCGACGCCATAGAACAGGCGTGCGACATCGACCTGGCCAGGGCAGAAGCGGCCAGGGAGAGAGCCTTCAGCATAGTGTGCTCCGTTCATGCCGGTCCCGACGCCGCCGGGGCGAAAGCCGCCTTCGCAAGAGCCACCAACCGCATACAGGTCTGCCGCTCTAGGAGACCCGAGTAGCCTGGCGCGAGCGGCCGGTTTCCTCTTGGGAGAATCACGCCGGTGCTGGTCCTTGGGATAGAGACTTCCTGTGACGACACCGCGGCCGCCGTGTTGAGAGACGGGAGGGCGGTGCTCTCCAACGTCGTCTCGTCGCAGCCCGTTCACAGTCTGTACGGCGGCGTGGTGCCGGAGATCGCCTCCAGGCACCACATCACGCTTGTAGTGCCGGTGGTGACGGCCGCGCTCGACGAAGCCGGCGTTACGTTGGACGAGATAGACGGAATCGCGGCGACGATGGGCCCGGGCCTCATCGGCTCGCTGCTGGTGGGACTCTGCTTCGGCAAGGCGCTCGCGTTCGCGACGCGCAAGCCCTGCGTCGGCGTGAACCACGTGGAGGCGCACCTGTTCGCGGTCCTGGCAGAGGGCCGGGAGCTAAGGCCGCCGTTCGTCGGGTTGTGCGTGTCCGGCGGGCACACGGAGCTGGTCTACGTGAAGGAGTTCGGGCGGTACGAGCTCATCGGCTCCACTGTGGACGACGCGGCCGGGGAAGCGATAGACAAGGTGGCCAAGATGATGGGCCTGGGCTTCCCCGGAGGGCCCGAGATAGAGGCCCTGGCCGCGGACGGCGACCCGGGCGGGATAACCTTCCCCAAGGCCAGGCTCAAGCGGGCGGGCATGGACATGAGCTTCAGCGGGCTCAAGACCGCGGTCAAGTACTTCCTGGAGACGCACAGGCCGCTGACGGAAGAGCTCAAGCGCGACGTGGCGGCCTCTTTTCAGCGTAACATCACGGAAGTGCTGGTCCAGAAGCTCGCGCAGGCCTGCGAGGCGAAGCGGGTCCGACAGGCGGTGCTGGCCGGCGGCGTCGCGTGCAACAGAGAGCTCAGACAGGCGGCGGCCGCCGCGTGCGAAGAGCTGGGCGTGGAATTGCTGATTCCTTCGCCGCCGCTGTGCTCTGACAACGGCGTCATGGTGGCCGTTGCGGGCACCCTGAGACTCGCTGCCGGCGAGCGATCTCCGCTGGGACTCTGCGCGTGCTCGACCCTAGAGGAGGTTCTTGACGCGGGCGCCTCGTGCGCCGGCTGGAGCTCACAGCCACGGGTGCCGTGACCCGTTCTTGCGGAAAGGCCTGGCGATGACCCCCTCCAAGAAAACACGCGGCGCGTCCCGGGCCCGACAGAAAGACGGTTCGGACTCAGGACCGACTCCCGTCATTCGCCGGCTCAACATACACTCGGCCTGGGCGATGGGCCTTGCCCTGGCGCTGGTGGTCGTCGTGAGGCTCGTGTACCTCGCGACTCTGCGCGAGAATCCCTTCTTCAGCGATCCCATACTTGACTCAAGACTGTACGACTCATGGGCCGTGCGGCTGTCCTCCGGAGACTGGCTCGGACAGGACCCGTTCTTCATGGCTCCCCTGTACCCCTACTTCCTTGCGCTCGTGTATCTCGTGCTCGGCCACAATCAACTCGCAGCGGTAGCGGTCCAACTGATGATAGGAGCGGGAAGTTGCGCCCTGGTGTTCCTCATGGGCAAGAGGCTGGTCGGCATCCATGCGGCCGTTCTCACGAGTGTGATTCTTGCCTTCTACGGCCCTCTGCTCTTCTTCGACGGATTGTTGCTCGCCGAATTCCTGGGCATCTTCACGAACCTGGTCTGGTTGTACGTCCTGGCTCGGCCCGAACAGGACTTCAGGGCGCGGACCTTCTTTGTGGCCGGCCTGTTCCTGGGCCTCTCGATGCTGGTGCGGGCCAGCGCGATCATCTTCTTCCCAGTCATACTGCTGTGGCTCGCGCTGTTCTCCGGCGTGCCGCGTCGGAAGAGGTGGGCCTATTTCGGGACGCTCGTGCTCGGGGCTTGTCTCACCGTCGCCCCGGTGACCATTCGAAACTACGTCCGGGGAAACGACCTCGTGCTCATCACTTCAAACGGCGGCCTCAACTTCTACATCGGAAACAACGAGAACGCAGACGGCCTGTACAGCAAGCCCATCAAGGAGCTCCACCTTGTCGGGGCGGACCCAGAGAGCGATGCGACAGGCAGGTACTACGCCGAAAAAACAACCGGCAGGAAGCTCAAGCCTTCGGAAGTGTCGGCTTTCTGGTTCGAGAAGGCCTTCCAGTTCGTCAAGTCCCGTCCCCGGCAGTTTGTAGCGCTGAACCTCAAGAAGCTGCTGCTGTTCTGGAACAGCCACGAGTTCCCTCAAATAGAGGACTACCGCATATGGCAGAGTCTATTCCCGGCCCCGATACCCCTCATCTCATTCTGGTTTGTGGGTCCTTTGGGCCTCGCCGGCGTCATCCTGACTGTCAAGAAGACCAGGAAGTTCTTCCTCCTCCACATGTTTCTCCTGGCCTACACGATTTCGATTTGCGCCTTTTTCGTCACCGCAAGGTACAGGGTCCAGGTCGTACCCGTTCTCTCCATTTTCTCCGCCTACTTCCTGTGGTGGTGCGTCGAGCGCGTTCTGGGAAAGTCGTACAAAGCCCTCGCGGGGGCGCTCGCTCTCGTCGTGCTGCTCTCGGTCGTGACGGGCAGGCCCGCGCTGACCGCGATGGGCATAAGGCCTTCGAGCGACTCGTGGTACTCACACTTTTACAAGGGGACCAAGTTCCTGGCACACCCCAACACCCTGGACGAGGCGATTCGAGAGCTCAGCCAGGCAGTGCGGCTCAACCAGCGCAACCCGGAGGCCTTCAACAACCTGGGTCTGGGCTACGAGAAGAAAGGCATGATGCGCGAGGCGGTGTGGGCCTTCGAACGAGCTCTGGCCGCCGATTCGACCTACGTTGAAGCGTGGTACAACCTGGCGTTCCTCAGGCAGGGCCTCGGAGACTATCCCGCGGCCGCCGCCCTGTATCACAGAGTGATAGGCATTCAGCCCTACCTGCCCCGGGCGCACTTCAACCTGGGGATATGCCTCTTCAGGCAGGGGCGGCTCGAGGACGCCGCCGAGGAGCTGCGGGTAGTGCTGGAGCTGGAACCGACAAACGAGGAGGCGCACAACCAGCTCGGCATAATACTCGGTGAACAGGGAGACATCGAGGGCGCCATCCGTCAATTCGAGGAAGCGCTGAGGGACAAGCCGGGCTACGAGGCCGCACGACGAAACCTGAACATGCTGCTCGACGTGAAGTCGGGGGGAGGACATTGACCCGGCCATTCTGCTGCTTTTCCGGCGCCCGTGTACGGTCTCTCTTGGGAGGTCCAGCGGGCCGAAAGACGCGGCGGCATTTTCGCGCGGTAGCGCCCGAATTGGACATCCCCGACGCCCCGACACGGAACCTTCTGAAATAGAAGCGAATTAGCCGCCCTATTGCGCAATGCGAGTCCCTTCGCAAAGTGCAACATGTCCGACGCGGGGTCTCCAGCGCGCCCCCGATCCTATCCACGCCTGACGCCATAACCTCCAGATTTACAAGCTATTACGGCCCGGCGCTCACCGCCGCTCGTCCCCCGTCACTGGCACGCTTATTGCCTTTCCCGAAGGACGGTGCCCGGCCATCGTGCTGTTGTTGTCTTTCATTTCGTAGGGAGAAACGCTTGAAGCAGAGGATCCTCATCGCGGAGGACGACACCAACATCAGACACGTCCTCAAGCTCCAGCTCGAGAGCGCCGGTTACGAAGTGATAGCGGTCGAGGACGGGATCAAAGCCCTCGAGGAGGTCAACCGGCAGGTGCCGGACCTGATCCTCCTGGACATCATGATGCCCAAGATGGACGGCCACGAAGTGTGCAGGCGTCTCAAGGCCGGCTACCACACGAGCAAGGTCCCGATAATCATGCTCACCGCCAAGTCCACCGAGAACGACAAGGTGAACGGCCTGGAGATCGGCGCCAACGACTATCTGACCAAGCCTTACAGCTCCAAGGAGCTCGTGGCGAGGGTGAGGGGCATTCTACAGTGGAGCAGTTCGGAGCGGGAGGCCAACCCGCTCACAGGACTTCCGGGGAACGTCTCGATTGAGACTGAGGGCAAGAGAAGAGTCGTCTCCCACGAGCCGTTTGTCTTCGCCATTTGCGACGTGGACGACTTCAAGGAGTACAACGACTACTACGGGTACGTGAGAGGCGACCAGGCGATAAAGATGACCGCGTCGGTGGTCACCGACGTAGTGAAAGAACTGGGCGGTCCCGACGACTTCGTGGGCCACATAGGCGGCGACGACTTTGTCTTCATCACTACTCCGGACAGGGCCGACGCCATAGGGGAGCGGATTAAGGCGGAGTTCGAGCAAAGGGTCCTTTTCCTGTACAACGAGGCCGACCGCAGGAGGGGCTACATAGAGGTGCGCAACCGCAGGGGTGACGTGGAGCGCTTCAGGCCGTTGACCATAACGATAGCCATGGTGGACAGTCAGAGCCACAAGATAAGCCACTTCGCCCAGGTGAGCGCGATAGCGGCGGAGCTGAAGGCGTACGGCAAGTCCATGCGCGGCAGCGTCGTCGTGAAAGAGAGAAGGACAATACAAGAGAAGGTACCGGGCACGAAGACCGGCACATAGAACACATGCACAAACCTCCAGGAAGCGCAAAATGCTTGCACATCTAGTCACAATCGTCGTGCGGACCGTGCCCTCCGTAGAGTGGCAGTCCGCGGCTTATGAGTCTTACGCCACCGCCTCGGACCCCCTGAGCGCGGCCGGCGTCGTCATCTTTTCGCTCGCGGGCCTGCTCGTGGCGAGCGTCGCCGTCGTCGTGACCAAGAACAAGAAGCTCAAGGAGACCCGCAGCGTGCTGGGCCAGAGGTGCGAGAAACTGCTGGGCCTGGCCGACGAGCTCGAGTGTGCCCGCGAACGGGTCGCCGAGCTGTATCGCCATCAGCTCATGACGAGCAAGAAGAGGGCCGAGAAGCTGACGAAGATCCTGGAGGTGGCCTCGGCCATCAACTCCAACCTGGATTTTGACAGCGTGCTCACCGGTGTCGCTTCGGCTGTCAGGGAGGCGATGGGCTTCAGGATAGTCCTGCTGCGCATCTTGAACCCCGAAAACGGGCAGCTCGAGGCCAGGGCGTTCGCCGGCCTGGGCGTGGACGCCGTCCGCAAGCTGGAGAACAAACCTCTGCCGATCGAGGAATTCAAGAGCTGGCTCAGGCCGGAATTCAGGATAAGCGGCTCATACTTCATCAGCCACAAGCACGACTTCTGGAACGACAAGGAAAACGGAAGCGCGTACGTGCCGGACCTGGGGCCGAGGGAAGAGGACGAATGGCACGAGCAGGACGTGCTGTTTGTGCCCCTGATGACGAGAGAAGAGAAGTTGATAGGCTACCTGTCGGTGGACGACCCGGCGGACAGGAGAATTCCCACCAGGGAGACCATCGAGCTGCTGGAGATACTCGGTTCCCAGGTGGTCGCCGGAATCGAGAACGCAAGGCTGTACCGGGAGTTGGCCGAGCACACGAAGCGGGTGGAGGAAGCCGCGGAACGGATGAGGGAGCTCAATGAGCTCAAGTCCAATTTTGTGTCCACCGTTTCCCACGAGCTTCGTACCCCCCTCACCTCCATAAAGGCCTACGTGGAGACACTGATGGAGAACGTGGGGGCAAAGAACGAGACCATGCAGAGGGAGTTCCTCACGATCATACACGAGGAGACGGAAAGACTGGCGCGGTTGATAGACGCCGTCCTGGATTTGTCCCAGCTCGAGTCCGGCACCTTCCGCATCAAGAAGGAGGTGTTCGACATCGGCCAGGTCGTGAAGAACGTGGTCACCATGCTGCGGCCCATGGCGGAGAAGAAGAAGCTCGAAGTGGTGTTGGACGTGCCGGATTCCTCGCTCTTGCTGGAGGCGGACAAGGACCTAGTGAAACAGGTGATAGTCAACCTCGTGGGGAACGCCATCAAGTTCACGCCCGTGGAGGGAAGGGTCACGCTGAGCGTCAGACTGGAGGGCGCGGTGGTGAAGCTGATAGTCCAGGACACCGGCGTGGGCATACCCGGGGCGGAGGTAGACAAGATATTCGACCGCTTCTACCAGGTGGACGGCTCGGCGGCGCGGGAATACGGGGGCGCAGGGTTGGGGCTCGCCATATGCAAGAGCATCATGGAGTGGCACGGCGGCACAATCGAAGTCGAGAGCGAAGAGGGCAAAGGCTCCAAGTTCATAACGGTCTTCCCGCAGAAGTCGCTGGAGACGCGGGTGCTGGCCAACACCAGCGAGGAGGAGGACCGCACGTCGGAGAACATCGCCAAGCTGACCGTCGAGATGATAGCCGAGGTCATGAACGCAAAGACCGCGTCCCTGATGCTGGTGGACGACGAGATGCAGGAGTTGACCATAAGGGCGGCGTTGGGGCTCTCGGACCACGTCGTGAAGAACACCGTGGTGAAGGTGGGCGACAGCGTGTCCGGCTGGGTGGCCAAGCACGGCAAGCCGCTTCTCATCACGGACATAGAAAGAGACGAGAGATTCTCCAGGGAGAACCACCCCCAGTACGAGACCAAGTCGCTCCTCAGCGTGCCCGTGAAGAACAGCGGGAAGATAATCGGCGTCCTCAACGTAAACAACAAGATCTCCTGCGCTCCGTTCACGGGTGACGACACTATTCTGCTGTCCTGCCTGGCCGAGCGGGTGGGCATCATATGCAGGAATCTGCAGTCGTACAGGGAAGTGAGACGGGTGGCCACGAGCACGGGGGAGGCGCTGAGGGCTCTAATAGTGAACATGAGGCGAAACCGGCTGCGACTCTGCTCCGGGCAGTTCGTAAAGTACGCGGTCGAGGTCGCGCGGCGCATGGGGATGACCGGACAAGACCTCGGGGTCATGGCCTACGTGGCCAGCATACACGACGTCGGAATGGTTCGCATAGGGCGCCGTCTGGTCGAGAGCTCGTGCAGGTTCGGGGAGAAAGAGATCGAGCTTCTGCACCGGCACCCCGAGGAAGGAATCGAAATCGTGAGGCCGATCGAGTTCTTGGAACAGGTGAACGACCTGATACTGTGTCACCACGAACGGGTGGACGGCACAGGGTATCCGCGACATCTGCGCGGCTCGCATATCCCGCTCGGCGGTAGGATCCTGGCCGTGGTGGACGCCTGCGAATCCATGCGTTTGGGGAGACCTTACAGGGAGGCGCTCAGCGACGTGGAGGTGGTGGCGGAGCTCCGTCGCTGCGCGGGGACGCAGTTCGACGAGCAAGTCGTGGAAACTCTCATCCAGGTGATAGAAGACGAGAAGGCGGCCGCGGTCGGGGGGTTCGGGCCGTGTGCAGCCGGAGCAGACGGGCGCAGTCAATTGGCAACCCTGACGGAAGGAAGGTGAGATTATGTCGAAGGGGAAGATCCTGGTGGTGGACGACGAGATATACATCGTCCACATACTGGACTTCAGCCTGGGCATGGAGGGCTACGAGGTGGTGACCGCCCTGGACGGCGAACAGGCTCTTCACAAGGTGAAGAGCGACAAGCCGGACCTCGTTGTGCTCGACATCATGATGCCGAAATTGGACGGGTACGAAACCTGCAAAATACTCAAGACCG
>JAFGJU010000148.1 GCA_016928935.1 Candidatus Eiseniibacteriota bacterium | reverse complement strand
GTCCCTGGACCACGCCCCACCCTATATCATCGGCACGTTTGCGGCAAGCAAGAAGGCGACTCTTATCCGTTTGACGAGCCCGCCCTTGAATGGTATCCTTTCTGGTCGCATCACACGCGCTAACTCACGTCAAGACTGACCATTGGCGGGCGGATGCAGCCCGAGGCGGGCGGGCGGGTCTGGTTCCGCAGCCCGTCTGATGTCGCGCTCCGAGGCCCAGAAGGAGGAACAAATGGCCAAGATGAAGGCAGTGGTAAAGACGAAACCTGTGCAGGGGGCCGAGTATCTCGATGTCGACACCCCGAAGATAACTCAAGACGAGGTCCTGGTGAAGGTGAGAGCTACCTCGATCTGCGGGACGGACGTCCACATCTACAAGTGGGACCCCTGGTCACAGGGCAGGATAGGCGAGAAGGCGCTCCCGCAGATTCTGGGCCACGAGGTCGCGGGCGAGGTCGTTGAAGTCGGCTCGACGGTGAAGAAGATAAAGGTCGGCGACTACGTCTCGGCCGAGACTCACATACCATGCAAGGCCTGCATACAGTGTCTGACGGGCCAGGAACACATTTGCGCCAACTTGAAGATCCTGGGCGTGGACCGCGACGGCGCATTCGCGGAGTACATTGCCATTCCGGAATCGGTGTGCTGGGTCAACGACAGGGCCATCCCGCCCGAGTTCGCCAGTAACCAGGAGCCGCTCGGAAACGCCACGTATACCGTCCTGGGTGCGGACTACAACGTGGCGGGAAGGACGATGGCCATCATAGGCGACGGCCCCATCGCCCTGTTTGCTGTCGGAGTCGCCAGAGCCGTCGGAGTCACCAAGATATTCCTGGTCGGTAAGTACGATTTCAACATGGAAATCGGAAAGAAGCTCGGCGCCGACCACCTGCTTTACGCCAACAAGGACGACGTGGACAGAGTGAAGTTCGTCAAGGACAACACGAACGGCTTCGGCGCAGACATCGTGCTGGAAATGGCCGGAAGCCCCCAGGCCCTGGACGAGGGCTTCAAGATGCTGCGCAAGGGCGGCAGGTTCTCGGCGTTTGGAATAGCGTCGGAGTCACCGACGCTCATCGACTACAACAACGGCATCGTGTTCAAGGGCTCGCAGGTGCACGGCATAAACGGCCGGCTCATGTTCGACACCTGGTTCAGAGTCCGCAACCTGCTCGCTTCCGGGCGTCTGGACATCAGCCCGGTCGTGACTCACCTCTACCTCTTGTCGGAGTTCGCGAAAGCCTTCGAGGAGATGATGGCGAGGCCCAGGAAATCCGCCAAGATAGTCCTCTTCCCGGACAAGAAAGAGTACGAGGAGGCCAGGCGCAGGAGAGGCATGAGGTAGACGGGATCCCAACGGAGCCCGAGAAGTAGAATCCCAGGAGGCGCAGCGAGCACTGATTCCGCTGCGCCTCTCTTCTTGCCGACGGCCGCGCCGTCGGTGTCGCGCGCGAACCGACCCCACGGCCCCGGGCCCGGCCTTCGTGCGGCGCCCCCACTTGACATGGGCTCACCTTCGCGCCTAACATGCCGCCATGAGAGTCTTTCTGACTGGTAAGAGGAACCGCTCGTCTGTCGTCCGGGTGGCGCTGCTGGTGTCCGTGGCGGCGCTGGCGGTGACGACGGCGCCTGCTGTGAGGGCCTGGGCCGGCGACGGCCTCGCCTGGCCCGACGTCAGCACGCGGGTGAGTGACGGCCCCACCCCGCATTCGGATGTGGTGCCGGGACCGCCGCTACAACTCGCTCCGGAGCGCCCGCCGGAGCTCTTGCCGACGGGCCACTGGGCATACGACGAGCTTCGGAAGCTGTGGGTCTCCGGGATGGTGGACTCCGTGTTCTTGGGCTCCCGGCCTGCGTCCAGGTACGACGTGGCCGCACTCTTGATGTCCCTCCAGGGGGACCGGCGCGTGCCCGCCGGTTACGCTCCGATGGAGAGACTCCTCCGCGAATTCAGCCGTGAGATCTCGTACTTACGGGGGGACTCGGGGTACCGGCCCGTCCCGTTCATGCTGCAATCGCGGAGCGAGAAGGCCGACTTCCGGCTGTCTCCGTACGTGGACGCTGAATGGGCCGGCGGCGGGAAGACTGCGGCCCAGGGCTCCAGGGTCGCCGACGGCGTGGTCGAGGGCTCAAGAGCGGGAGTCCGGGCAACGGCGATACTGAGGCCGAACCTCGTCATCTACCAGGACGTCTACGTGGGCAAGATAACGGACGGATGGCGGTACGGCGAGGAGCTTTTTTCGATAGAAGACTTGATCATATTCGCTGACAGGTTCTATTTCGGCCTGAGAACCCCTTGGGTGGACGCGCAGGTCGGAAGGGACGAGGTCAGATGGGGTCCCGGCAGGACGGGCACTCTCCTTCTCTCGGACTGCGCGGCGAGCTACACAATGCTGCATCTCACGAGGGCATTCGGCAAGAAGCTCAAGGTCTCCAGCGTGAACGGCATCTTGGACACCGAGGCGGGCAAGTATCTGGCCGCTCACAGGCTCGACTTCGTGCCGGCCGGGTTCGTGCAGCTCGGCATTTCAGAGACGGCGATATATCACGCCAGGTTCTTCGAGCCTCTGTACGTGATGTCGCTCATTCCTTTCACTCTTGTCGAGAGGCTTCATCACCGCGACTCGCAGAGCCCGAGTTTGGACGACCCCACCAGGAACAACGTATCCGTCAGCGCGGACGCCGTCGTGAGGCCGGCCAGGGGCATGTCCGTGTACGGCGAGCTGATGATAGACGACCTGTCCGAGGAGACGTCAGACAGGCCCACTCGGCTGGCGTATCAGGCCGGCCTGGCCCTGTCGCGGCCGTTCGGCAACCGCAGCGTCAACCTGACTGCCGAGCTCACCAGGGTCTGGAACTACACGTACAGCGTCTACTACAGCGACGTGTACGACAGGGACCAGACGCACCAGGGAAAGCCGCTGGGCTACTGCCTCGGGCCCGACTCGCGGCGCTGGTACTTCGCCCTGTCGGCGGACGTGTCGCGAGACCTGGAGCTGGCGGGCGTGCTGGACCTGACTCACAGGGGCGAGGGAAGCCTGTCAGAGCCGTGGACTCCGGACCTGGAGGATGCCGATGCGTCTTCGTTCTCCGGAGTCGTCGAGCGAACGATGGAGCTCAGGCTCGTCGCCAGGTGGCTGCCGGCGGAAACCGTGCTGATCGAGGCCGGCCTGGCCGGGGTGGCGGTCAGGAACAAGGACCACCTGGCTCAGCCCGAGGGCGAGGACTGGAAGGACACCGAGTACAGCCTGTCAGTCTCGGCGCGGTGGTAGAAACGGGGTGGAACGCGATTGCCGCCGAGTCTTGAGAGCCGCCCTCGCTCGTCCGGCCAGAGGGGCAAACACGGATCGTGCGGCAATGGTCGCCGCGGCGGGCGTGCCCGAGGACAGGGCACGAAGCTTCCGCGCCGCCTAAGGCCTCATCACAAAAGCCCATTCCGGCCTCAAGCTCACCTTGAGCATGAACTCAAGCTCCAGAAGGTCCAATCCCTCGAAGTTGTCGTATCCGGTCACCTTCTCGATTGAGGCAGTGCCCTCCACGTCGAGATGGAGTCTCGGATGGAATCGCGCGGTGAGGTCCAGCCGGTGCGATTCGGCGACCACACCAATCGGGAACCCCTCCGGGAAGGCGGCGTCTCCCCAGGGCCCCGCAACCGGGACGGGCCAGTCCGTGTCAACCGAAGTCTCGCCGTGCCGAGTGAAGGCGTAGTCCAGGTCCGCGGACACGTACTTGCTGAACCACTTCCCCACCTTGACCATGAGAGCGTCCGCGTCGGGTCCGATCGGATGCCCCAAGAGAGCGGCGCCGTACTTGTACCTGTTCCACGGAAGCGGCTGGTTGTAGGTCCACGGGTTCACGC
Source organism: Candidatus Eiseniibacteriota bacterium (assembly GCA_016928935.1). Taxonomy (GTDB): domain Bacteria; phylum Eisenbacteria; class RBG-16-71-46; order JAFGJU01; family JAFGJU01; genus JAFGJU01. Next base: position 381 of record JAFGJU010000148.1, on the reverse strand, counting down.
GCACGTACTCGGCGGTGAACGAAACCCCGCTCAGACCGAACGGGTCGCCGCTGTGGAGGCCCAGGAGGAACCCCACCTCGGCCGGCTCTTCGTCTCTCTCGCCCTTGTGCTCGAACTGGAAGTCGTCCACGACCAGCTGGCCGTATGCCTGCAGCCGCTCGCGCGGCCACCAGCAGACGTCGAAGCACCAGATGGGATTGTCGTTCTCGGCCAGGTTCCACTGCTCCGAGTAGAAGAAGTTGAGAGGGTTCATGTAGCCCAGGTCGAGATCCCTGTCCGGCCCTCCGTAGATGACGGTCTCGCAGAGGCCGACCTGGAGTGACGGCGTCACCCTAACGTCTATGCGGTGGCCCGAGAGATGACGCCCGGCCACCTCGCCCG
>JAFGJU010000147.1 GCA_016928935.1 Candidatus Eiseniibacteriota bacterium | reverse complement strand
GCTCGCCGGGCGTTGGAGCGGGGGGCGGCCGATGACGACCTCACGCGTACCCGCAGGAGTCTGCTGGATGCCGCCAGGCAGCGGCTGGAGCTGCTGGGCGTCGCTGCGGACGAATTGGCCAGGCTGGAGGCTGTCGGCACGCCGAACTCGGACATCTGGGTGTCCAGTCCATCTTCCGGACATGTTCTGCAGAAGAACGTGTTCGCGGGCCAGTACGTCGGTCCCGGCCGGAGCCTCCTTTCGATAGTTGACCTGAGCAGGGTCTGGGTGCTGGCGGATGTCTACGAGCAGGACATCCCGAGCGTCGGGGTCGGACAGAAGGCCCTGATGACGACGGCCGCCTACGAGGGAGAGACGTTCGCGGGCCGCGTGGAGTTTATGTACCCGTCAGTGTCGGAGAAGACCAGAACCCTGAAGGTCCGTCTCGAATTCTTGAACCCCTCGATGCGCCTGCGTCCGGGCATGTACGCCAAGGTCGAGCTGGAGGGGAGAGGCAAGTCAGCCCTAGTCGTCCCCGTCGAAGCAGTGATGGACGACGGCAGGCTCCAGTACGTGTTCGTCGCGCACGACGGCACCCGCTTCGAGCCGCGTGTCGTGAGGGTGGGTAAGAGAACGAACGACTTCGTCGAGGTCCTCTCCGGCCTGTCGGAGGGGGAGCCGATCGTAACGAGCGCCAACTTCCTAATCGATTCCGAAAGCCGTCTCAAGGCGGCGGTGGCCGGGATGGGCAGCACTCAGTCGGATGCTCACGCGGGGCACGACGGATGACGCCCCCCGAAAGGCAACAGAGATGATAAGTCGAATAATAGAGTTCTGCGCCCGAAACCGGGCCGCGGTCATTGTGGGCACCGTGTTTGCCTGCGCGGGGGCGTGGTATTCGATGGTCAACACCCCGGTTGACGCGATTCCGGACCTGTCGGACGTCCAGGTCATCGTGTGGTCGGATTGGATGGGCCGCAGCCCCGACCTCGTCGAGGACCAGGTGACTTACCCCATCGTGACGGCATTGTTGTCGGCTCCGCGCGTCAGCGCCGTGCGAGGCTATTCCATGTTCGGCATGTCATTCGTGTACGTGATATTCGAAGAAGGCGCCGACATGTACTGGGCCCGCAGCCGAGTGCTCGAATACATGAAGCAGTTCGAGGGAAAACTACCGCAGGGCGTGACTCCGGTCATCGGGCCCGACGCGTCGTCCGTGGGCTGGGTCTATCAATACGCCCTTGTGGACAGAACCGGCACACACGACCTGTCCGAGCTGCGCACTTTTCAGGACTTCAACCTGCGTTACGCACTGGCCTCCGTGCCCGGCGTCGCCGAGGTGGCAAGCGTCGGAGGGTATCAGAAACAGTACCAGGTGGAAGTCGACCCGGACAAACTGCGCGCTTACGGGCTTACCATCGGCGACGTGAGCAGGGCCATTCGCGCGAGCAACAACGACGTGGGCGGCCGGGTGATAGAGATGACGGAGCGCGAATACTTCGTGCGCGGAAAAGGCTACGTCCGGAGTCTCGACGCCATCCGGCAGATAGGCCTGGGCGCGAGCGGCGGCACGCCGATTCTGTTGGACAACGTCGCGAGAGTGAGCTTCGGACCGGACATCCGTCGCGGAGTGGGCGAGCTGGACGGGCAGGGGGAGACGGTGGGCGGCACTGTCGTGATGCGGCACGGCGAGAACGCCCGGGAGGTAATCGCCGGGGTCAAACAGAGGATAGACGAGCTCCGGCCGTCGTTTCCGGAGGGCGTGGAGCTCCGGACGGTGTACGACAGGAGCAACTTGATTCAGCGGTCCATCCGGACTCTCAAGCGCACTCTCGTGGAAGAGGGGATTGTCGTTGCGGCGGTCATCATCATCTTCCTCTTGCACTTCGGCAGCGCCATCGTTCCCATCATCGCGCTTCCGGTGTCGGTCGCGCTGGCGTTCATCCCCATGTACCTTCTGGGCGTCAACTCGAACATCATGAGCCTCGGGGGGATAGCCATCGCGATCGGCGCGATGGTCGACGCCAGCATTGTCCTGGTGGAGAACGCACACAAGCGGCTGGAGAACGCGCCTCCCCACGCAGATAGAAGAGAAGTCATCATCGCCGCCGCAAAGGAGGTCGGGCCGTCCATCTTCTATGCCCTGCTCATCATCACTATCGGTTTTCTGCCCATATTTGCGCTGACCGGACAGGGCGGACGGCTCTTCCGTCCGCTGGCGTACACGAAGACCTTTGCCATGTTCTTTGCGTCGGTCGTCTCGATAACCGTCGTGCCGGCGTTGATGGTCACTTTTCTGCGGGGAAGAGTACGTCACGAGGCCAAACACCCGATCTCCCGCATCCTGATCGGCCTGTACAAGCCGTTCGTGTATGTGGCGCTCCGCAACCCTAAGACCACGATCGCGATAGGCCTGGCCGCGATCATCTCGGCCGTGCCCATGGTCCCGAAGATCGGGTCTGAGTTCATGCCTCCGCTGAACGAGGGCGACATACTGTACATGCCGACCACGCTGCCGAACATCTCGATCGAGGCGGCCAAACAGTACATGCAGTTCCAGGACCGTGTGATTCGCTCGTTCCCCGAAGTGATCTCGGTCTACGGAAAGGCGGGCCGTTCCGAGACCGCGACCGATCCTGCTCCGCTGAGCATGCTGGAGACGATCGTCCAGTTGAAGCCGATGGAGCAGTGGCGCAAGGTGCCGCGCGAAAGATGGTATTCGGGCTGGGCGCCGGAGCTCGTCAAGAAGGCACTCGGGCCCGTCTGGCCGGAAGAGCGCAGGATAACCTGGAAGGAACTGGTCGCCGAATTCGACAAGGCAATGCAGATGCCGGGTTGGACAAACGCCTGGACCATGCCCATAAAGGCGCGCATCGACATGCTGTCCACGGGCATTCGCACGCCCATCGGAGTCAAGATCTTTGGAAATGACCTCCAGGAGATCGAACACATAGGCCTGGAGCTGGAGCGGGCGCTCTCAATCATACCCAGCACGCGGTCGGTATACTCGGACCGGAACACCGGCGGCTTCTTCATCGACATAATCCCGGATCGCGCGAAAATCGCCCGCTACGGGCTGTCCATGCGCGACGTCCAGTACGTGATCGAGGGGGCGATCGGCGGGATGCCTATCGAGGTCACCGTAGAGGGTCGGACCCGGTTCAGCATCAACGTCCGGTATCCGCGCGCGCTGCGGGAGAACATCGACCGACTGAAAGAGGTGCTGGTGCCCCTGCCGTCGGGCGGCGCCGGCGGTCTGTCCGAGTCAATGCCGAAGATGGGGCTGCTGTACGCGCCGGCCGTGAACGCACCCGCGGACGGCGTGATGCCGGAGCGGGCGCCCTTGCGACTGGCGGGCGGCGATCTTCTTGTCGACTACGAGGCCTTCTCCAACGTCATGGCGAAGGCGCAAATGAACGACGACATGGGCACGGGATCGTCCGCGGGCGCGGGTTCCGGCAGTCGGGTGGGCGGCATGAACACCGGGGCGAATGAATCGGGGGAAATGCCGCCCGAAAGCAGCGCGCCGCCCTCCGGAATCGCGACGGGCGTGCCCATGCCCGAGGGGCGCGCTCACATACCGCTGGGTCAGATCGCGGACGTTCGCATCGCGAGCGGCCCGCCCATGATAAAGGACGAAAACGGCATGCTGGTCGGGTACGTCTACGTAGACATGGACCAGAGCAAGCGGGATATCGGTGGCTATGTGAAGGAGGCAAAGCAGGTCGTCGCCAGACAAGTGAAAATACCTGCCGGCTACTACCTCAAGTGGACGGGCCAGTATGAATTGCTGGAGGTCATGGCCAAACGCATGAGGGTGGTCATCCCGATCACGTTCATCCTGATAATACTGATGCTGTACCTCAATTTCAGAAACATCACCGAGACTCTGATAGTTCTGGTCTCCGTTCCCTTCGCCCTGGTCGGCAGCATATGGCTGATGTACTTCCTGGGGTACAACTACTCGACGGCCACGCTCGTCGGCATCATTGCGCTGGTCGGACTGGCAACTCAGACAGGCATCGTCATGATCCTGTACCTCGACCACGCTTACATGCGGCGCAAGAAGGCCGGCAAGGTCCGAGACCTCAATGACATCATCTGGGCGCACATGGAGGGTACCGTGATGCGCGTCAGGCCGAAGCTGATGACTGTCGGCACGACCATGATGGGACTGCTCCCTCTCCTCTGGGCCCAGGGCGTGGGCGCCGACGTGATGAAGCGCATTGCGGCTCCGATGGTGGGCGGGTTGATAAGCTCCACCTTCCTGACCCTCGAGGTCATACCGGTCATCTACACGTACTGGAGGCTGTGGCAGATAAGACGCGAAAGGAGGCTCGCGCGGGACACGGGGAACTTGAGGCGGTCGGCGATGTAGACTTGAGGGGGGTGCGGGCGGTCATTGAGCGAGCGCGGTCACATTCGGTTGTTGCCTGATGCGGTGGTCTGAGCTATAATAAGAAGACTCACAACGAGTTATCAGAAGGAGGCAGTAATGTTCAAGCACAATTCCCGCAGAATCCCAGTCGCGCCGGTCTTCCTGCTGGCGGTCTTGTCGAGCGCGGTGCTCGTCGCGCAGGCGTTTGCCCAGGCATGCCCGAAGACCTGTCCGATGATGTCCGGGGAGGGCTCGACAGTGTCGTGCATTCTGGCGAAGTCGGACAACTCGGGCAAGTTCATCAAGCCGTACTTCGAGATGAGGAGCCTGCTCGCTCGGGATAAGTTCCAGGGGACCGGCTCGCTGGCAAAGAAGCTCGCTGCGAATGCAAAGAGGCTCCGCACCCGGCTGAAGAAGGACAAGGCGCCGTCCGAGCAGCTCGATGCCGTGAGGAAGATCGAGTCCGCCGCGTCCGGCTTCAGGGCCACCAATCTGGCTGTCGCGCGGGAGAGGTTCAAGAGTGTGTCCAGGAGCGTCGTGAAGTACGTGCAAGGTTTCGGCCACGACGGGCCCGCATACGTGTACTACTGCGACATGGCTAAGGCCGCCTGGGTCCAGGAGACGGAGAAGATGGGTAATCCCTACCACGGGCCCAAAATGCCAAGATGCGGGACGCTGGTGGGGCGGGTGGTAAACGGCCAGTACGACGCGGAATCGGCCACGCCGATAAAGATCGAAGGCGAGACGATGTGACTGCGGTGCCGCTGCCTTGCTGCGAGTCCGGCTCCGGCTGCACGCGTACGGTCCCGGTGCGGCCCCCGGGGGGCCGCGAAGTCGCATTTGCCACTCCGGCTAAACGCGCACCGTCCCGGCAACAGCCTTGTCCACCGCCTCCGCCAGCTTGGCCCTGACAGTTTCGACCGAGCCCGCCCCCGTGTTGACCAGGTAACAGGGGACTGTCTGCAGGAGTCGGCCGAAGAAATACCGCTGGAGCTGAAGCCTGTCGGAGTCCCTCACCAGAAGATGAGGATTCAGGAACGGGTTCGGCCTGACCGGGCCGCCGGAGCTGAAATCACCCTGTTCCAGTCGCCGCGCCGCCTCGTCCGGTGCCAGTCTGGTTACGGCCGGAGATATCGTGTCCCGGCAGAGCACCACCAGAGCCTTGACGGAAGTCCTCTTGACGTGGCCGGCCGTGCCGGCTATCCAGTAAGGGTCCAGCATGGCCCTGGATTCCTTGGACGCGGCGTAGCAGTACCCGACGCCTCTGTCTATCCTGCACGAGTCGACGTCGGGGCAGGCCTCGTGGGTGCACTCGTCCCTCTTTGTCACCACGTTTTCCAGTTTGCTCTTGTCGAATAGACGGCCCAACTGGGGCATCTCCTCTATGAGGTCGGTCCTCAAGTAGAGCTTCCTCTCCGGAACGTCGGCTAGAATCTCCTTGTCCAGGTACCTCAGGCAGACGAAGTCAGTGGCCACCAGCCGCGCGTCCTTCCGGGACAGAAGCCCCGCCAGGTGCGTGGCCTTGCCCGCCCTCGGAGGCGCCATCACCAGGACGCCGGCGCCGCCGAAGTCCACGGCTCCGGCGTGTACGACGTGAATGCCCGACGTCTTCTCCGTGAAATCAGCCAGCATGCCTATCGCCAGGCTGCGGAGCTGGCCGTAGTAGGCCGTGTTGAACACAAATCCCGTGTGGGAGTCGGAGTTGTAGAAAGCCCTGGCCTCCCTGCCGGCCACGTCCTTGACCGCGTAGATTATTGCGTGCGGCTCTATGTCGGCTTCAAGCTGTGCGGGGTACCAGTTCTCCACCCAGAACTCAGCCAGGTGCGGGCTGTTGCTCCTGAGCTGGACCATCACGCCCGATATGCTCGCGTTCCATTCGTAGTAATGGTCGTACTTGAGGTGCGCCTCGGACTCGGCCACCAGCGCGTTCCTCATGTCGAGCCCCCTCACGAGCTCGGTCTGGGCGTAGGTCTTTACCTTGGTGACTGTGTTGTTGAGCGCGGTGCGCACGGCCTTCTTCGGCTCCTCCAGCATGGACAGGGCCTTGGCGATGCGGTTCATCGCCTCTTCGATGTTCCTCATGGATGTGGCGTAGGAGAGCCGGAGGAATCCTTCCGCCTCGAAGGCCTCGCCGGGCACCGCGGCCACCCTGGCCTCCTTGAGGAGGTAGTATGACAGGCCGTATGAGTTGCGGATCTGAGCGCCCTGGAACTGCCTGTCGAAGAAGTACGACACGTTCGGGAACAGGTAGAAGGCCCCCTTGGGCTCGTAGCACGATACGCCCGGGATTGCCCTCATCCTGTGAATCATGTAGTTCCTGCGGCGCTGGAACTCCGCCGCCATCCTCGGGACTTCAAGCTGTGAGCCCTTGAGCGCTTCGAGAGTGGCCATCTGCGAAATGGACGTCGGGTTCGACGTGTTGTGGCTCTGCACCTTCGACATGGCGGCGATTATTTCTTTCGGACCCGCGGCGTAACCCACCCTCCAGCCCGTCATCGAGTAGGCCTTGGACACGCCGTTTATCACGACGCACTGTTGTTTTATCTTCTCGTTGAGCGATGCGATGCTCACAAACCTGAACCCGTCGAACACCAGTTTTTCGTAGATCTCGTCCGCGATGACGAGCAGCCCCTCCTTGACCGCCATGTCCGCCAGAGCCTCGAGGTCTTCCCGGGAGTACGTGGCGCCAGTCGGGTTGCACGGGTAGTTGAGTACCAGGGCCTTGGTGTTGAACGTCAGCGACGCCCGCAGGTCTTCGGGCGTCAACCGGAAGCCGTTCTCCTCCCGGGTGCGCACAAACACGGGGTTTGCCTTGGCCAGCCGCACCTGGTCGGGGTAGGACACCCAGCAGGGGGTCGGGATGATGACGTCCTCTCCCTCGTTGAGGAGCGCGACAGTCAGGTTGTAAAGGCTGCATTTGGCGCCTGGAGACACGAGGATCTCTTCCGGCTTGTAGTCGAGGCCGTTGTCGCGCCTGAGCTTCTCGATGATGGCGCGCCTCAGCTCGACCGTGCCCTCGTTGGCCGTGTACTTCGTGAAGTCGGCGTCTATGGCCCGCTTTCCGGCCTCCTTGACGTTAGACGGCGTCGGGAAATCGGGCTCGCCCACGCTCAGGTCTATGACGTCTATACCCTCCGCCGCCATCTGCTTGGCGGTGCCGGAGATCCGGAGAGTCGGAGAGAGGCCGATGCGATTTACCCTCTCTGAAAGCATCTCGGAAGCTTGTGACATCTGGAAACCCGCCGTTCTTGAAAGTCAGCCGTCTTGAAGCAACTGCGCAACGCCCCGCCGCACCCGTTGGGCCGGCAATTCCCGGCGCGACGCGCCGCCATCGTCAGAAGGCCGCGCCAAGCAGCCGGAGCGGCAGGAATCGGCGGTGGCTCGGGAAGCCAACACGGCCGGTGCCTGCCCGGCTTCAAGGGCGCGCGTCAATCAATCATCCCCTCTTTGCTCTTCTCGCCGCTCCTGCCGGAATCGCTGCTGGAAGCGCCCTTTTCTCCGGACCTGCCGTGGCGCATCCGGGGAAGGTTCTCGAGATAACTCTTTATGTCAGTTCCGGTCAGAGATTCGACTATGGTCGGTAGCTGAGCCAGCACGCTGGCGACCTGGCCGGTTATCTTCGACGCGCCGGAGACTCCGTCGTTACCCACGAGCACTATCTTCTCGACCTTGGCGAGCGGCTCGGACACGGCCCTCGCAAGCTCGGGAAGGGTACGCATCAGCGTGTCGTAGGCAGCAGCCTCGTTGTACTTGGACCAGGACTCGGCCTTCTTGAGCATCGCCTTGGCCTCGGCCTCGCCCTTCGCAGCTGTCGCCTCCGCCTCGGCGTTGCCGTACAGCCGTATGCCTGCGGCCTTGCCCTTGGCCTCGAGCTCGCTCCTGTATGCTTCCGCCTCTGCCTCGAGCTTCGCCTGGTAGGCCATGGCGTCCGCCGGCTTCTTCACCGTGGCTTCGAGCTCCTTCTCCCTTCTCAGAATCTCCTTGGTCTCGAGCTCGATGGCCTTCTCCTTGTCTATCATCTTGACCAGGGCCTCCTCCTGCTTGAGCTGCTGGGTCATCTTGACCCGCTCCAGCTCGTACGCCAGGTCGGCCTGGGCCCGCTTCTGGTTCACCAATGTCTGGAATTCGGCGCGCTTGGCCTCGAAGTCCCTGGACGCGGCGGCTATCTCCACCTCCGCGTTCAGCCGCACAATGTCGCCGTCCTTGCGCGCGACGGCCGACTTGACGGCGGCGTCTTTCTCTGTCTCGGCCTGTGCCACCGCTGCGTCGCGCTTGACCTGGGCAATCTGCGGCGCACCCAACGCCTCTATGTATCCCTGCTTGTCCGATATGTCCTTGAGCGAGAAAGCGACCAGAGTGAGGCCCATGCGGGAGAAGTCCTCGGAGGCGGCCTTCTTGACGCGGCTGGCGAACTCCTCACGGCGCTGGTAGATCTCCTCCACCGACATGGCGCCGAGGACGGCCCTCAGATGGCCTTCCAACACCTCCATGGACACGGACTTTATGCCGTCGGCGCCCGTGGACAGGAACTGCTGGGCGGCGAGGCGTATGGAATGTTCGTCGTCGGCCACCCTCACCTGCCCCTGGGACTCGGCCGTCAGGAGCACGCCCTGGGCCGTGAGGACATCGGTCGTCTTCACGGCAAGCGAGAATATGTCCAGCGGGAGGACCTCGGCGCGCTCGATAAGCGGCATGACAAAAGTGCCGCCGCCGATCTGGAGCCTGTACCCGATGGTGCGCTTCGTACCGTCGGGCTCCACTATGGTGCGCCGCCTACCTCCGGAGATGATGAGAGCCTGGTTGGGGCTGACCTTTCGGTAGTTCAAGGCCCATAGGACGACGAAGGCGACTGCGATTGCGGCGATGACGATCCAGAGTATGTACATGTGGGAGTCCCCCTTCCGGAACGACTTACAGTTTATTGGGCGAAACAAACCAGAGAAGGATAGCACAACAGGCAGAAGCGGGCAATAGCGAGAGGGTGCCGTGGCTGGCCGGGCGGATTCCCCGGTGGGTGGTAGTGGTGACAGCCGTAATTGCCGCGGTGACAGATAATTGCGCGGACGTAGCAAGGCGGAAATCGCCGTGCGGCGGGCATTTCAAGCTCCAATTATGTGACCGAGCCATCCCATACCCGAGCGGCCCCGTGACCGAGCCATCCCATACCCGAGCTGCCCCGTGCCCGAGCTGCCCCGTACCCGGGCGGCGCCGTACCCGGGCGG
>JAFGJU010000146.1 GCA_016928935.1 Candidatus Eiseniibacteriota bacterium | reverse complement strand
GACAAGAGGCTGATAGAGATCGTGGATTACGACGAAGAGGGCTTGAGAAGACCGGCCTTCCTGCGGAAGGAAGAATCCGCCGTCGTCTCCCACACGCGGAAGTGGGGCAGGGCGTTCTCAAAAGACAGTCTGGATGTTCCGGCTTTCCTAAGAAAGCAGATGGAGTAGGACACTCGAGGTCTCTCGGTATTGCCGGGAATTGCCGTGAGGGTGGTGTGTCTCTATGACGCTTTTCGGAAGACTGCTTCAACGCCAGGGAAACGAGCACTACAACAGGGGCATCGCGCTCTTCAACAACGGCCAGTACGAGGAGGCCGTAACAGAGTTTGAGACGGCGATAGAGTCCATCTCCAACAAGAAGGACCCCTACTACAACCTGGGTCTCTTCTACGCGGCGGAGGCCCGGGCGCACCTGGGCCTGGCGCACTTCAAGAAGGGTGAGCTGGCCAAGGCAGAGGCCGAATTCCGCAGGGCCCTGTCTGAGAGCCCCAACTACCCCGACCTGCACTACTACCTGGGCGTCATACTCGAGAAGTCGGACAGGCACGAGGAGGCGGTGAAGGAGCTGGAAGAGGCTCTGGCAGTGAACCCCAACTACTCGGAGGCGCGCTGCTACCTGGCCGTCTGCCTGCACGCGCTCGGGGACGAGGAGGGTGCCGGCAGGCAGCTTCAGGAGGTCAAGCGCGCGGGTTACGAGCTTCCTGTGTCTCTGAGTCTCCAGAAGAACAACCATATCCCCGAGGAGGCAATAGCGGAGCTCAAGGAGATTCCCAAGAAGAAGTCAGATTGCATGACTCACGTGGATAACGCGGTTACATTCTACAACAGAGGGCTCAGGAAGCAGGCCGTGGCCGAGCTGGAGAAGGCCCTGGCGCTCCAGCCCAGGTACGCGGACCTTCACTGCAAGCTGGGCATCATACTGGCCGAGATGGGCGAGACCTCCAGAGCCGCGGTCGAGTTCAAGGAGGCCATCTCCATGAACCCGAGGTACATAGACGCCCACATGCATCTGGGGTTGGCCTACCTGGCCGAGAGGCGCTACGGCGACGCCGTGAAGCTTCTGGTCCACGCCTCGGAGCTCGCTCCCAACTACTCGGACACACACTTCCTGGCAGGCCTGGCCATGTACAAGGGCGGTTTCGCGGACCTGGCCCTGGACAGGTTCAAGAAGGCGCTGGAAGCGAACCCGTCGTTCTGGAGGGCCCGCTATCACCTGGCCCTGTGCCACCACAGCCTGGGCGACACCTCGGCGGCCGTCAGAGAGCTCAAGGGCGCGCTGGAACAGTCGCCCGATGCGGGCGTCGCACGCGCCGAGCTGGGCCGCGTGTACCTCGCCATGGGCGACCACAACAAAGCGGCGAACGAGTTCGAGGTCGCGGTCGGATACCATCCTGACTACCCCGACCTCAGGCTGAGCCTGGGCATCTCATACATGAAATCGGGGCAGTTGGAGAAGGCCCGGAACGAGCTCGTGGCCGCCATAGAGCTCAACCCGGACTACGGCATGGCTCACTACGCCCTGGGCAGGGTCTTGCTGTCTGAGGGCAATCAAGACGAGGCCGTTCTGCATCTGACGACGGCCCTGTCGCTCTGCCCGGACCACGCAGACCTGCATTACTGCCTAGCGCGCGCCTTGGCCATGAAGTCGCGGCTGGCGGAGGCGGAGAAGGCGTTCGACACGGCGATCTCCATAAACAGGAACTTCGTGGCCGCCAGGCTGGAGCTGGCCCTCCTGCTCCAGAGGCAATCCCGGTTCGACGAGGCCAGGGAGCACTTCCTTCACGTTCTCGGGCTGGAACCGGACAACCCTCTGGCCAGGTCCTACCTGGACGACCAGGTCCCGCATCACCACGCTCCCTCAGATGTCACCACCCCCGTATGAGCGAGCCGAACTCAATTTGCTCGGCTACGACCCGGCCCGCGCGCGGAAGAGGGCCCGCCTGAGCGTGTGCGTCGTCTATCCGAACTCGTACGCAGTCGGCATGGACAACCTGGGGTTCCAGGGCGTCTACCGTATGCTGGCCTCCACTCCCGGGGTGCACTGCGAGAGGGCGTTCTTCGAGCGCGGCCTGGAGGGGACGAGTCTGGAAAGCGGGCTGCCCCTCAGACAGTTTGACGTCCTGGCCTTCTCCGTGTCCTACGAGAACGACCTCGTGAACGTGCTCAAGACCCTGAGAGCCTCGGGGATCGCGCCCTACGCGGCCGACCGGCCCGGCGCGTCGCCCTTCCTGCTCGCGGGTGGAGTGGGGGTCTTCACAAACCCGGAACCCGTTAGCCCCTTCATGGACGCCATCTTCCTGGGCGAAGCCGACGAGGCGGTGCCCGAAATACTGGAAGCTTACCTCGAGGGTCGGAAGGGAGGCAGGCAGTCCGTGGAGAATGCGATGGCGCAAGTGGGCGGGGTCTACGTGCCGTCGCTCCACTCGCCCTTCATAGGACGCGGAGCCGGGGCTCCGGCGCCCCAGCGGCGTCACGTAGAGGACCTGTCGCGTCTCTTCTGCACGTCGGTGATTCTGAGCACGCGTTCTCACCTCGGTGGGATGTTCCTGGCAGAGGTGGCCAGGGGCTGCACGAAAAGGTGCAGGTTTTGCGCAGTCAGCTCAGCCTACTCGCCGCTCAGGTTCGTCCCTGCCTCCTCGCTCCTGGAGAGACTGGACGCCGCCGGCTCCGCGGCCAGGACCGTGGGACTCCTGGGCGCCTGCGTGGCCGACCACCCCGGCTTGACCGGCCTGGCGCGGACGATCGCAGCCAGGAAGCAGAGGGTATCGGTGTCGTCCGTCAGGGCCGACGCCGGAAGAGCCGAGCTCATTCCGATAGTAGCCGGGAGCGGCACCAGGACCCTCACCATAGCCCCGGAGGCGGGCACCGCCAGGCTGAGGAATCTCATTGGGAAGGAGCTTGCAGAGGAGCGTCTGTTCGAAACCGCGAGGTGCGCCTCCGAGAGCGGCTTCACGACGCTCAAGCTGTACTTCATGCTGGGCCTGCCGGGAGAGCGCGCCGAGGACGTGGACGCAGTGGCGTCGCTGACGCATGCCGTGTCCAAGAGGTTCGAGATGCGCGGCAAGTTCAGGTCTGTGACCCTGAGCGTCTCACCGTTCGTGCCCAAGGCCTCCACACCCTTCCAGTGGTTCGGAGCGGAGCGGGAGGAGGCCATGCGCCTGAAGCTGCGGAGACTCTCGACGGAAGTGAGAAAGCTCAAAGCGGTGCGGTACACTCCACCGGGAGTGAGGAGCTGGATGCTGGAGGCGGCCCTGTCGCGCGGAAGCTGGAAGACTGGACGCGCCCTGCACAGCCTGGTGTTCGAGGAGACGGGCCTGAGGAAGGCCTGGCAGGAGGCCGGACTTTCGTTCGAGCAGGAAGTGAGCGCCCCGGCCGCCCCGACCGCTCCGCTGCCGTGGGACCACGTCTACGCGGAGGCGGCCAGAGCGCGCGTGAGGTCCCTGTACGAGAAGGCCCGCGGCAAGGTTTGAGCGCCGCAGGCCGCACGAAGCTTGAAGCTTGGGACGGGCCGCCGGCCTAGGACTCGGCGGTCTCTTTGTGGGCAGGAGTCTTGGCGGTGGAACGAATGGCCTTCTGAACGGCTTCGGACCTCAGGCACCTGGTGCACACGTAGATCTTCTTTGGTACGCCGTCAATGACCACCCTGACCCGCTGGAGGTTCGGCTGCCACCGTCTCTTGGAGACGTTGTGGGCGTGGCTGACCTTAGCCCCGAACTGAATTCCCCTTCCGCAGATATCGCATCTCTTAGCCATAACTGATATACTCCTTGAGGTTCGTCGAACGTCTGACGTAGAATCTAACAAACAGCGGAAGGGCTTGCAAGGGCAAAAGTGACACCGCGTTTCACGTCATGCTGAAACCCTCCTCTCCAGTCCAGTATCTCAAAGGCGTCGGTCCCGCAAAGGCCGAGGTGTTTCAGAGGCTCGGCATCACGACTGTGATGGACCTGCTCAGGCACTATCCCAGGGGTTACATCGACAGGACGACCGTCAGCAAGATCTCGTCCATAACGCCGGGCCAGAACTGCACTGTGATGGGCACCGTGTTGGGGTTTCAGGTGAGGCCGACGCGGGACGGCAGGAGAGACTTCATCCTGGTGCTCACTGACGAGACCGGCAGCGTGGAATGCATCTGGTTCAACCAGCCGTTCCTGCAGAGGGTGTTCAAGACCGGGCTGGAGGTCGTCGTGAGCGGTGAGGTGGGGTTCTACCGGGGAAAGCAGATAAAGAATCCGGTGTACGAAATCCTGTCCCGGGAAGACCAGGAGCTGATCCACACCGGCCGGATTGTGCCGTCCTACAGGCTGACCGCGGACATAGGCCAGAAGATCCTGAGGAGGACCGTCAAGCGCACCCTGGAGAGCTGCGTGCCGCTCCTACGCGAGAGCCTGCCGGAGCACGTGCTCAAGCGCAGAAACCTGTCCGGCCTTCAGGAGGCTCTCCGACAGATACACTTCCCCGACGACTGGACTGCGCAGCAGAAGGCCAGGGAAAGGCTCGCCTTCGAGGAGCTCTTCTACATGCAGCTCATACTGGCCAGAAGGAAGCAGAGGGCGCAGGAGCCGTCAAGAGCGCTGGCCTTCTCGACTGACGGGCCTCGTTTCTCGCGTTTCCTCGAGACTCTGCCGTTTCAGCTCACGCAGGCTCAGAAGAGAGTGCTGGAGGAGATGAGGCTCGACCTTAGCTCCCGGCGCGTGATGAACCGGCTTTTGGAGGGAGACGTGGGTTGCGGAAAGACAGTCGTGGCCCTGGCGGCATGCCTGATGGTGGCCGACAACGGCTGTCAGGCCGCGTTCATGGCTCCGACGGAAATACTCGTCGAGCAGCACTACGCGACTGCGTGCCGGCTCCTGAAGGAGTTCGACGTGAAGATGGCCGCGCTGTACGGGAAGACCAGAACGAGGGCCAGGGAGCAAATTCCCAAGCAGGCCCGCGAGGGTGAACTCGACATCGTGTTCGGGACGCACGCTCTCATCCAGGAGCACGTTCAGTTCGCGAGGCTGGGACTCGTCGTGGTGGACGAGCAGCACCGCTTCGGAGTGCTTCAGAGGGGAGCCCTGGCGGGAAAAGGCATTTTTCCTCACACGCTCGTCATGAGCGCCACGCCCATACCGCGGACCCTCGCCATGACCGTGTTCGGCGACCTGGACGTGTCTGTGATAGACGAGATGCCTCCGGGAAGGCGCAGAGTGGTGACCAGAATTGTGGAGGACGGCGAGAGGGCGAAGGTCTACGAGTTCTTGGCCAAGAAGGTGCGAGAAGGCAGGCAGGCCTTCGTGGTTTATCCCCTGGTCGAGGAATCCGAGAAGTCGGAACAGCTGATGGCCGCCACGGAGATGGCGCAGCACCTTTCGCGGAACCCGCTCTTGAGGGGAGTCAGAGTGGGTCTTATGCACGGCAGGATGAAGTCGGACGAAAAGGAAAAGACGATGGAGCGCTTCAAGACCGGGGAGATAGACCTGCTCGTCAGCACGACCGTAATAGAGGTCGGGATAGACGTGTCCAACGCTTCCATCATGATAGTGGAGCATCCCGACAGGTACGGGTTGTCGCAGCTCCATCAGTTGAGGGGCCGGGTCGGCCGCGGCGAGCACGAATCGTACTGCATTCTCATAAAAGAGACCGAGACGGGTGGCGACGCCTCCAGGCGGCTCGGGATACTTGCAAACTGCGACGACGGATTTAAGATTGCCGAAGCAGACCTGGCCATAAGGGGGCCCGGCGAGTTCCTGGGGACAAGACAACACGGGCTGCCCGAGTTTCGCATAGCGGACCTTTTGAGGGACGGGCCGTTGCTGTCCCTGGCCAGGAGGGAAGCCTTTCTGCTGCTGGAGCGGGACCCCGAGCTTTCCCATCCCCAAAACGCGCCCGCCAGGAGGACTCTGAACGAGCTGAAGGACTTCACTGCGACACTGCCGGCCGCGTGACGCTTCGTTTGGCTCATTTCTTGCTTTCCGATAGCCTGGAACATAATCACTTAACCCCCGACGCGCGGCAGAGGTGAAATCATGATAGTCACGTGCGCAGGATGTGGCACCAAGTACAAGGTATCGGACGAAAAGATAGGACCGCTGGGCGTCAAGGTCAGGTGCCCGAAATGTAGGACAGTGTTCGAGGTCAAGCGCCCGCAGGAAGAGCAGCCCGAGAGTCTGGCTCAGAAGTTGTTCGGTAAGGACGTGGTGGCGGGTCTCGGCCCGTCGACGCCGCCTCCGGCGGAAGGTCGCGCCGTCGCACCGGAGCCTTCGGTCGAGGCCGAGCAGTCGGCCCCGAAGCCCGCCCCGGTGTCTCGTGCCGAGCTCGAGCCCGGGCCGGGCGAGCCTGAGCCGACCGGAGAGCCGAAGCCGGCGGCACAGCCGGAGGCCGCTTCCGCACAGGAGCCGGCAGCGGCGCAAACGGCCGCCGGAGCCGGAGTCCCGCCCGGCGGGGCGCCCGCTGACGCGGCGGAACCGCAGAAGCCCACTTTCCCTCTCAGCGCCCGCGAGGAGGACCCGAAAGTCCTTGCGAGGGCGTTGGTCTCCGACATTCTCTTCTACAACAGGGACAGCAGAGACAGAGGGCTTGCGGAAGGCAAGACACTGGCCTTGCTGGGCAGGGAGATCGCTCGTTCCTGGGACACATACAAGGAGCGGGTGGGGGTGGAGACGGCAGTTGAGACGGACTTCTTCAGGCAGGCCGTGAACGAAATCCTGGGAGAGGGCAGGGAGATCCTGTAGCCAATCCTGTAACGATTGCGGTGGCCGGTGCCTACGGGTGTCCTGATGCAGCCCTACCAAGGCCGATAGAGAAGGCCTAGGACCGCGTCCGAGACCTGGCCCTCAAGGCCTGCAGGTAGCAGCTCTCTATCTCCAGCGCTATCCGGCTCCACGAGAACTCCAGCGCCTTCTCGCGGCCCCTCGTGCCCATCTCCCTCCTGAGTGCGTCGTCATTCAGCAAGAGCAGGATGGCCTTGGCCATCTCCTGCGGGTCCGCGGGCCGGCAGAGGAGCCCGTCCCGGCCGTGGGAGACGACCGACCTGTAGCCGGGTATGTCCGAGGCCACCACCGGCACGCCCGAAGCCATCGCCTCCAACAACACAATACCGAAGCTCTCGTTCATGGTGGCGGGCGAGCAAAACACGTGTGAGCCGGAGAAGTACCCCGGCAGGGCTTCCGGGCTGACGCTGCCCACGAACAGCACGGAACCCGGGGGCAGGCTCGCGGCCATCGACTCGTAGCGCTGCCTGCGGGGTCCGTCGCCCACTATGACCAGGCGGACGGGCGAGCGGCTGTTGGCCTGTACGATTCCCATCGCCCTGATAAGGTACTCCAGACCCTTCCTGGGGTCGGGTCGGCCCACAAACAGCACGTTCAGTTTGCCGTCGTTCAGTCCCCCGGCTGGAGGCTTGTCGGGGCTGAACCTCTCTGGGTCCACGCCGTTCGGGATTATCCTGTACTCTCCGCCGAAGTACCTTTCGACAAACTCCCGGGCCGGCCTGCTGACGGCGATCATCCCGTCCAGCCTCCTGTGGTATTTCTTTAGAAGCGGTCGGAACAAGGCGTAGGCCGCGCTCGACTTGCCCGAGGCGTGGAACGTCCCGAACAAAACGGAGTCCCCCGCAGTCCTGGCGGCCGCGAGGGGCAGGACGGGGATGAGCGGGCAGTGCACATGCACCACGTCGAAGCGACCCTCTGAGAGGATGCGCTTCATCTTCCCGTACACGTTCCATCCGACCGTCAGGTTCACAAAGGCCCCGTTGTATGGGACCAGGAAGTTGCCGCCGACGCGCACGACGTCCTTCTCTGCCGCGGCCGCGTGGTTCCTGTGGCCGCACGTTATGACTGTGACCTTGTGGCCTCTCTTCCTCAGCTCGGCGGAAGTGTGGTGGACGTGCTCGCTCACGCCGCCGAACTGCGGGTAGTATGCGTGAGTGACGATGGCGACGTTGAGCGAGCGGCCGGGTCCGGAGGGGAGAGCAGGCCTGCCGCCGGCTCCATCCGCGGCGGGAGCTCCGGCACCAGGCGCGCCGGCCCCACGCGCGACGGCGTCGCGAGGAAGGACCTCTCTTGTGGGTGAGGACTTGGCAGCCATACTCGTAAGATTTGTCGAGAGTTCGCTGCTCCTAAGCAGCGGGCCAGACATTCCTGAAGATGCACCACTGGTCCAGGTTCTGCTCTATGTAACTTTCCACTCTGGACATCACCTGCTCGGTCATTCTTTCGACATCCTTTGTCTTGTCTCCACTGGGATTGGGGAAGATGGGCTTGTCGAAGCAGACCTGGAACCTGAACCGTCCTTCTCTCTTTATGTAGCCGGGCACGACAGGGGCCATCGTCCTCAGAGAAAGGCTGGCAGCTCCCGACGGGACTCTCGCCGGCTTGGAGAAGAGATCCATGCTGAGGCCTTCCATGAACACGTCCCCGTCCACCAGGAGCACCACACATTCGTTCTCGTGAAGGGCCCGGAACAGGGCCCTGTAACCCTCCTCGGGCGAAACCACGCTTATGTCCATCCTTCGTTTCATTTCCTTGACGTGTTCGGAAAGAGACCGGCTGAACTGCACTCCCGCCACCACGTGGAGCTTGTAGCCCAGCAGCGCAAGAGCTGCGCCGGCCAGCTCCCAGTTGCCTATGTGAGCGGTAGCCAGTATGGCACCCTTGCCTCCGGAGAGGGCCGAGTCCAGATTGTCGCGCCCCTCGAACCGGACGGACTGACTAATCCTCTCCTTGTCCAGTCCGGGGATCTTGAAGAATTCGTAGAGAAACTCGTTGAAACTGCGGCAGATAAGCATGGCGGTGTTCTTTTCGCCGAGCTCCCTGAACCTCGGAGACGCAGAGTTGTTCAGTATGTGCCGTACGTTCGAAAGCACGGCGGCCCGCCTCGAGGGGAAGCAGTAGTAATGAACCGGAGCAAGAGCTCTTGCCAGCAAGTAGCCCAG